>CAZJMY010000263.1:0-3674 GCA_964546845.1 uncultured Myxococcales bacterium | reverse complement strand
AGGCCCGGGACGCCGCGCGAAAACGCCGGCTCACGTCCGGGGCGGCCGGCGCGGCCGGCGCGGCAACGCCGGTCTTCTCGGCCGGGGACACCGCGGCGTCGCCCACCGCGGAGGGCGAGGCGCCGAGTCCCGCGGCGACGGGCGCGCTCTCGCCGCGCGCGTCGGGCAGGGCCACTTCGTCGCCGGCGGCCGCCGCGTCAGCGGCCGCGACGGCCGAGTCCGCCACGCGCGTTGGATCGTTCGAGATGTCCTCGGCCTCGGGAACGAACCGTGGCACCGACGGCATCTGCGGCATGGGGGCCGGTCCGGGCGCCTCTTCCAGGATCGAGAGCGCCTTGTCGATGTCGGCGGCGGTGGGCGGCTCGAACAGCGCCGACGGCACGGGCACAGGGCGCGTGCCGGTCTGCCGCGCGCGGGTGAACGGGCCGGGCGCCGCCGGCGTGCCCGCCGCCGGAGCGGTCCGCGACCCGAGGAAGCTGGTCTTCGTCGCCGGCGGCGCGTTCGTCGCGCTGGGCGGAGCGGCGCCCGCCGCGCCGGTGCCCGCGTCGACACGGGCCGTGGGCGCGCTGGAGGCGGCCTCCGACACGCGGCCCGAGCTCTCCAGCGGGGCGAGCACGCTCGACTGCCGCCGGACGGCCATGCCGCTGCCCGGCGGCGCGGGCACGACCCCGGCCGCTTCCAGTCGCGCCTTCTCGGCCAGGATCCGATCCAGGGTCGGCTGCGTCTCGGGCGTGACCTTGTCGAAGCGCACGGCCATGCCGGGCGGCACCGTCGGGCGGGCCGGATCGGTCTCCCGGATCCAGATGACGGTCCCCTCGCCGGACAGAAGCGCCATCCCGTCCTGAAGCTGCAGCTCCAGCCGGAGCTGCGTCCCCACCGCCAGCGGCTCGCGCGTGCGGATGAAGATCCCACCGACGCTGACGTCCGCCGCGTAGCGCTCGATGAACTGCTCGAGGCTGGCGCTGCGGAACTTGATGCGGAGGTTGGTCGGTCCGCGCTGCTCTTTGGGGGTGGTCTCGCTCATGCTGTTGCCGTCGGCGCCGCCGACACTATAGGTCCGTTCGGGCTTTGCAAAGGGCTGATTATCCCTGATATTCATCGGAAATCACCCCGCCTCGAACAGCCCCGCGAAAGGTCCTGTCCCGCCCCGAGCTCCGGGCCGCGGCCTGGCTGATCGCGGCTGCCGGGCTGGCTCTGGCCGTCGTCGCCTCCGTTGCCGCGCTGGCCGAGGCGGCGACTCCGCCGCCGTTGCGGGCGCCCCACGCCGCCGTGGCCTCGGATCACCCGCTGGCCTCCGCCGCCGGGGTGGCCGTGATGAAGGCCGGCGGCAACGCGGTCGACGCGGCCTGCGCGACGGCACTGGCGCTGGGCGTCGTGCACCCGGACGCCTCCGGCATCGGCGGCGGCGGCTTCGCTCTGGTGTATCTGGCCGCGTCGAAGCAGGCGTTCGCGCTGGACTTCCGCGAGCGCGCGCCGGCCGGGATCACCCCCGCCGCCTTCTTCAAGGACGGCAAGGTCGATCCCGAGCTGTCGAAGCACGGCGGGCTGGCCGTCGCGGTCCCCGGCGAGGTGCGGGGGCTGGCGGAGATGGTGAAGCGCTGGGGGAAGCTGCCGTTCAGCCGCTGCGTCGAGGGGGCCCACCGCCTGGCCCAGCGCGGCTTCCCGGTGTCCTGGCGTCTGGCGGCCGACCTCGGCTCCATCGATCGCAAGGCGCCGGCCGGCAACGCCCCGTTCATCGAGCAGTTCGCCACCAAGCCGCTGGCCGAGGGGGACACCTTCCGCCGCCCCGACCTGGCCTGGACGCTGTCGCGGCTGCGGGCGGGGGGCGCCGACGCGTTCTACAAGGGCCCCGTCGCCCAGGAGATCGTGAAAGCGGTGCGCGCCGCCGGCGGCGTGCTGTCCGAGCAGGATCTGGCCGACTACACCGCGACGCCGCGCGCGCCGCTGGAGGGGACGTACCGCGGCCTGCGTGTGTTCTCGATGCCGCCTCCGTCGTCGGGCGGCGTGGTCCTGATGGAGGCGCTGGGCATCCTGTCGAACGTCTACGCGACGGACGCGGACCTGCGCCGCGACGGGCGCGGCTCGTCGGCGTACCTGCACGTCCTGGCCGAGGCGCTCAAGCACGGGTTCGCCGACCGCGCCCGCTACCTGGGCGACACCGACTTCGTGAAGGTCGACTTGCCGCACCTGACCAGCCCGGCGTACCACACCGAGCTGGCGCGCCGGATCAAGCGCGACGCCGTCTTGCCGCGCGACGCGTACGGCACGCTGGGCGCGCCGCCCGCGCAGCACCGCGACGGCGGCACCACGCACCTGTCCGTCATCGACGCCGTCGGCAACGCGGTGGCGCTGACGACCACCGTCAACCTGGGGTTCGGGTCGCACGTCGTCGGCGGCAAGACCGGCGTGCTCCTGAACGATCAGATGGACGACTTCTCGCTGACGCCCGGCCTGCCCAACGCGTTCGGGCTGATCGGCAACGAGCAGAACGCGGTCGCCCCCGGCAAGCGCCCGCTGTCGTCGATGACGCCCACCATCGCCGTCGACGGCGACGGGCGCGTGCGCGTCGTCGTGGGCGCGGCCGGCGGCCCCACGATCATCTCGGCGACCGCGCAGGTGCTGCTGAACGTGGTCGACTGGAAGCTGGACGCGCAAGCGGCGGTGGCGGCGCCGCGCATCCACGACCAGTGGTTCCCCGACGAGCTGAAGGTAGAGCCCGAGATCGTCCGCGACGTCGTCGACAACCTGACCCGGCGCGGGCACAAGGTCCAGGAAGCGGCGCACATCGGGACCGCCAACGTGCTGGTCCGCACCGACCGCGGCCTCGAGGCAGGCGCCGAACCGCGCAGCCCCAGCCAGCCTGCGGGATACTAGGACCATGAAGCTCACTCCGCCATCGGGCGGCTCGTCGGCCGCTTTCCGATTGGCCGAACGGCATTGATACTAGGACCATGCCTGCCCGCAAGATCACCAAAGTCTTGATCGCCAACCGTGGCGAGATCGCGTGCCGCGTGATCCGCGCCTGCCGCGAGATGGACCTGCGCACCGTCGCCGTCTACTCGGACGCCGACAAGACGGCCCCGCACGTGCGGCTGGCGGACGAAGCGATCGCGATCGGACCGGCGCCCGCGCGCGAGAGCTACCTGGTGATCGACAAGCTGGTCGCGGCCATCCGCACGTCGGGCGCCGACGGCGTCCACCCCGGCTATGGCTTCCTGTCCGAGAACGCCGAGTTTGCGGAGGCGGTGGCCGCCGCCGGCGCGACGTTCATCGGGCCGCCCCCGTCGGCGATGCGCGCGATGGGCGGCAAGACGTCGGCGCGCGCGCGCATGCAGGCGGCCGGCGTGCCGGTCGTGCCGGGCGACAACGGCAAGGACGGGCGCGGGTTCGCCAACGCCGCCGAGGCGAAGGCCGCCGCGGCGCGCATCGGCTACCCGGTCATGCTGAAGGCCGCCGCTGGCGGCGGCGGGCGCGGGATGCGGCTGGTCGACGGCGAGGACAAGCTGGAGGCGGCGCTGGACGGCGCGCGGCGCGAGGCCAAGGGCGCCTTCGGCGACGACGCCGTCTACCTGGAGAAGGCCATCGTTCGCCCGCGCCACATCGAGATCCAGGTGTTCGGCGACGAGCACGGCGGGGCGGTTCACCTGTACGAGCGCGACTGCTCGATCCAGCGC
>CAZJMY010000262.1:0-1944 GCA_964546845.1 uncultured Myxococcales bacterium | reverse complement strand
GCCGCTCGCCCCGCGGACGCCGGGGTGGGCCGGCGGCGAGCAGAGGGCAGCGCACCGGCGGAGGCGGCGGCCTCGCGGGGGGCGGCGGGACCGAGCTCGTGCCACCCGCTGCCGGCACCGCGACGGTCGCGACGGCCGCGGTGGTCGGACCGGCCACGGCCAGATGCGGCCGCAGCCGGCGCACCATCTTGCGGCCGATGCCCTTGATGCGGACCAGCTCGTCCACCGTGCGAAACGGCCGCCGGGTCCGGTAGCCCACGATGGCGTCGGCCTTGGCGGGCCCGACGCCCGGCAGAAGCGCCAGCACGGCCGCGGGCGCCGTGTTCAGGTTGACGACGCCGTCGACCCCCTTGCCGGCGTGCGCAGGCGCGGCGGTCACCCCGACGGCGACGACCGAGATGACGGCCAGGCTGAGCAAATCCCCACGCACGCCCCCGTTTTCGGCGCGCGCGGCCCGCCGGTTGTCACATCGGTGAGCAGAACGCGGTCTGCCTGCACGAGACCGACGAGAGCTCGAAGCTTCCCGCGGTGCCCGTCGGGCGGCAGACGTACCCGCTGCGGCAGTCGTCGTTGCTGGAGCAGACCTTCGCGCAGTACCGGATTTCGGTCGATCGCGGCGCGCACAGGCCCGAATCCAGGCACACCTCGTCGGCGGCGCAGTCGTTCGTCGAACCGTTCGGACAGACCGCCGAGGTCGACCCCGGGGTGGGCGGGAACTTCGCGGGGCACGGCGGCGGAACCGCGCTCGCGTCGTCGGTCGTGCCGCCGTCCGGGGTCGCGCTCAGCCCCTGCCGGTCCTCGCAGTAGGGGTTGCAGGGCTTGGTCAGGAACGCCGACGGGAAGTACCGGATGCAGGTCGCCTCGCTGGGGCACGTCGTCTCGTCGCAGCCCAGCACGGTGCAGTAGCCGCCCGGCTGCGATAGGTCGCAGATGCGGCCGCCGTTCGGGTTGCAGTCGCTGGCTGTCTGGCAGTTGTCGCCGATCTGCTTGCCGCACCCGACGACCCCCAGGGCCGCCAGCAGCGCCACCGCCCAGCAGCGCGCGCGGGCGGATCGACCGTTCTGGGTGTCGCGATTCACGGGCCGCCTTCTACCGTGAACGGCCGGACGGCACCAGGTCACGGCGCGCCGGCTCGCCGGCATGAATCTTGTATCGAGGAGCATGTGGACCCGTTCCGAATGATGACCAGCGAAGGACCAACTGCGGTTGCCCGGCATGAATTGCGGGTCGACCGAGATGGACAGCTCCACCGACTCGTTCCCGCGTGGAACGGGATCCTCCACGAGTTTCGAAACCATCTCACCGTCCTGCTCGCCGCCGCGACCGAGATCCGGATAGCTCTGCCGTACGACGCAGGGCGTGACGTGGCCGAGGCGCTGGCCGAGTCCGAGTGGAACGTCCAGCGGCTGAACGCGCTGGTCGGGTTCGTGGACGCCGCCCTCCGTGACGGCCCGCCGGTCGTGACCGAGCTCGACGACGTCATCGAGCGGGCGCTGCGGCTGTCGGCCCCCGCGATGGGGCGCACCTCGGTCTCCGTCCACAAGGAACGTCGCATCGGCGTGCCGAACCGCGGCTCCGCGATGGAGGCGATCCTGGCCGCGCTGCTCGTCGACCTGGTTCGCACGGAACGGCGCACCCGCAGCGACGATCGCCGGCTTCAGATCGACATCCGGGCCACGTCGACCCGGACGTCGCTGATGCTGTCGATCGAGAGCAGCGGGCACCGCCCCGCAGCGGACTCGTGGCGGTTCGCGCTGGCGGTCGACCTGGCCGAGCGGCTCGGCGCCGCCCTGGAACCCCTGTCTGACCGCGTGGGGTTCCTCATCCGGCTCAACTGATTCACCGCCGGGTCAGCACGGCGCCCCTCCCCCTAGGCGCGTCGGGTTGGCCCGGCACTTTCTTGCTCATCGGTCGCCTCTGAAACGGTGTTATCCTCGCCCGACG
>CAZJMY010000261.1:0-2267 GCA_964546845.1 uncultured Myxococcales bacterium | reverse complement strand
CTTGCGGCTTCTGCGCGGTGCCGCGGACGTCGGCGTGCACGGCCACCGATCCCTGCACGCGAACGGGCGGGTTCAGCAGCTTCCCCACCGCCGGCAGCGACACGCGGACCAGGTCGACCTTGGCGTCGATCGGCAGGCGGGCGAGGCTCTCGCCCGTCGGGGGCTGACGTAGCACGCCGCGGATCGTCGCCCGCGTCTTGGCCGTCACGTCCACCGGACCGATCAGCACGCCCCCGCTGGCACCATTCGCGTGCAGGCGCAGCGCGATGGGCCGGTCGCCATGCCCTTCGACGGTCAGGTCCACGTCGCCGATCGGTTGCTGGGCGACGTTCAGCCCACGCCCGCGCAGCGCCACGGCGACGCGCGGGTTGGCCGCGCTGCCGTCGGCGTCGACGGACAGCGCTACCCGGCCGCGGGCCTCGATCGGCAGCGGGCGCCCGGTGATGGTCTGAACGGTCTTGGCCAGCGCGCCCAGATCGGTGTCGGGCGTCTTCAGCGCCAGGCGCAGCGGCTGCGAGGTATTGCGCGGCGGCCAGGTGCCGGGCATGTCGAAGGTGGCGTCCACCCCGGTGCCGGCGCCGCGCGCGACCACCTTGCCGCGCAAGCGCGCCGGCGAGAAGCGGACGTCGGCGTCGACGTCGATCTTCCCGATCGCGGCCACGGCCGGGGGGATCAGGGGGCGGGGGAGGCGCCCCAGATCGAAGTGCGACACGGCGAGCTGCGCACGCCCGCTGCCGCCCACCTTCCGGACGTCCACGCGAATCCTCTGCCCGCGGCCGCGCAGGTCCAGCCCGGCCACCTCCAGTCGGCCGTCGCCCGCGACGATCTTCGTCCGGCCGGCGAGCGTCCAGGCCTCGCCCGGGTATCGCAACGTCATCGCGTCGATGCGCATGGTGTCGGGGTCCAGGCGCCACCCGTCGGCGGTCAGCGTCAGCGGGTACGGCGACGCCGTCCGCGCGTTCACCGTGATGTGCGGGCCGATGATGTGCAGCGCGACGTCGAGGCCCGTGATGCGGCGATCCGCCAGCTGCACGCCAGCGGCCGTGACGTCCAGCTGCACCTCCTGCGGGTTGTCGACGCGGGGCAGGCGCGCGCTGAGCTTCAGGTCGCGCACGCCGTCGTCCTGGTAGGTCACGTGCGGCACGCGCGCCGCGACCTTCACCTCCGGGTGCCGGATATCCCCTTTGACGGCGATGTCGACGCTGCCGGTCCCCGCCAGCTGCAGGGGCGGCGCCAGATGGCAGCGCGCCAGGCTGCGCGCGGTTGCCGCCAGGTCGGACGCGTCGATGCCCATTTTCGCGTCGACGTGGGTGCCGTCGGTGGTGGCGTGCCCCTTGACCACCAGCCCCGGCGAGCTGGCGTGCATGTCCAGCGTCGCGTCGGTGCCGTAGGCGACGATGTTGATCGCGACGCTGGACTGGGGCGTGTCGCGCATCAGATCGGCGAGGTTCACGTCGTGCACCCGCAACACGAACCCGTCCTGCGACGCGCGCAGCGCGCCGAGGTCCAGGCCGCCTTTCGCCTCGATACGAGCGCCTACGGCCCGGACCCGGAGATCAGTACGGACGTGCTGCGTGCCGGTCTCGTAGCGGGCGCTGCCGTCGATGTTCAGCGCGGTCACGTGGATGGGCGGCGCGCCGGAGCGCACGCTGACGTCGCCGTCGTCGACGTCCAGGTGGCGCAGGTCGATGACGAACCCCGGACCCGTCGAGGCGAGCTTGGGCGGCGGCGTCGCCGGGGGAGCCGCGGCTGGCTGCCGGCTGGCAATCGCGCGCGACAGGTTCGAGCCGCGCGGGCCCATCGCCAGGCGCAGCTCGGGGCGGTCGATGCGCAGCTGATCGATCTGCAGGCGCCCGTGCAACAGGGCCAGGGTGGCGACGCGCAGGTCCAGGTCGCCCACGCGCGCGACGATCGCGCCGTCGGGATCCTTCAGAACGACGCCTCTCAGCGTGAGTCGGTTGCCGCCAAACCTGAGCCCTTCGATCCCGATGTGGCCGGCGATCTTGGCATTCGCTTCCCGCATGGCCAGGCGGCGGATGAGATCGCCGCCGCGCGCGCTCTGCGCGAACGTCCACAGGCCGCCGATCGCCAGAAAGACCACCGCCAGCACGGCGAACGCCACCTTGCCGACGATCCGCGCGACCCGCCGTGCTGCCGACCGCATGTCAGTACGCCTCCCCGATCGAAATCTGCAACGCGCAGGCGCTGTCGGCACCCGCGGGCGTCGTCATCGGCCGGGTCGCGAACAGCCCGAAGCAGCTCCAGTC
>CAZJMY010000260.1:0-18587 GCA_964546845.1 uncultured Myxococcales bacterium | reverse complement strand
GACAAGGTAGCGTTGGATGGATTGACGGCCGCCGTCCAGGAAGAACGGCGCCGTTTCCCGGACAAAGGTGTCTTCGTGAAGGCGGACCACCGCGTTCGTTATGGGTTGGCCGCGCCACCGGAGGTCCCGGCGGCGCCCGCTGCGCCGCTCGCGCCGGCCACGCCACCGTCCGTACAGGTCGACGGCGGCATCGGCATCGGCGCCGCGGGGGCGGCCCCGCAGCGGCACCAGTTCTTGGCCAGGACGCAGGTCTTGTCCGACGTGGTGGAGCACGCGCCGCCCGATGCGGTTCCGGCCGCGCACAGGGCCGCGGACGGCGGGATGCTGGTGATCGTTGCGCCCCCGCCCTCGACGATGGAGACCTCGATCAGGACGGGCGCGCCCGGCTTCACCGAGTTGTTGGGAGCGCACGCACCGGCGCCTGCCAGCGCAGCGGCGAGGCCGACGACCTCGAACCCACGGAAGGGCCGTTTCATTCAGGTCTCCTTGTGAACGGACATTGCAGGGCGGTCACACGACACGTTGGTGCGCATCGTATCAGTGAATCACGCGCCTGGGAATTCGGCGGGTGTCTGACGTTTCTTGACCCATACGGTCCCATACGGACGCACGCGAGCGTCGTTGTGGGTCCGCCGTCGTGATCGCTCGGGCCGGCAGTTGACAGAACAACGGCCCCAGTTGACGGAATTCTCGACCGCCGGCCCAGCGGCCGCCTTCAATGACGATCGCTCAGCTATTGTCTTTGTGACGCTCGCTCAGCGATCGTCTTTGGTGACGATTCCCAGCGTCTTCGCGCCGGCTCCCTTGCAGACGTCCATGATTCGCACCGTCCGCCCGTAATTGGCGTCGTCCGACACCCTGAAGAAGACCACCTTCTGGCGGTCGTGCGCCAGTCGATCGGCGATGCGCTCGGGGAACGCCTCGGGCGCGACGGGGTCGCCGTTCAGGGCGACGTGGTCCTGGGCGTCGATCTCGACGACGATCGGGTTGTCGCCCGGCGGCCGCGGGACGTTCTCGGTCTGCTTCTGAGGAACCTTTGCCACGATCTCCTTCAGCATGACCGGCGTCATGACCATGAAGATGATGAGCAGGACCAGTACGATGTCGATCAGCGGCGTGACGTTGATCTCCGCCTGCGGCGCCCCTTTGCGGCCTGCGCCAACCGAGAACGCCATCAGCGCGCTCCCGTCGGTTTCTGTTCTTCCGTACCAAGCTGAACGTCTTCCACGCCCGCTTTGTGAACGGCCTCCATTGCGGCGCGGGCCAACCCGTAACGAACGCGGTGGTCCGCCTTCACGAAGACACCTTTGTCCGGGAAACGGCGCCGTTCTTCCTGGACGGCGGCCGTCAATCCATCCAACGGAACCTTGTCGGCGTTGACGTAGATGTCGCCGTCCTTGTTGATCGAGACGACCAGGTCTTTGTTGTCGTCGTTCTTGCGGTCGTGGTGGCTGGTGACCGGCAGATCGACGTTCACCCCCCGGACAATCATCGGCGTGATGACCATGAAGATGATCAAAAGGACCAGGACCACGTCCACCAGGGGCGTCACGTTGATCTCGGCGCGCACCTGTCCCTTGGGGTGGCGCTTGACGGCCAGACGGTGGCGCCGCCGCGGAGGGGCGGGGGTGGCCGCGGCGCTCACCCGGCCTCGCCGCGCAGGATCGTGTCCACCAGCTCGGACGCGGTCTCGTCGATGTCGATCGTCAGATCGTCGATGCGCGCCGTGAAGTAGTTGTAGAACCAGACTGACAGGATGGCCACGCCCAGGCCGACTGCCGTCGTGATCAGCGCCTCCGCGATGCCGGCCGAGACCGTCCCGATGCCGCCGCCGCCCTTGGTCGGATCGGCCAGCTTCTGGAAGGCGGTGATGATGCCGCCGACGGTTCCGAACAGCCCCACGAAAGGCGCCGACGAGGCGACCGTCGCCAGCACCGGCATGCCCCGGCGCAGGCCGGCCAGCTCGCGATCCTTGCTGCGCTCCATGGCCCGGTTGACGATCTCGGCTACGTCGAACGGCGAGGCGCTGGCGGCGTTCGGCCGATCGAGCCCGCGCGTGTATTCCTGGACGCCCGCGCCGATCACCTTGGCCAGCGGGCTGCCCGCGAAGCGCTTCTCGAGCCCGGCCGCCTCACGCAACCGGCCGGCTTCCTCGACCAGCGGGGCCAGGGCGTCGATGTAGAGGCGGGACTGCTTGCGACCGCGCGCGAACGCCGCCAGGCGATCGGCGGCGACGGCCAGGGCGTACAGCGACATCCCCACCAGGACCACCACGACCGCGCGCGCGGTGAAGCCCATCTCGTGCCACAGTCCGACCAGTGTGAAGTCCATCGTCTCTCCTCATTGACCTCGGAATTCGAATCGGCCGAAGTAACAGAACGGAACAGGGATCCCGTCGGCCATCAACGGCCGGTAGCGCCAGCCTTTGACGGCGCGCACCACGTTGTCGTCCAGCAACGGATCCGCCCGCTGCATCAGCGAGACGCTGTCGACGTCACCGCCGCGGGTCACGCAGATCTTCGCGCTGACCACGTAAAGCGCGCCGGCCCGGCGCAACGACGGAGGGAACGTCGGGTCCTCACCGGACTGCTTCTGCAGCGCGCCCATGTTCGGGGGCAGGAACTTGCGGCCGACGGCCGGCGCGCCCGTGGCGCCCACGGTTCCCCCGATGGTGCCGCCCGGCTTGCCGCCGATCGTTCCGCCGATGGTCCCCCCGATCGTGCCGCCGATCGTTCCGCCGATGACGCCGCCCTTCTGGCCCCCCTTGACCCCCTCGGGTCCGCTGTCGGCGACCTTGGTCTCCTTGGGTTCTTCCTTGGGCGTTTCCCGCGGCTGAACGATGTCCGGGACCTTGGTCGGAACGATCTTCGGTTTGATCACGACCCGCTTCTTGGCGCCGCCACCACCTCCGGCGGGCGGCGGCGGGGGCGGGGGCGGCGGCGCCGACGACAGGAAGGTCACCTTCACCGACGGGGGCGTGAGCTCGTCGACGTGCCAGAAGGAATAGGCGACGCCCGCCGCCAGCAGCGCGCCGTGAAAGGCGATCGACAGCGCCAGCGTCAGCCGGTTGCGCCGCGGCCGCTTTCCCGATTGCGCGCGAAAGCCCTCGAACGCCACCGCTTATGACTTCCCCCCCCGCGCGTCCAGCGCCCGTCTCTGCCAGTCGTCGGCCTCGTCGACCGCCGTCTGCCAGGCAATGGGATCGGCGAACAGCGCGAAGGACTTCTGGCGCCACAGCAGCGCCAGGAAGGTCATCGCCTCGGGATACCGTGAACGCCGGGCCAGCGCGCGCTGCAAGTACGCGATGCCCTCGTCCGCCAGCGCCAGTCGCGCGGCGCCGGTCACGTCGTCGGCGCCGGGCGGCGGTTCGGGGGACGGCTGGTCGGGATGGGCGATGACGGCCGGCCAGGGCGAGAGGCTGGCCACCTTGTCGCCGCCCCCGTGCGCCGAGAGGATCTGCCACACGAAGGTGCCGACCCCGTACTGCGCCTCCGCGTCGTCGGGCCGCAACCCGGCGGCCTTCTTCGACCACTCGAGCGCCTGCTGCCACTTCCCCCATTTGTAGTAGACGTCCTGCAGCCCGTGGACGGCTTCGAGATCGGTCGGGTTCCGGCGGTGCCGGTCCAGGTAGGTGGCCTCCAGCTCCGTCCAGGCGCCGATGTCGAACCAGGTCTGCAGCGTCAGCTCGGCGGCCCGCGGGTCGTTCGGGGCCACCTCCGCCAGGCGCTTGAACGCCGCCAGCGCGCAGTCGGCGGCGCGCCGGCTCTCCGGGTCACGGCCGCCGGGGGCAATCAGCTGCCGGCAGGTGTACCCCTTGTTCAGCCACAGGGTGGGCAGGCCGGGGACCAAGGCCTCGGCTTCCTCGAACTTGGCCACGGCCTCGAGGTACTTGCCGCGCCGATAGAGCTCGTTGCCGTCCTGGATCCGCTTGCGTCCACGGACCTCCGAGCACGATGGGAGGACCGCCAGCGCCGCCAGCGCGAGGGGAACGCCAGACCTAGCGCAGATCGAAGACCTGCAGCTCATCGCCGCCCCGCGCGAAGCTCTTGAACCGCTTGAGCACCACCAGCGTGTCGGCACGAGTCCGGTAGGTCACGGCGCGGGGCGTGAAGACGCGCCCGCGCAGGGTGACGTCGCCATTGGAGGCGTCCGCGGAATACAGGTCCAGCATCGGCATGTCCGGCTTCCGCCGCTTCACGGCGTCGGGGTTCAGCGGGTCGACCGACAGGCTGAAGGTCAGGTGGTTCGGGGCAGGGCCCTCCTCGACCACCAGCGATTTCGGATCGTAGAGTCGGAACGGGACCGCCAGAGCCGCCGGGACCTTTTTCCCCATCGCGTCGATCACATCGACACCCGAACCGTCTTGATTGAGGTCGACGAACAGCGACTGCCCCGGATGGTCGCGCCGCAGCTGCCCGGTGACTTCCCACCCCAGCAGGTCGGGGATGGCGGCCTCGCTGACGGTCTTGCCCGTGAGGGCGTCGAGGATGGTCTTGCGCGGGCGATCGCGGACGTCGGCCGCCTTGTCATAGGCGCCGGCGCGTTCGGCCAGGATCCGCGTGTACCCGTCGAAAAACCCGATCAGCCGGACCGGGGGCGCCGGGGGCCTGAGGTCTCCCGCCGGATCGGTGTGAAAGACGTGCGGCTTGCCGGCCGGCGCCAGCGTCGCGAGGCTGAACGGGGCGACCGTGTAGGTGGCCTCCGCCCCGTGTGCGCCGGTCTTCCGGTCGAACCCGACCAGCAGCCCGGCGGCGCCGGGGGGCCGGGCGAACGTCGTGACCGGGCCCGCCTTGGCCACGAGCTTGCCGGTCCCGTCGATCAACAGGGCCACGACCGGCGCGTTGTCGTCCGGCCTGGTCCGCGCGATCAGCACCTGCCCCTTGCCGGCGGGCAGGACCTCCAGCCGCACCGGCACCAGCGCCTTGTCGGGGAGATCGAAGCTCCCCGTCGGGCGGGGCGGGCTGGCCGTCAGGTCGTACGTCTCCAGCTTGGCGAACGTGGCGCCGTCCGCGCGGATGACGGCCAGGACGGCGCCCGCGTCGTCCAGCCCGAAGACCTCGTCGAAGTAGCCCTCGCCCACGGGCGGCTTCAGCGTGGCTCGCGGCTCCACCGGCTTGAGGGGCGCCTTCTCGCTCTTCTTCTCGGCGCGCGCCGCGCCGGTGACAAAACCCGCAATCAGCCCCAGCGAGAGAAGCGCGGGGATCGAGCGTCCTGCCCGCATGCGTCCGTCAGGCGCCGGCACGGCTCAGGAAGGCGTCGATCTGGGCGCGGGCCTGGTCACTCAGGGTCACGAACTTCACGCCCATGCGCAGGTCCTCGGGGGGCGTGGCCGAAACGATCTCGCCCGTGAGGCTGATCGGCACCTCGTCGCCGGGCAGGGTGAACGTGAGGTTCACGCCGGTCCCGACCGGCAGGGGGATGGTGTGCTCCAGGCGCAGGCCGCCGCGCGACAGGTTGCCCGCGCGCCGGAAGTAGCGCTCGGAACCGGTCGTCTCCTCGACCCACATTTCTACTGGGATGCGCGCGGCACCGCGGCGCTCTTCGCCGGCTCCGGACATGCCGCGATGGTACACGCGTGCCCGCGCCGGCGCCACAGGACCGGCCTTGGAAGTTCGGCCCCAGCTCGGGTATGACAGGGGGATGCAGCGACGCCGAATTCTGGTCACCGGAGGCTCCGGGTTCGTGGGGTCCCACCTCTGCGAGCGACTTCTGAAGGAAGGGCACGAGGTCGTCTGCCTCGACAATTTCTTCACGGGGTCTCGATCGAACGTCGAGCACTTGCTGGACCACCACCGGTTCGAGCTGATGCGCCACGACGTCACCGAGCCGCTGACCATGGAGGTCGACGAGGTCTTTCACCTGGCCTGTCCGGCGTCCCCCATTCACTACCAGCGGAACCCGGTGCGGACGATCCGGACGGCGGTCGAGGGGACGCTCAACATGCTGGACCTCGCGCGCGAGGCGAAGGCGCGGATCCTGATCGCGTCGACCTCCGAGGTGTACGGCGATCCGATCGAGCACCCGCAGCACGAAGCCTACTGGGGCAACGTCAATCCGATCGGCCCGCGCGCCTGCTACGACGAGGGCAAGCGCTGCGCCGAGGCGCTGGCCGTGTCGTACGCCCGCCAGTACTCGGTCGAGGTGCGGATCGCCCGCATCTTCAACACCTATGGGCCGCGCATGCACGAGAACGACGGGCGCGTCGTCTCCAACTTCGTCGTCCAGGCGCTGCGCAACGAGCCCATCACCGTCTACGGCGAGGGGCAGCAGACCCGGTCCTTCTGCTTCGTGAGCGACCTGATCGAGGGGTTCCTGCGGCTGATGGCCAGCCTCCACGGCGCCGACCCCGTGAACCTGGGGAACCCCCGAGAGACGACCGTTCTCGAGCTGGCGGAGCTGACCAAGAAGCTCACCAAGTCGAGCTCCGAGATCGTTCGCGCGCCGCTCCCCAAGGATGACCCGACCCGGCGCAAGCCCGACATCTCGCGCGCCCAGCAGCTGCTGGGCGGCTGGGCGCCCGTCATGCCGCTCGAGCAGGGGCTGGCGGCGACGATCGACGACTTCAAGCGCCGACTGGCCGTCTGACCGACGGGTCGGGCGCCGCGCGGTCCAGGCGCTCGCCGGTGACCGGGTGCGCCAATCCCGGGACGGCCACCTCCGCCAGCGGAATGCGGACGAACGGCCGTTCCAGCAGCCGCGGGTGGGGCACGATCAGCCGCGGCGGCTCGTCGATGACCTGGTCGCCGACCAGCAAGACGTCGATGTCGATCGGGCGGGGCGCGTGGTGGCGTTCAGCAGGGCGCACCCGCCCCAGCGCCGTCTCAATGTCCAGGCAGAGGGCCAGCAGCGCGTCCGCGGGGAGGTCCGTCTCCACGCGCGCCGCCGCGTTCAGGTAGGGCGGCTGCGGGTCGGGCGCGACGGCGTCCGTTTCGTAGACCGTCGATCGAGCGCGCACGACGGCACCCGCCGCCGTCAGCCGCCGCATCGCCTCGACGATCGCCGCCGCGCGATCGCCTAGGTTGGCGCCGAACGCGAGATACGCGACCTTCATCACGGCCTGTATAGTGTCGCCGAACCGTGCCCGCTGGAACCATTCCCGCCGCGCTCTCCGGTCTGGCGACCGGCCTCGGCGCGCTGCCTTTCCTTTTCGTCCGTGACCTTCCGCGCCGCGCGTACGACGGCATCCTGGGTCTGGGCGCCGGTTTGATGCTGGCGGCGGCGACGCTGGGGCTCGTCGCCGAGGCGCTGCGGGGTGTGACGGACGCGGGCGGGTTCCACGCCGGGCGGCTGGCCCTGGTGCTGGGGGGGTTCGCGACGGGGGCGGCGCTGGCGGCGGCGATGGATCGGCTGATCCCACACCGGCACGCCGGCGGGCACCACCAGCACCTCGGGCACGAGAAGGGCCATGACGTCCACGATCGCCACGACGCCGCCGACGAGGCGCAAGACGCGCGGCGGGCCTACGCGGTCGTGGGCGCGCTGAGCCTGCACCGCATTCCCGAGGGACTGGCCATCGGCGCCGGTTTCGCGCCGCGCAGCTCGAACCTGGGGATCGTGCTGGCGGTGGCGATCGGCGTGCAGAACGTGTGCGAGGGGATCGTCATGTCCGCCCCGCTACGTCACGAAGGGGTGGGGCGCTGGCGCGGCCTGGCCATCGTGGCCCTCACCGGGCTCGTCATCCCGGCGGCCGCCGTGCTCGGCGACGTCCTCGCCGACGCGGCGCTGGCCACGTTGCCGTTCGTGCTGGCGCTGGCGGGCGGCACGCTCACGTATGTCACCTCGGTCGAGATCATCCCGGAGTCGCACAGCCACGGCAACGAGGGCACCGCCTCGGCCGGGCTCGTGGCCGGCTTCCTGCTGACCACCGCCCTCGAGGCGATCCTGCGCTAGCCGCGCATGCCGATCGCCATCTCGCCCGCGCAGCGCCGCATCTACGCCGTCGTGGCGCGGATTCCGCGGGGGCGGGTCGCCACGTACGGGCAGGTGGCCACGCTGGCCGGGCTGCCGCGCCGCGCCCGGCTCGTCGGGCGCGCGCTGCGGACCCTTCCGGAGGAGATCGACGTCCCCTGGCACCGGGTCGTCAACGCGCAGGGGAAGATCAGCGCGCGCGGCGACCTCTTCGGCCACGAGGACCTGCAGGCGGAGCTCCTGCGGCGTGAGGGCGTTCGGTTCACCGGCGCGGCCATCGCGCTCGCGCGCTACCAGTGGCAGCCGCGCGCGAACGGTCGCTCGTCGAGCCTCCGTCGAGCCTAGTACCCGAGCTGGGGCTGGCGCTTGTGGCCGTACTTGTCCGGGACGAACGGGGCGGGGCGCTTGTCGCCGCCGACGCTGAGGTTGACGTCGCGGTTGCCGTCCGCGCCGACGCTGATCGTCCGGTGCGTGATCGTCGAGCCGGCCTCGTGCCAGGCGGACACGTCGTAGCGGCCCGGCGGCACGCCGTGGATCTTGAAGGCGCCGGAGGCCTGTGCCTTGGCGTAGTACGGCGAGTCGACCACCACGACGTAGGCGTTCATGGTCGCGTGGATGTTGCACAGAAGCTGCACGACGCCGGGGTGGCTGAAGGTCTTCACGTAGGTCGCGCCCGTGGCCCGGATGCCGCCGTCGAACTCGTTCGGCTTCGCGATGGAAAAGACGTTGTGGTAGATGCGGTCGTCGTTGCGGAACTGGACGGAGGTGCCGACGGGCACGGCCAGCACGTGCGGCAGGAACGTCTTTTCGCGCTGGGTCACGATCTGGTTGATCGCCGGCGATGGGCGCGGCGACCGTGCGTCCAGGCGCTTCAGCCAGACGACGGCGCCGCCGGGACCCATCGGACCGCCGCCGCTCACGGTTCCGCTGACGGTCGTCGTCGGGCGCGGCGCGGCGGGGGTGGCGGCGGGTTCGGCAGGCGCGGGCTCGGTCGCCTCCTCGGTGGCGGCGGGCGCCGCCGTGTCGGGTCGAGGCGCGGGGTGGCCGGCCTTGCGCCGGGCGTCTTCCAGGAACGGCTCCACGGCCCGCGCGATCTGCGGATCGAGCCCCGGCATCCGCAACAACGTCTCCCACTTCTCGACGGCGCCGGCATGATCGCCCCGCTCGAAGGCGAGCTTGCCGCCCGCCATGAGATTGAAGATTAGGTACTGCCGCTCGGCCGCGGTCTTGAACCCGATGTCCTGCGGCGTCTTCACGGACAGCGGCAGCGGCAAGTCGTCGCCCAGCCACTTCGGATCCGCCGCCCGCGCCCGCCCGGCAGCCAGCGCGGTCACGAGCAACGCCGCCAACACCGGCCATCGCTTCATCCGTCGTCGCGTCATCGCCGTTCGTCGCTCCCTCACCACGTCCACACCGCCGACGAGGCGAACACGTCGTTCGCCACTTGCGGCGCGCCCTCCAGCTCGCGGTTGACCAGGTATTCGGCCTTGACCTGCAGGCTGTCGCCGAACCCCAGGTTGACGCCGCCGGTGATGCGGTCCACTTCGATCGACGCGCCCGCGTAGTCCGGGAACTGGCCGTGGCGCTGCTCGTAGCGCGCGTAAACGGTCAAGCGAAACACCAGCGGATCGACCGGCAGCGGAATTTCCTCGGCGGCCTGGACCCAGAACCCGTGCGCGTAGAACTCGGCGATCTCGGGGTAGGGGCCGGTGCCGGCCAGCTTGGGGATGGGAGCGCTCCCGGCCTCGGCTCCTTCTTCGTCGACGTGCACGTACTCGCCCGAGATGGTCAGTGTCGGCGCGACCAGCCGGGCGTCAACGCCCAGCAACGTTTCGACGGCGTCGGTGCTGGCGCTCTGGTCGTTGCGCGGGCCGTAGGCGGCGCTGGCCCCCAGCTTCAGCGAGACGCGGGCCAGGTTCAGCTCGTAGCCGGCGCGCGCCGCGACGATGGGCCGCCCCGTCAGGCTGCGCGACGGCCCCTGCAGCGCCTCGACGAAGGTCCCGCTGTTGGTGGCCGACACGTTCAGGCTCAACGCGGAGGCGATCGGGATCAGCTGGCGCCGATAGAAGACCTTGACGCCGGTCGACTGCCCGGTCGTGTAGCGCGCCAGCAGCGACGGCGTCACGCCCACCCGAAAGTTGGCTTCGTTCTCGAGGTACTCGATGCCGAACACCGAGTCGAACTTGCCGATGCTGATGGCCAGCTCGGCGCTCTTGACGGGGGTCACGCGACCGAACGCCTGCTCGAGGAACAGACGCGTCGTCTCGCCGTTCGCGTCGGTGAGCCGGGGAAGCACCTGCAGCCGCGTGAAGATCAGGACCGGCAGCTCGGGGGCGGTGTAGCGGACGTCGACGTCGGCGGTGTTGATGAGGAACGACGGCTTGCCCGCGATCGCGGCCGAGCGCGGCAGGAAGCCCCCGGCGGTGGTCCCAGGGGGGAAGATCGTCGACGCCGCCTCGCCGCGCGAATTGACCGCGGGCGCGAAGGTGTCGACGTAGTAGTCGGCGGGCCCGGCAGGAGGCGCGATCGCATACGAGGCGGGGAAGCTGGTTCCGTCGCCCTGAGCTCGGGCGAAACCCACGTCGACATAGCCGGTGATGACCAGCGGCGGCGCCGGCGACGGAAGGGTGGTGGCCGCATCCTCCTGCTCCGGCTGTTCGTCCGCGACGGTCTGCGCGCGCGCCACCGACGACAGGAAAGCTGAAATCGCGAAAACGCCCGCCCCCAGACGGAGGACATCTTGGTGCAGCGCGCGGCCTTCGCGACCCAACGGGGGCTCCTCGTCTAGATTAGGCGGTTTCCCGGGGGCGCGCGACCAGGCGGTCCGTTGCCGGCGCGCCGCGCGGTCGACCGCCGTCAGCCGCGAGCTGCGCGGGGGGCACGCGGCTCGTCGGCCCGTTCCCCCGACTGCCTGAACGACTGCTGCGCGAGGATGTTCCGCAGAATTCCCGTGAGGCTGGTCTTGGCCTCGCGCGACAAAGAGGAGACGGCGGCCGGTGGCTGCAGCAGGCGGCCGATCAACCGATCCCGCAGCGCGCGCCCGGCCTGCGTCACGCACAGCATCTTGATGCGGCGGTCGTGGTCTGCGCCCCGGCGCGCGATGAGACCGCGGGATTCGAGCTTGTCGACGATCCCCGTGACGTTCGAGGCGTCGCAGGCCAGCGCGTCGGCCAGCGTGCTCATCGCCAGCGGGCGCTCCGGGTCCAGGTTCCGCAGCGCCATGCCTTGAGAAGGCGTGAGGTCGAATTCCTCGCAGACGGCGCTCCACCAGGACCGCATCCCGAGGCACAGCTCGATCAACGTCGCCCAGAACGGATCGGGCGTCACCGAACCACGGGTCGCGGTTTTCTTGCTGGAGGGAGAGCCGGAGGAGGACATAGAGGAATGATAATGTCGACTGGGTTGATGGTTGACAAGCTCAAATATCGTCGTGTAGGACTACATACGCCACCACCATGCGTAACGACACCGATGCCCGAAGACCGCCGCGCGCGACTCGCTTTGCGCCGGCCCTGCCCTTCGTTCTTGCACTGCTGACGCCGCTCGCGCCGGCGTGCTCGCGCGCGCCGGCCGCGACGGAGCCGGCAAAGACCGAGGCAGACGCGCCGCCGATCGCCGTCAAGCTGGTCCCGGCACGCGAGGTGAAGACCCCGCGCGTCGTCACGCTGTCCGGGACCCTGATCGGCGCCGAGGAGGCGGACGTGGCCGCCGGAGCGGCCGGCAAGGTCGTCGCCACGTACATCGAGCGAGGTTCGTACGTCCGCAAGGGCGCGCTGCTGGCCAAGCTGGACGCGCGCGCGGCCAGCGCGACCGCGGCGCAGGCGGCCGCCGACCTCGAGGTCCAGAAGGCGCAGGCGGCCCAGGCGACCGCTGATTGCGACCGCACGCAGCGTCTGTTCGACAAGGGCGCCATCTCGAAGGCCGACTACGACAAGATTCGAACCCAGTGCTCGACGACCAAGTGGTCCGTCTCGGCCGCCGAGGCCCGGCGCTCGCTGACCGCCGAGGCGCTGCGCGACACCGACATCCGGGCGCCGTTCTCGGGGATGGTGGTCGAGCGCGCGGTGACGGCGGGCGAGTACGTCCGCCCCGAGTCGCGGGTGGCGACGCTGGTCAACACCGACCAGCTGCGCGTCGAGGTCACCGTTCCCGAAGCCGACATCTCCCAGGTGAAGCAAGGGATGGAGATCGACTTCCGCTCGGCCGGCGACGGCAGCGGGCGCGTCTACCACGGCAAGATCCGTTACGTCGGTCCGTCGGTGCGCAAGCAGAGCCGCGACGCCGTGGTCGAGGCCGTCTTCCCGAACGACGCGCACGACCTGCGCCCCGGCATGTTCGTGACCGCGCGGCTGGCCGTCGGCGAGCAGCCGCTTCCGGCGGTCCCCGCGACGGCGGTGCGCGCGGACGGCAACCTGCGGCACGTGTTCGTGGCAGTGGGCGGCCGGCTGGAAGACCGCCTGGTCCAGACCGGACCGCCCCAGGGCAGCGACGTCCCGATCGTCGCCGGCGTGAAACCCGGCGAACAGGTCGTGGCCGAGCTGACGCCCGACGTGCACGACGGCGCGAGGATCCGCTAGATGCAGTGGCTCGCCAGCATCTGCGTTCGACGCCCGGTGTTCGCCAGCGTCCTCATTCTCTTCATCGTCGTCGTCGGCTTCATCGGATACAAGGCGCTGAACGTCGACCGCTTCCCCAACGTCGACCTGCCCGTGGTGCAGGTCATCACGACGCTGCCGGGCGCGGCCCCGGAGGAGGTCGAGACCGAGCTCTCCGACAAGATCGAGGAGGCGATCAACACGATCAGCGGCATCGACGAGCTGCGGTCGGTGTCGACGGAAGGCGTCTCGCAGGTCGTCGTGTCGTTCCAGCTCGACAAGGACATCAACGTCGCCGAGCAGGAGGTGCGCGAGCACGTCTCGACCGTGCTGCCCGACCTGCCCGACGGCACCAAGAGCCCGATCATCAACAAGCTGGACCCGGACGCGGCGCCCGTGCTGTTCCTGGCGCTGGAGTCCGAGCGGCCGATCAAAGAGGTGACCGAGTACGCGGACCACGAGGTGCGTGAGGCGCTGGAGAACGTCTCCGGCGTCGGCCAGGTGACCATCATCGGCGGGCGCAAGCGCCAGATCCAGGTGGTGCTCGACCCCGAGCGGCTGCGCGCGGCCGGTCTCACGGCCGTCGACGTCCAGCGGGCGATCGTGGCCCAGAACGTGACCACCCCGGGCGGCACCGTCGACACCGGCCCGACGCTTCTCACGTTCCGCGTGAGCGGCCGCGTCAAGAGCGTGCCCGCCCTGGGTGAGGTGGTGGTCCGCAGCGTCGACAACCACCCGATCACGATCAACGACGTCGGGCGGGTGATCGACGGCGAGGAGGAAGCCACGACCGCCGCCAGCATCGCCGGCAAGCGGGCGGTGGTGCTGTCGATCCGCAAGCAGTCGGGCGAGAACAGCGTGGCCGTCGTGGACGCGCTGCGCGCGCGCATGAAAGAGCTGGCGCCGACGCTGCCCGGTGGCTACAGCCTGCGCGTCATCCGCGACAACACGGAGACCACGCGCACCAGCGTCGACGCCGTTCGCGAGCACTTGATCCTGGGGTCGCTGCTGGCGTCGCTGGTCGTGCTGCTGTTTCTGGGCAACTTCCGCAGCACCATCATCGCCGCCCTGGCGATTCCTACCTCCATCATCGGCACCTTCCTGCTGATGTGGCTGATGGGGTTCACGCTGAACACCATCACGCTGCTGGCCCTGGCGCTGGCGGTCGGCATCGTCATCGACGACGCGATCGTCGTGCTGGAGAACATCTTCCGCTTCATCGAGGAGAAGAAGATCCGGCCCATGCCCGCGGCGATCTACGCCACCAAGGAGATCGGGCTGGCGGTCCTGGCGACGACGCTGTCGCTGCTGGCGGTGTTCCTGCCGGTCGCGTTCATGAACAGCATCCCGGGCCGGTTCCTGCGCAGCTTCGGCCTGACGATGGGCGCGGCCATCGCGATCTCGCTGTTCGTCAGCTTCACGCTGACCCCGATGCTGGCCTCGCGCTGGCTGCGCCTGGATCCGCGGCCGGCGTCCGAGCGCCGCAAGTCGTTGCTCGAGCGGATCGTCGACGGCTTCTACCGGCCGATCGAGAGCGGCTACATGCACATCCTGGGGTTTCTCTTCAGGGACGGCCGCCTGCGGACCCGCCTGCGCGGGTCGGATTCGCGGGTCGCGCGCTTCTTCGCGATGTTCCTGGACCGGCGGTGGATCGTGGTCGGGGCGTCGCTGCTGGCGCTGTTCTCGCTGGGGCCGATGATGAAGGCGGTGCCCAAGGGCTTCTTGCCCAAGAACGACGAGGCCCAGTTCGAGATCAGCGTCCGCACGCCCGAGGGGACCAGCCTGGCCGGGACCACCCTGGCGGCCGAGCGCATCGCGCGCGAGGTGCGCCAGTGGCCCGAGGTCGAGACGACCCTGCTGACCATCGGCGACAACAGCCAGCAGACCCCGAACCTGGCGTCGGTGTTCGTGCGCCTCAAGCCGCCGGACCAGCGCAAGGCCTCGCAGGACGAGCTGCAGAACCGGGTGCGCACCCAGATCGTCCCCAAGCAGCCTAAGGAGTTCCGCATCAGCGCCTC
This sequence comes from uncultured Myxococcales bacterium, assembly GCA_964546845.1. Taxonomy (GTDB): domain Bacteria; phylum Myxococcota_A; class Polyangia; order Fen-1088; family Fen-1088; genus JADGRB01. The sequence continues at coordinate 4,066 of CAZJMY010000260.1, read as the reverse complement.
GGCGGTCGCGGCGTTCGGCGGCGGCACGTTCAGCACGGCGACGGTGCAGTACATCCTGACCGGGCCCGACCTGACCCACATCATCGACTACGCGAGCCAGATCGTCCCCAAGCTGAAGGCCATCCCGGGCGCCGTCGACGTCGACACGACGCTGGTGACCGGCAACCCCGAGGTGGTCGCCAGCGTCAACCGGCGCAAGGCGGCCGACCTGGGCGTGAACGTCGCCGACGTCGCGCTGGCCTCGCAGCTGCTGGTGGGCGGGGTCAAGGTGTCGCGCTACGAGGAGTCGGGGCGCGAGTACGACATTCTCGAGCGGGCCGACGAGCAGTTCCGCAACAGCCCCGACGTGCTCGCGCAGCTGACGGTGCCGTCGGCGCGCCTGGGGGCGGTGCCGCTGCTGGACGTCGTCGACCTGAAGCGCGCCGAAGGTCCGTCCAAAATCGACCGCTACGCGCGCCAGGTACAGGTCACGTTCCTGGCCAACACGGCGCCCGGCGTGGGCGCCGGCGAGGTCGGCGCGGCGCTGGAGAAGGCCGTGAAGGCCATGAACCTGCCGCTGCAGTACCGGTTCGTGCCGTTCGGCCAGTCGCGCGAGATCGCGCGCACGGGGAAGGCCTTCATCCTGGCGTTCGGGATGTCGTTCATCTTCATGTACCTGATCCTCGCGGCGCAGTTCGAGTCCTGGCTGCACCCGATCACGATCCTGCTGGCGCTGCCGCTGACCGTTCCGTTCGCGGTGCTGTCGCTGCTGATGCTGGGTCAGTCGCTGGACATCTTCACGATGCTGGGGATCCTGGTGCTCTTCGGCGTCGTCAAGAAGAACTCGATCTTGCAGATCGACCACATCAACCAGCTGCGGGCCGAGGGGCATTCGCGTCTCGACGCCATCCTGCACGGCAACCGCGATCGTCTTCGCCCGATCTTGATGACGACGCTGGCGTTCGTCGCCGGCATGCTGCCGCTGGTCACGTCCAAGGGCATCGGGGCCGAGTTCAACCGCGCGACGGCCGGTCCGGTCGTCGGCGGCCAGATCCTGTCGCTGCTGCTGACGCTGCTGGCGACGCCGGTCGCTTACTCGCTTTTCGACGACCTCTCGAATGGCTGGACTCGCCTGAAAGCTCGCTTAGGCTTGCGGCCACGTTCGCCGGCCGAGACCGGCGCCGACGAGATCATCCCCAAAGACCCTCACCCAGTGCCCCTGAACGGGCACGCCGAGCCGCGCGCCGAGGCCTTGCCGTGAAGAACACAATCCTGATTGGGGCGCTGGCCATGGTGCTGGCGCCGGTGGTGGTCCATGCCCAGGCGGCCTCGCCCGTGAAGGCGCAGGCCTCGCCCCAGACATCCCGCTTTCTGACGCTCGATACAGCCCTGGCCAACGCCAAGCGCGCCAACCGCACCCTGGCGGTGGAGAAGGCGCGTCTGGCCGGCGTCCAGACGAACGTCGAGCAGGCCTGGGCGGCCCTGTTCCCCATCATCACCGCGCAGGGCAGGTACACGCACAACTACAAGAACGCGACGCTCGACTTCGGTGGGCTGTTCACGGCGCTGGGGTACCCGCCGATGACCACCGCGGCGTCGTCCGCCGCGCTGACCCCCACGATCCTGAAGCAGGAGCAGCTCGACGCGAGCATCAACGCGACGATGCCCCTCATCGCGCCGGCGGCGTACCCGGCGCTGGACGCGGTGAAGAAGGGCGTGCGGTCGTCCGAGGCGAACTACGAGGCGTCGGAGTCGAACGTGCTGCTCAACGTGGCCCAGGTGTTCTTCCTGGCCGCCGCCGCCGACGAGGTGCTGGTGAGCCGTCAGTCGAACATCAAGGTGAGCCAGGCCACACTGGAGAACGCCAAGACCCGCTTCGCCGCCGGCACGGTCACCAAGGTCGACGTCGACCGCGCCGAGCTGGCCGTGGTGCGCGCGCAGCAGATCGCGCTGGACGCCGAGTACGCGCGGCAGCAGTCGTACCGCGCGCTGGCGACGCTGATGCAGGACGACGTCCCCTTCAAGGTGGTCCCGCCGGAGGTCCCGCTGAAGACGCCCGCCGAGAGCTTCGACGAATCGTTGAAGCGGCGGCCGGAGTTCCGCGCGCTGATCCTGTCCGAGGAGTCGGCGGACGCCACGCGGCGCGCCTACGGCTGGCGATGGTCGCCGCAGCTCTCGGGGTTCGCCCGCGCGAACATCGGGAACTACGTCGGCTTCACGGGCGACCGCTACGCCTGGGCCGTCGGGCTGCAGCTGGACTGGACGATCTTCGACGGCGGCACGCGCGACGCGCAACGCCACCAGGCGGCCGCGCAGGCCGCGCAGGCCGAGGCGCAGTCGCAGGTCCTGGCCGACAGCATCCGCGACGACCTGCAGAACGGCCGCGTCTACCTGGAGACCAAGCGGGCGGCGCTGGTCGCGTCGCTGCGGGCGGTGACGCTGGCGCAGGAGACCCTGGAGCTGGTCCGCTCGCAGTACGAGGCGGGCACGGTCACCCAGGTCGATCTGCTGCAGGCGCAGGACAACCTGGTGTCCGCGCAGGAGGCGCTGGCCCAGGCCCGCTTCGACGTCTCGGTCGCCGACGTCAACCTGCGCCACGCCGCCGGCACGTTCCCCGGCAAGTAGGCGTCTGCGCCGCCTCTCCCGCGAGAGTGTGAAACGCCAGGACGCCGGGGACGCCAAAAGATGGACTTGGCGTCCCGGCGTCCTGGCGCTTGATTGAACGGCATTGCGGTGGCGCGGGTCAGGCGCGCTTCTCTTCGCCGCGCACGAGGCGGGCGATGTTCTGGCGGTGTCTGAGCGTGACCAGGCCGGCGCCGCCCAGCGCCAGCACCCACAGCGGCCAGGGCGGCCGCTGCCGCAGGACGAACGACAGGCTGAAGGTCCAGACCCCCAGCAGCGACCCCAGCGACGACAGGCGCGTGGCCGCGAAGACCACGATGTAGACGCCGAAGCCGATCAAAGCCGCCACGGGCGACAGCGCCAGCGCCACACCCAGCGAGGTGGCGACCCCCTTGCCGCCGCGCCCGCGCAGGAAGACCGTGAACATGTGCCCGATGATGGCGGCCAGGCCAGCCGCGGCGACGGGGCCGGCGGGCAGTCCCAGGCGGCGGCCGACCCAGACGGGGACGAACCCCTTGGCGGCGTCGGCGGCCAGCACGGCGATCGCCCAGCGCTTGCCCAGCGCGCGCGCCACGTTCGTCGCGCCGATGTTGCCGCTGCCCACCTGGCGCAGGTCGACGCCCTTCGCGCGCGCGACCAGCACGCCGAAGGGGATCGACCCCGCCACGTAGGCGGCCACGCACAGCAGGACGGCGGCGGTCATGAGGCGGCGGCGCTGGCCGGTGGAGGGGCGGCGGCGCGGTGGACGCGCGCCCAGAACTCGGCGACGTCCTCCAGCGACTCGGTGCGCGGGCACTCGGCGGGCAGGCTGGCGCGCAGCGTGGCGCCGTACGACTTGCGGGCCGCGCGCCCGTCCAGCAGCGCCACGATGCCGTGGTCGCCGCGGCTGCGGATCAGGCGCCCGAACCCCTGCTTCAGCGACAGCGCGGCGCGCGGGAGCTGGTAGCCGCCGAACGGATCGCCGCCCTCGTCGCGGATGCGATCGATGCGCGCGCGGGTCAGCGGATCGTCGGGCGCGCCGAACGGGATCCGGTCCATGACCACCAGCGACAGCGCCTCGCCGGGCACGTCGACCCCCTCCCAGAAGCTCTGCGTGGCCAGCAGCACGGAGCCGATCTGGCTGCGCAGGGCGGCCAGCAGGTGGTTGCGCGGCCGCTGCCCCTGCACCAGCAACGGGTACGGCAGCGTCCCGCGCATGGCGGCCTCGGCGACGCGCAGGTTCTTGAAGCTGGTGAACAGCAGCAGCGCGCGGCCGCCCGTGATCGCGCACAGCTCCGCCATCCGGGCGGCCGCGGCCAGCGGGAACGCGTCGTCGTTCGGCTCGGGCAGGTCGGTCGCCAGGTACAGCAGCGACTGGCGCGCGTAGTTGAACGGAGACGGGAACGTCGCGTCCGACGCCGTGTCGCCCAGGCCGGTGCGCGCGCGCAGGTAGTCGAACGAGCCGGCCACGGTCAGCGTCGCCGAC
>CAZJMY010000259.1:0-2532 GCA_964546845.1 uncultured Myxococcales bacterium | reverse complement strand
TCAGGGCACGGGCGGCCTGGGTGGCGGCGCAGCCGGCACGACCGGCGCGGCCGGCGCGCGTGGCATGGGTGGCGCGGGCGGCGGGCCGGGTCGGTGCGGGCCGCTCACCTGCATCGGCTGCTGCGCCGGGACCGTCTGTGTGACCACGCCGACGGCCAAACAGTGCGGCAGCCGGGGGGCCGCCTGCACGGCCTGCGGTCCTTGCCAGCTCTGCTCGGCCGCGGGCCAGTGCGCGCTCAACCCGAGCTCGCAGTGGACGATCGTCGCCGAGAGCGCGCGGGTCACCACGCTGGCCCCCAACGGCGGGTTCTGGGACCCGGCCAAGGGCGACGAAGGCGGCGCGGCTCCGGATCTGTTCTGCGAGTACGAGAACCCGGCCAACGACGTCAGCCCCACGACCGCCGGCGTGACCGACACCATCGGTGACGTCTACTCGGCGGCCTGGAACAGCACGATCACCCCGAACGGCGTCACCGTCAGCGCGTCGGCCCTGATGGCGGCGCGGCCGGCCTGGCGCATCTGGGTCGGGGACGAGGACTGCTCCAAGAACGTCTGCGGTCAGGGACAGATCGCCTGCTCTTACTCGCAGCCCATCACCGCCGCGGCCCTCATGAGCGGCGGTCTCTCCATCTCCAACTACCAGAACTGCCTGGCGCTGAACCTGCTGTTCATGTGCGCCAGCCCGGCTCCGTGATTCGGGCTCCCTGATCCCCGGCCCTGAAGGCTCGGAGCAGGGAGCTGAACGCCCGGGTCAGGCTTTGGTGACGGCGCCCGAGCGGAGGCAGCGCGAGCAGACGCGGACGTGACCCCGCGTGCCGTTCGCCAGCCGGACGTGCACGCGGCGCAGGTTCGGCCGCTGGATGCTCTTGGTCTTGATGTTCGAGTGGCTGACGTTGTTAGCAACTCGACGCTGCTTGGCGCAGACTTCGCAATGCGCGGCCATTTCAATTTCCTCCGGAAGGCGCGTACCTTTAGCACCCGTCGATGGAAATCGCAAGCGCGCGCCGCGGGTGTTGGGCGGCCCTGGTCGCGGGCGTGCTGGCCAGCTCTGGCGCAGGTTGCCACCGCCGCGCCCCGAAGGCCACCCCCACCCCCCGGTCGCCGGCGGCCGCCGCCGAGGCCCGGCTGACCGGACGGGTCGTGGACGCCGCCGGTCACGCGGTTCCCGACGCGGCCGTGCTGGCCTTTGCGCTCGAGGCGTCCCAGCCGGCGGCCCGGGCCCCGGTGCGCGCGGCGGCCGACGTCGACGGGCGGTTCGGGCTGATGGCTCCCCCCGGGGCCTACCGCCTGCTGGTCGAGGCGGCGGGATTCCCGGTGGCCGCCCGCGCGCCCGTCCAGATCCCCTCCGCGGACGTCACCCTGTCGCTGGACGGCCAGGGGCGCACCATCGCCGGGACGGTCTCGCGCGGCGGCACGCCCGCGGAGGGCGCGACCGTGCGGCTGGCGGCCGAGGCCGGCGGTCCCGAACGCCGCACGCGCGCGGGCGCCGACGGGCGCTTCGCGGTGGCCGGGCTCGGAGACGGCGTCTACACCGTGCGTGCCGAGGCCGCCGGTTTCGTCTCCCCGACCGTCCACGGGGTGTCGGCGGCGCCAGCGCCGGGCGGCTCGCCGCTGCGGCTGGTGCTGGCGCCGGCCACGGCGGTCGTCGGTCGGGTCACGGCCGACGGGGCGGCACCCGGCGCGCCCGTCGACGTGCGGGCCGAGGACCGGGCTCTGCCGCCCGGCGAGGACCCTCTGCCGGTGACGGCCCGGACGACCGGCGCGGGCGCGTTCACGCTGGCCCCGCTTCCCGCGGGTGCCTTCCGGGTCACGGCCGCCAGCCCCGGGTTCGTCCTGCGGCGAGCGCTGACCGTGGACGCCGGGCCGCCAGGGCAGGCGCCGGCCCGGGCGCCGCTGCTCCTCGAGCTCCTTCACGGGGCGCGGCTCACGGGGCGTGTCTCCCGCGCGGACGGCGCGTCCATCCCGGGGGCCCACGTCCGGTGCGCGGGTGCGGAGGTCGAGGACCTGACGGTCCGCGGAGGGACGCTGCCGCTCGCTGCCGAGGCCGCCGCGCTTCCGGCCGGCGCCGTCGGGGCGCTCGGCGGCGCGCAAACCGCCGTCGCGGACGCGGGTGGCCGGTTCGTGCTGGAGGGGCTGTTGCCCGGGCGGTATCGCCTGGAGGTCACGCGCGACCGATATCAGCCGCTGGCCCTCGAGGCGACGCTGGCAGCGGGGGAGAGGCGCGACGTCGGAACGGTGACGCTGGCGGAAGGTTTTCCGGTGCGCGGGCGTGTCGTCGACCAGACCGGCACGCCCATCGAAGGGGCGCGTGTCACGGTGAGCGCCGTTTCCGGCGACGCCGCGCCTGGCCTGCCTGGCGCGGTCACGGACGCCGCCGGGCAGTTCGCGGTGGCGCTGGCGCCCGGGCGCTACCGGGTCACGGCTGGCGCCGAGGGGTGGGGGACGGCCACGGCCGAGACCGCCGCGCAGGCCGGGGGCGCGCAGCCGCTGCTCGAGCTGCGCCTGGCGCGCGCCGATGGGACGCTCGAGGGG
>CAZJMY010000258.1:0-1011 GCA_964546845.1 uncultured Myxococcales bacterium | reverse complement strand
TCGCGTTCGCACGCGACGTCCCAGTCACCCGGCGCCGCCTCCACCTCGCTCGCCGTCACGCTCATGAGCGCGCCGTGCGAAGGCCCCCACGTCCCGATGGGCGGCCCGGCCACCACTTGCGTGGTCCTGTGCCCATCACCCGTTGCCGTCTCCGCCGTCGCGGCATCGGCCTCTTGCGCTTCCCGCGCCTGCTGCATCTCCCGCCGCCACCCGAAGTCATCGAACCCGTGTCCTTTCTCTCGAACCGCCGCCCCCGCCAACATCATCAACCCCGTCACCACGCTCCTCATAGTGCCTGTCCTGCCTTTCTCTCGTTCGTTCGGAAACCTTTCAGGGTTTCCGTTCCCTCCCGCGATGGATTGCACTGGGACCCTCCCAGTTCGTCCTCGCGTTCTGATGTTCAGTTGTCAGTTGTCGCCGACCCGCTCATCGGGTCGGTCGGTCGAAATGTTGAGCCAGGAACGGCGTCGACGCAACACGCGCCGGAAAAGTTAACTGGCGCTTCGCAGCAACGAAACGCACGCGAGACAACGGTGTCACGGCGAGGCCGAAACGGCGGAAAGTTGACGCGTTCGCCGCCCCTGAAACCGCTGTCGTCCGCGCTCACGCACGCTCCTCGGGCGACAAGATACCGGAGCGGGTCGTTGCGTGACGTGAATTGTTCGCAACTCAGTGTTGCGATGCCTGCAACCTCGGCCGGATCGACTAACTCGCCTGTCGTCTCCGGCGACGCGACAGGGCAAACAGGAATGACAGGAACAGCGGCAACACGACCGGACGTCCGGCGCCGGTCGCCAGGTCGCACGAGCAGCCGCCCGAGCCCGAGTTGCCGTCACCTCCAGAGCCGCCGGCCGGCGAGCCACCCGTCTGTCCCGATCCACCGGCTGCAACACCGCCGGACCCACTGCCGCCGGTCGGCCCCGCCCCGCCCGCGCCGCTCGCGCGTCCACCGGCGCCGCCCGTACCCCCCGAGCGGCCGGCGACGCCGCTCTGGCCACCCGTGCCCGGAGC
>CAZJMY010000257.1:0-10569 GCA_964546845.1 uncultured Myxococcales bacterium | reverse complement strand
GCCGTGCGCCTGGCCGGCGGCCGGACCGTGACCGCCGACGACCGCTATCTGCGCGAGTCGATCGCGGCCCCCGTCGCCGAGCTGGCCGACGGGTTCGGCCCCACGATGCCCAGCTACGGGGGCCTGCTCTCGGACGGCGAGCTGACGGCGCTGATCGACTACCTCAAGTCCTTGCCGCGCCGACCGCTTGCGCGGCCTTGCGCTTGGCGGCGATGGCCTCCGCCAGCCGCTTGCCGTACTCCGCGTCGGCCCGACGGAAGTGCTCGACCGAGCGCTCGATGACCTCCGGGCGGCTGACGACGGCCAGGCTGGCCGACAGGTTGTCGATGAGCCGGCCCCGCGCCGCCTCGTCCATCACGCGGTACAACATGCCCGCCTGCACGAAGTCGTCGTCCTCGCGGTGCTTGACCAGCCCGCGCGGCCCGACGGACCCCGACACGTCGTAGCCGAGATCGAACGGCTCGCCCGTGGGCGCGGGGCCGTCGTGGCTGTTCGGCTCGTAGTTCTTGCTACGCCCGCCGTTGTCGTCGAAGCGCATGGCGCCGTCGCGCCCGTAGTTCCGCGCGCCGCCCGGCACGCCGCGCGCGGCGTTGACCGGCAGGCGCGTGTGGTTGATGCCCAACCGGTAGCGGTGCGCGTCGCCGTACCCGAACAGGCGCGCCTGCAGCATCGGGTCGGGCGACGGTCCGATCCCGGGGACGAAGTTCGCCGGGTCGAACGCGGCCTGCTCGACCTCGCCGAAGTAATTGTCGGGGACGCGATCCAGGACCATTCGCGCGATCGGGATCAGCGGGTAGTCGCGGTAGGGCCAGACCTTCGTGAGGTCGAACGGGTTGAATCGGTAGCTGGCGGCCTCGCGCACCGGCATGACCTGGACCTTGACGGTCCAGGCGGGGAACGCCTGCGCCTGGATCGCGTCGTGGAGATCCTTGTGGATGTGCAGCGGGTCGCGCCCGCCGATCTGCTGGGCTTCCTCGGTCGTCAGGCACTGGATGCCCTGCTCCGTCTTGAAGTGAAACTTCACCCAGAACCGGTCGCCGCCGGCATTGACCCACTGGAACGTGTGCGAGCCGAAGCCGTCCATGTGGCGGTACGACATCGGAATCCCGCGGTCGCCGAAGAGCCAGGTGAACTGGTGCGTCGCCTCGGGCGTGTGTGAGAAGAAGTCCCAGATGTTGTCGGGCTCTTGCCGGTTGGTGTGCGGGTCCGGCTTCTGCGAGTGGATGAAGTCGGGGAACTTGATGCCGTCGCGGATGAAGAACACCGGCGTGTTGTTGCCGACCAGGTCCCAGTTTCCTTCCTCGGTGTACACCTTCACGGCGAAGCCACGCGGGTCGCGGGCCGTGTCGGGCGCGCCGCGTGAGCCGGCGACCGTCGAGAACCGCGCGTAGAGCGGCGTCCGCAGGCCGTCGCGCGCGAACACCTTCATCTTCGTCCAGCGCGAGACCTCGCCGCTGGTCACCTCCAGGTAGCCGTAGGCGCCCGAGCCGACGGCGTGGACGACGCGCTCGGGGATCCGCTCGCGGTTGAACCGGGCCAGCTTCTCGATCAGGTGGTGGTCTTGCAGCAGCGTGGGGCCGCCCGGTCCCGCCACCTGCGAATGCTGATTGTCGGCGACGGGCGCGCCTGCCTCGGTCGTCAGCGTCTCTCTCTCGGCCATCTGTTGCCTCCTGCCCTCGACCATGCGGCCGCGGAGGCAATCGCCGCCAACACAAGCTTTGGATGACCGTGATAGCGGCGGGCTATGACCAGCCCGCGTGCTAGCCTGGAGGCATGTCGATCATCGAGTCGCTGGTGAAGCTGGTCGACCCGGCGGAGGCGCTGCGCCGCGAGCAAGAGCTGAAGAAGGACCGCGAGCAGCCGCAACGCCCGCACCCCTCCGATCCCCCGCATGAGTACGTCTGCCGCGTCTGCGCCCACCGCGCCGACGAACCGGGCTTCTGCCCCACCTGCCTCGCGGACACGATGCAGAAGGTCCGCCGCTAGCGCCCACGCCATTCATTCGAGCGCCGGGACGCCCGGCGCCGATTCGGGGAGTCCGCGGTTCCGCTGCGTTGCGCCCTGAGTGAACGGCATGCCGGGACCGCCCGCCAAAACGCGACGGACCCGCCACCCCTTTCAGAGTGGCGGGTCCGTTCCCCCTCCCGCCGCCGAGCTCTCGCCTTCCGCTTCCCCAACCCCGCTTCGAGCTCGCTGCCCCGCTTTTGATTTCTGATATTGCGAGGGGCGTGCCAGCGCGAAAGCCGCGGCAACCTGCCGGAAGCCGGGCGGCGCGGCCGGAACCGGTAACGGACGTTCCCGTCGAGGTGACGCGGCCTTACGTTCCCGCCATGAGCGAGGCGGGGGCGATTCCCACACGCGTCCAGGGCTCCTGGAAGGTCCGCCGCGTCTCGGGCCTGCTTCCGCCCGGCGTGACCAAGGAGATCGCGGGCGATTGCGGAAGGACGCTGCTGTTCGGTCTTCACTTCGGATCCTTCCGGATCGACGGCCCCCGGTTCGTCTATCTCCGGTGGCCGATCGTCGACGTGCTGGAAACGTCCGCGCCCGACCAGCCGGTCGTGGGACGCGGGACGATCTTCGGCCTGACGTTCTGCCGCTTCCGCCTCGAACGCTGACGCTACCGCGCGCGGTGCAGGACCACGGCGGCGCCGGCGTTCGTGATACCCGCGACCCAGACCTGCGTCCGGTTGAGCCACAGGCCGGGATAAAACCCGGCCGGCGCGCCCGCGACGGGGCGAAGGACGCCGCCGCCGGTGGAGCGACCCACGGCCTGTCCGGCGGCCCACACCTCGTCTCCGCTGCCCATCACGTTGACCCACCCGCGCGAGCTGCCGGCCGGCGGCGCGAGCTGCGCCCAGCGGCCTTCGCTGCTGCCGTCGCGACCGCCATCCGTCTTGCGCACGACCTGGTTCCCTTCCCCGACCGCCCAGGTTGCCGCGCCGTTCGACCAGATCCCGAACAGACCGAAGGCGAGGTCCGGCGACGGGCGCGGCATCGTCCAGCGTCCGCCGTCGAAGTGGGCCAGGCTGCCGCGCGCGTTCAAGCCGCCCGCGACCCAGACGTCGCCGGGCGCGGCCGCCCACACGTCCCCCGCGAGCTCTCCCGATTTCTTCAGCGGGAAGCGCGCGTCGACCGCCCACGCGTGGCCGTTCCAGTGGAAGAGGCCCGCGCTGCCGAGCGCCCAGACGTCGGCGCCGCCGGTGCCGGAGACGTGGTCCAGCGTTCCGGACGCGCCCGTGGCGGCGGACGACCACTGGCTCCCGTTCCAGTGGAAGGCTGCGCCCCGCGCCCCCACGATCCAGACGTCCCGGGCGCCCGCGCCCCAGACGTCGTTGAGCCCCGGCGTCGATGCGGCGGCGCCGGGCAGCGCGGCCGGCGACCAGGCACAGCCGTCCCAGTGGTAAGCGAAGCCGCCCCCGCCGCCTTTGACGGCGCCGCCGCCCGCGTGAGCGCCGACGGCCCACACGTCGTCCGGCGCGTTCGACCAGACGCCGCTGAACTGAGGGAACGCCCGATCGCCGGCGAGGAACGTGTCGACGCACCACCCGCCGGACATCGTTCCCGCGCACGCCGTCGCCGCGTCGCAGGGCGCGGCGGCCGGCGGCGGGCCCTGGGCCGGGGCGACGCTGGCCACGGTCAGGCCGATTGCCGTTGCGACGAGTCCCGTCCCCCAGCGCCGGTTCGCGCGCATCCCCGTCCAGGTAGTGGCGAATCCGCCGTCTGACAACCCCGCGGATCGCCGCTAGGATCCCCGGATGCATGAGCCGGCAGAGTCGGTCGCGGTCACCCACCCCGAAAAGGTGCTGTTCCCCGAGAGCGGAATCACCAAGGGCGACCTCTGCGGGTACTACGCGGACGTCGCGCCGGTGATGCTGCCGCACGTCCGGCAGCGCCCGGTCACGATGGAGCGCTACCCGGCCGGGATCGACAAGAAGGGGTTCATCCAGAAGGACGTCTCGAAGGGCTTTCCGGCCTGGCTCGAACGCGTCGAGGTCGCACGCCGCGACGAGAAGACCGGCGGCGCCGTCCACTACCCGCTGGCGAACGACGCGCGGTCGCTGGTCTGGCTGGCCAATCAGAACTCGGTCACGCCGCACGTCTGGACGGCGCGCGCGCCGCACCTCGATCACGCGGACCTGTGCGTCTTCGATCTCGATCCGCCCGAAGACGGGGCTGACCATCTGGGAGACGCCGCCCTGTGCGTGCGCGATCTGCTGGCCGAGCTGGGCCTGCCGTCGTTCGTGAAGACCTCCGGCGCGAAGGGCTTTCACATCGTCGTGGCGCTGCAGCCCGAGACCGAGTTCGGCGACGTGTTTCGGTTCTCGCGCGGGGCGGGCGCCGTCCTGGTCAAGCGCCGCCCGGACCTGTTCACCCAGGAGTTCATCAAGTCCGACCGCGGGGGGCGCATCTTCGTCGACACCGGACGCAACGCGCCGGGCGCGACGTTCGCGGCGGTCTACGCCGTGCGGGCCAAGCCTGGCGCCCCGGTGTCCGCTCCCTGCACGTGGGACGAGATCGCCACGGGCGCGGTGTCGCCGCGCACGTTCACCCTGAAGACGATGGCGGGGCGCCTGTCGGCTGCCGGCGATCTCTGGTCGGCGATGCTCGACGCGCGACACGCGCTGCGCCAGCCGCTGGCCCTGCTGGACCAGCTGCTGACGCCCGAAGACTGGAAGGAAGCGGCCGCCGCGTCGACGCGCCGCCCGGTTTCCCGCAAGCGGCCGCGACGCGGCGACTGACGTCTCAGCGGTGGCAGTTGGCCGTGAAGTTCTGGACGGTGCTGGACCCCAGGTTGTTCAGGTTCATCACGTCCGGCCCGAAGGCGCAGTGCGGATCGTTCGGACGCACGGCGTACGATCCGGGCGGCAGGCCATTGAACACGTAGCGTCCGTTGCCGTCGGTGGCGACGCGCGCCTCCGAGCTGCCGGCCAGCACCACCATCACGCCAGGCAGCGGACGCCCCCGCTGATCGACGATCTGGCCGCTGATCGAGACCGGCGGCGGTGGTGGCGGCGGCGGCGCGAAGGGTCGCCCGCCGCGATCGTGGTCATGGTCATGGTCGTCGCGGTCGCCGTGCTGCCATCCGCCCGGGTGCCACGCGTGGCGATCGCCGTCGTGATCCCAGTGGCCGGCGTTCCACGTGTCGCCGGGCCGCTCGCGTTCCCAGTGGCCCTCGACCCAGACGTACTGGTTGTCGCGCCATTCGTGCGCTCCCGGAATCCAGACGAACCCGGGGCGGGGCGGCGGCGCGGCGGGCGCCGACTGCGGAGGCGGGGGCGGCGGCGGCGGCGGCTCGGTCCGCACCATCGCCGGCGGCGGAACGTACGGCTGCCCCTCGACCCACGACCCGGGGATCCATTCGTAATGATCGCCGCGCCAGTCCCAGCGGCCGCTGTGCCAGTGCCGGCCGGGGCGCTCGCGCTCCCAGTGGCCCGGCAGCTTGCGGTACCGACCGTGGCGCCATTCGAAGCCGCCTTCGACCCACACCCAGCCCGGCCGGGCGCGCACGCGCTCCATCGGGGGCGGGGGCGGGGGCGGGGGCGGAGGATCGTTCCATGCGACGACAGGGGGGCCCGTCAACGCCAGCAACAGCATTGTCGTGGTCAGCATGTCCGAAGACTACACAAGTCCTCCGAGGGGCTCCATTTACGTGGATCGCCGCATGTCCTAACGTTCCGCCCATGGCGTACACGTGCCGTCATCTCTCGGTGACCGACCTGCCGCTGATGCGGCAGCTGCTGGCCGCCTTCGGCGAGGCGTTCAACGACCCCGACGCCTATCAAGGTGCCGTCCCGGCCGACGAGTACCTGCAGCGGCTTCTCGGCAAGCCACACTTCATCGCCATCGTGGCGCTCGAGGGGGAGGTCGTCGTCGGCGGATTGGCGGCGTACGAGCTGGAGAAGTTCGAGCAGGCACGCAGCGAGATCTACATCTACGACCTGGCCGTCTCCGAGCCACACCGGCGCCGGGGCATCGCAACGGCCCTCATCCGGACGCTGCAGGGGATCGCCGCCCAGCGTGGGGCGTACGTCATCTTCGTTCAGGCCGACCCGGGCGACGACCCCGCGATTCGCCTCTACACGTCGCTCGGGACGCGCGAGGACGTCCACCACTTCGACATCCCCGTCCCGCGACGCTAGCCGGCGGCGCAGATCAGCACGAACGACAGACAGTGGAACTCGCTGTCGGACGTCTGCGAGACGACCGTCCGCAGGATGGCGATGCCGGGGTTGGCGCGGATCCACGCGGTCACACGTTCGCCCAGCGTGTCGCGATCCCGGGCCTTCGTTGCCGAGAACACCTTGACGAAGTTGATCTTGTCCGGCATGGGGAGCACTTCGATAGCAGCGGTCGCCGGTCAGTCTCTACCGAATTCCCGGCGCGAGTTTACAAAAACCGTCCGCGACGGCGCTCGCCCGCTGGCGCACCGCAGCGAATTCGGGGTGGTTGACGGGGGACACCGTCCTCGACGACGCTCTCGCCTGTCTGGGCCCGGGCGCGGCGCCACCCGCGGACCGGACGAATCTCGGACGTACGGAAGGGGGGACCGCTTGTCGGAGATCGTACCTGAACGTGTGGAGACGACGGCGGCGTTTGGGCAGATGCGAATGTTCGTCTACCCGCCGCAGGTCGGGGATCAGACGGGGGTCACGCTGTCGATCGTCGAACCCATGCCGTGCGCCGATGGGACGTCGTTCGCGCTGGACTCACACGGGCTGGCCCTGCACCTGGGGCCGCCGGTCCCCGTCCGGCAGCGCCGCGAGGACGTCTCGCGCGCGTGGACCTTCACGCGGGGCGACCTGACGACGTTGCCCGCCGGCTGTCGCACGACCATGTGGACCGAGGCTCCCGCCCACTACATGGCCATCAACCTGGGGCCCGACCTCGTGCGCCAGGCCGCCGGCCTGTCGGGTCGCGACGTCGAGGTGCCCAGCATCTTCACGTTCGAGGACTCCTTGTGCCGCGAGCTGGCGCTGTCGATGGCCGTCGAAGCCGAGTCGCACGGTGCGGCTGCCCGGCTCTACGTCGAGTCGGCCGCCATCGTCATCGCGCAGCGGTTGGTGTTGCGCGGCGTCGGGCGGCTGACGCCCAAGCCGCGCCCGGGCCTGCCGCCGGCCGTGCTCCGCCGCGCCAAGGAGTTTCTGCACGAGCGCATGAACCGCAACCCCGGGGTCACCGAGCTGTCGGCCGCCGCCGGGATGAGCGTCGATCACTTCTCGCGCATGTTCAAACGATCGACGGGGCTCGCCCCTCACCAGTATCTGTCCGACATCCGCCTCGAGCGCGCCAAGCGGCTGCTGGCCGAGGGGCGGACGCCGATCATCGAGATCGCCTACGAGACCGGCTACGCCAACCCCAGCCAGTTCTCCGCCTTCTTCCGCAAGCGCACCGGTCTTTCTCCCAGCGCCTTCCGCCGCAGCACGCTCTCGGAATCTCGGTCGCGTTAGCGAGAGTCCGGGCCGGGGACGGCTCGCGCGCGAAACCCGTCGCGTTTGTTACTCCCACCCCTGCGGGCCGGGCGGCCATCGTCAGGGGCAGGAGGCAACGATGACCAAGCACGAGACTGGCACGCGCGAACAGTGGCTGGCGGCCCGCATGAAGCTGCTGCAGGCCGAGAAGGAGCACACCCGGCGGGGGGACGAGCTGGCGGAGCGGCGGCAGAAGCTGCCCTGGGTCCGGGTGGACAAGGACTACCGCTTCGACACCGACGAGGGGCCGGCGTCGCTGGCGGAGCTGTTCCGCGGGCGCTCGCAGCTGCTCGTCTACCACTTCATGTTCGGGCCCGACTACACCGCCGGATGCCCGTCGTGCTCGTCGATCGCCGACGGGTTCAACCCGCTGGCCGTCCACCTGGCGAACCACGACGTGATGCTGACCGCCGTGTCGCGCGCGCCGTTGCCGAAGCTGCAGGGCTACAAGAAGCGGATGGGCTGGAGCTTCCCGTGGGCGTCGTCGTTCGCGACCGACTTCAACGACGACTACAACGTGCGCATCACCGAGGAGCAGCAGCGCAAGGGCGGGGCCGAGTACAACTACCGCCGCGAATCCGCCTGGCTGCTGCGCGACAGCGAAGGCCCGGTGGCGGAGATGGCCGCCATGTCGGGAACGGACGCGGCGACGTACGTGCGCGAGCGCCCGGGGGTCAGCGCGTTCGTGCTGGACGGCGGCGCCGTGTACCACACGTACTCGGCGTATGCGCGCGGCCTGGACGGGCTGTGGGGCATGTACCAGTGGCTGGACCGCGCGCCGCTTGGCCGCAACGAGACGGGCGTCTGGTGGCGGCGGCACGACGAATACGGGGTGCGCTGACATGCCTGGCATGCCGATGCCGGGCGGCTGGGACATGTCGATGGCGTGGATGCGCATGCCCGGTCAGACCTGGGCCGGCGCGGCCGCGTCCTTCGTGTGGATGTGGGCGGTCATGATGGTGCCGATGATGCTGCCGTCGCTGATCCCCATGCTGGTCCGCTATCGCACCGGCCTGGGGGCGCGCTGCGGCCGCGCGCGGCGCGAAGCGCTGACGGTGGTGGCGGCCGCCGGCTACTTCTTCGTCTGGACGGCGCTGGGGGCGGTCGTGTATCCGCTGGGCGCGGCGGTGGCGGCGGTCGAGATGCGGTTGCCGCCGCTGGCGCGGGCCGTCCCGGCGGCGGTGGGCGTCGTGCTGCTGGCGGCGGGCGCGCTGCAGCTGACGCCCTGGAAGGCGCGCCAGCTGGCCTGTTGCCGCCGAGAGGACGCGGACCGCCGCCCTCCGGCGGTCACGGTGACCGGCGCGTGGGTGCACGGCGTGCGGCTGGGCGTGCTGTGCGTTCGCTGCTGCCTGGCGCTGACGGCGGTGCTCCTGGCCGTCGGCGTGATGGACCTGCGCGCCATGTTTGCCGTCGGCGCCGCCGTGACCCTGGAGCGCCTCGCCCCCTCAGGCGAGCGGTTCGCGCGCGCGATCGGCGCCGTCGTCGTCAGCGCCGGGGTGCTGCTGCTCGCCCGCGCGGCCGGTCTCGCCTAGAGCGCGAACGTGATCTTGAACTTGTCCTCGGCGCGCTGAGCGACGAACATGCTGGCACGACATGGATGCCAGCGAACAAGCCCGGGTCTCCGTCCCACCCATCGTCCGCGCGCCCGTCCACCGCGGCATCGACCACCCGCTGATCGCCGAGGTCGACGTCGAGATCTTCCGCGCCACGTTCACGCCCGACTGCATGTCGCACAGCTGCCGCTGCCGCGACGAGGCCGACCTGCAGCGCAACGACGCCTGCTGCCAGCACGGCGCCGACGTGCTGATCCCGGAGAAGTCCGCCATCCTGCGCCGCGCGACGGAGGTCTCGTCCGTCATGAAGCGAAGCTGGCGCCGCCCAGCGACCTGGTTCGACGAGCGCGCCCCGGAGGTGGATCCGGCCGCGCCCGAGGGGATCGTCCTGCGCACGGGGACGGTCGATCCGGACGACGATTCGTCGGGCTGCATCTTCTTGCAGCACTCCGGGCCGCGCGGCTGCGGTCTTCACCACGCCGCGATCGTGCACGGGTTCGATCCGTCGGAGATCAAACCGAGCGTCTGCCAGCTTTATCCGCTGTCGTACATCGGCGGGCAGCTGGGTCTCAGCCCGGACTTCGATCGGTACTCGTGCGCGAACGACGACGGTCCCAGCGTCTATCGCGTGATGCGCGACGTGGTCGGCGTCGTGCTGGGCGCCGCGCTGGTCGCGGAGCTGGATCGCGTCGAGGCGGACGTCCTGAAACGCAAGCTTCGCCTGCTGCCGCGCGACGGGGCGCCGGTCATGCGGGGCCAGCGGCCGGGATCTGTCGGGCCAGCCAGATGACGTGACGGCGGGGCGTGCCGTCGCCGGCCAGCACGCGTTTGGCGGTCGCGTCGAAGCCAGCCTCGCGCAGCCGCGCCGTGAACGCCGCGTCCTGGAAGGTGGACCAAACCGCCAGCACGCCGCCCGGCCGCAGGGCGCGCCACGCGCTCCGTAGCCCGTCGACCGAATAGAGGCGCCGGTTCGTGAACGTGGTCAGCGCGGTGGGCCCGTTGTCGATGTCGAGCAGGATCGCGTCGTAGGCGGCAGCCGTGCGGGCGATGACGTCGACGACGTCGGCCTCGACGACGACCAGCCGGGGGTCGCCGAGCGGCTCGCGCGCCAGGTGACCCAGCACCTCGCGGTTCCAGCGCACGACGGCGGCGACCGCCTCGACGACCACCACCTGGGCGTCGGCGGCCAGCACGTCCAGCGCCGCGCGCGCCGTGAACCCCATGCCCAGCCCGCCGATGAGGACGCGGGCTCCCGGCTTGTCTGCCAGTCCCGCGCAGCCGTGCACGGCGAGCCTTTCTTCGGAGCCGTGGCTGGCGCTGTTCATCAGCTCCTGGCCGTCGACGCGCATGGCGTAACGCCCCTCCGTGACGTGAAGAGTCAGCTCGCCGCCGTCGCTGGTGACCGATCGATCGATGACGTGGGCGGGCATCGGATTGGGAGGCGCCTGAGCATGACGCTTGACTCAGGCACGAGGAACTCTATTCTGGCGGCCATTCTTCTGCGGCGTTTGGTCGTGGGAGTGAAAACAAGGGTCCGCTGGAGGAAC
>CAZJMY010000256.1:0-3565 GCA_964546845.1 uncultured Myxococcales bacterium | reverse complement strand
ATCTCGCTGTTCAGCACGATCCAGATCTTCTGCTGGATCGCGACGCTGTGGCTGGGGCGGCCGGTGCGCACGACGGCGCTGCTGTTCGTGCTGGGCTTCATCGCGACGTTCGTCGTGGGCGGGCTGTCCGGGGTCATCACGGCCATCATCCCGTTCGACTGGCAGGTGCACGACACCTACTTCGTCGTGGCGCACCTGCACTACGTGCTGATCGGCGCCAACGTCTTCCCGGTCCTCGGCGCCATCTATCACTGGTGGCCGAAGTTCACCGGCAGGATGCTGCGCGAGCGCGTCGGGAAGGTCAGCTTCTGGCTGATGTTCGTGGGGTTCAACCTGGGCTTCTTCCCGATGCACCTGTCCGGGATCCTGGGCATGCGCCGCCGCGTCTACACGTACCTGGCGTCCGACGGGCTGACCACGTCGAACCTTCTGACCTCCGTGGGCGCCTTCGTCCTGGCGGTCGGCGTGCTGATCACGCTGGCCGAGATGGCGCGCTCGTTGCGCGCGGGCGCCAAGGCGCTGCCCAACCCCTGGGCCGGCGATACGCTGGAGTGGGCGACGGCGTCGCCGCCCGCGTCCTACGGCTTCGTGCGGATCCCGACGGTCAAGTCGCTGAACCCGCTGTGGGACGAGCACGACGAGTTCGCCGACCCGCGCGACGAGCGGGCGCTGGACGACGGCCGCCAGACGCTGTCGACCAGCGCCATCGACGCCGTCCCCGAAGCCATCACGAAAGGTGACGCCGAGACCATCCTGCCGCTGGTCCTGGCGCTGGCGATCATCGGCACGTTCGCGGCCTTCATCGCGCGCAGCCTGCCGGTGGCCGGCGCGTTCGCGGGCGCGGTCGTGGCGGTCGCCGCCGGCTGGCTCTGGCCCGAGAGCCGCCGCAAGAAGCTGGAGCACGGGGTGGACGTCCGATGAACGCGCGGAAGATATCCACGCCAGCGCCCGAAGACGGCGAGCTCTCGGGGCCGTTGATCCGCGACCTGCCGCCCGACAAGAGCCGGGGCTCGTTCGCCATGGCCCTGACCATCACGACCGAGGCGATGCTGTTCGTGTCGCTGTTCTTCGCCTACTTCTACGTGGGGCGCCTGCAGCACCTCTGGCCGGCGCACCCGCCGAAGCTGAAGATGGCGCTGATCCTGCTGGCGATCCTGGTCGGCTCCAGCGGGACGATCTACGCGGGCGAGCACGCGCTGAAGAAGGGGGCGCGCGTCGTGGCGCGCCTGGCGTTGATCGTCACGATCCTGCTGGGCGTTCTGTTCATGGCGATCCAGGTGCTCGAGTACCTGGACCACCTCCAGGAGCTCACGCCGCGCACGAACGCCTACGGATCGCTGTTCTACGTGATCACCGGGTTTCACGCGCTGCACGTCGTGGCCGGGCTGCTGATGTTGATCTACGTGGCCTGCCTGCCGGACCTGGATCCGCCGGACGCGCCGCACCGGCCTCTGCACAACGCCGCCCTCTACTGGCACTTCGTCGACGTGGTGTGGGTTTTCGTGGTCGCCACGCTGTATGTCCTGCCGCACTGGACGCGCCTGCCATGAGCGAACACGAGGAGAAGCTCCGGTCGCGCGTGGGCCACGGCCCCTGGATCCTGGCCGCGCTGACGGCCCTCGTCTGGATGGCGCAGGGGACGGCGTCCTGGTACGTCGTCGGCCACGCCTGCCCGGGCGGGGAGCGGCAGTGGTCGCTGGCCGTGGCGCGCGGGCTGGTGCTGGCGCTGACGGTCGCCGCGCTGACCGTGGCGGTCGCCGCCATCGTCCGCTCGGTCCGCACGCTGCGCGCGACCGAGCCGCTGCCCGAGGGGAAGCAGTTCCCGACGCTGGCCGAGACCATGACCGAGCAGAAGCGGTTCACGGCGATGGTCGGGCTGGTCGCTGGCGCGGCGCTGGCGCTGGGGCTGCTGTTCGCGGGGCTGTCAGCCGCCGTCATTCGCATCTGCGGGGAGACCCGATGACGGGCCGGGCCGCGCTGCTCGGGCTGGCGTTTCTCCTGCTGGGCGGCTGCCGCGGCAGCCGGTACACCCTCCCCGACGGCGTCGCGATGGGCGGCGACCCGGCGGCCGGCAAGCAGCTGGTCGAGGCGCGCCACTGCGGCGTCTGCCACGACATCGACGACGTGACGGGCGCGGCGGGCGTCATCGGACCGCCGCTGGACCACTTTGCGGCGCGCAGCTTCATCGCGGGCCGCGTCCCCAACACGCCCGCCAACCTGATCACCTGGATCCGTTCCCCGCAGAGCGTCGATCCGCGCACCGCGATGCCCGCCGTCGGTCTGGGCGACGCGGAAGCCCGCAACGTGGCCGCCTACCTCTACACCCTGCGATGAACCCGAGGACGTCGATGAAGGTCACCCCTCTCCTTGTCTCGCTGGCGGCTGCCGGCGCGCTGACCGGCGGCTGCTCCAAGGACGCGTCGTCGCTGCCGCCCAAGCTGCAGACCGAACGGGTCGGCGCGGTGACCGACCTCGGCGGGCAGGTGCCCGGCATCCACCTGGTCTCGCCGCTGCCCAACGGGGACTGGCGCCTGCCGGCGGGCGATTACGCGAACACGCGCTTCAGCCCGCTCAAGCAGCTGACGCCCGACAACGTGTCGAACCTGCGCGTCGCGACGACGGTGTCGACGGGCTCGCCGCACGGGCACGAGGGGCAGCCGCTGGTCGTCAACGACACGATGTACGTCGTCACGCCCTACCCCAACAACCTGATCGCCATCGATCTCACCAAGCCGTCGGGGGCGGTGAAGTTCGTCTATCAGCCGCACCCGGACCCGCGCGCGCAGGGCATCGCCTGCTGCGACGTCGTGAACCGCGGCGCCTCCTACGCCGACGGCAAGATCATCTACAACCTGCTGGACGCCACGACGGTCGCCGTCGACGCCGACACCGGGCAAGAGGTCTGGCGCACCAGGGTCGGCGACATCGACGTCGGCGAGACGACGACCATGGCGCCGCTGGTCGTGAAGGACAAGGTGCTGGTCGGCAACTCGGGCGGCGAGCTGGGCGTGCGCGGCTGGATCCTGGCGCTGGACGTCAAGACCGGCAAGGAGGTCTGGCGCGGCTACAACAGCGGGCCGGACAAGGACGTCCTCATCGGCGCCGAGTTCCACGCGTTCTACGAGAAGGACCGCGCGCCCGACCAGGGGGTGACGACCTGGCCCGCCGGGCAGTGGCGGCTGGGCGGCGGCACCGTGTGGGGCTGGGTCTCGTACGACCCCGAGCTGGACCTCGTCTACTACGGCACGGGGAACCCGGGCGTGTGGAACCCCGACCTGCGCCCCGGCGACAACAAGTGGTCGTGCGCCATCATCGCGCGCCGCCCCGAGGACGGGCACGTCGTGTGGGCCTACCAGCTGGTGCCGCACGACCAGCACGACTACGACGAGATCATGGAGAACATCCTGGTCGACATGGACTGGAAGGGGCAGCCCAAGCGCAAGCTGCTGATCCATCCGGGCCGCACCGGGTTCGTGTACGTGCTGGACCGCTCGACGGGCGAGCTGCTGGCGGCGGACAAGTACGTCGAGTCGACGAACTGGGCCACCGGGTACGACTTCAAGAC
>CAZJMY010000255.1:0-33199 GCA_964546845.1 uncultured Myxococcales bacterium | reverse complement strand
TCGGCTGGACGTCTCGGCGCGCGAGATCGAGCGCATCAGCAAGATCGTGCGCGACTACCTGGACTCGACGCGGCCGCTGGAGCCGGAGCGCCAGCCCACCGCCCTGCCCCGCCTGCTGGACGAGGTGGTCGAGGTCGTGCGGGGCGGCGCCCCGGACAAGCGCGCCCAGGTCACGACGCGCGTCGAGCCCGAGGTGGGCGAGCTGATCACCGACCCGGGGCTGCTGCGGCAGATCATCGTCAACCTGGTGTCCAACGCGCTGGACGCCGTCGACAAGGACGGCCGCGTCGAGGTCCAGGCGAGGGCGCAAGGCGACGACGTGCTGATCACGGTGCGCGACACCGGCCACGGGATCGCCGCCGACGACCTGCGGCGAATCTTCGAGCCGTTCTACACGACCAAGGGGCGCGGCAAGGGCACGGGGCTGGGCCTCGCGATCTGCCGGCAGCTGACGGCCGCGCTGGGCGGGGGCATCTCCGTCGAGAGCGCGCCCGGCGCCGGGTCGACGTTCGCGGTGCGGCTGCCGCGCAGCGGCCCGCCGATGGTGGCCCAGCCTGGCGGCGGCGAGATCCGGTCGCGGTTGCGGACGGACCCCGGCACCGGATCGGGCCGCGCGCAGAGCGGGGGGCGCGCGTGACCGCCCCGACGACGCGCGTGCTGGTCGCCGAGGACGATCGCGTCGCGCGCGATCTGCTGTGCGAGATCCTGCGTGGCGAGGGGTACGAGGTCGAGGCGGTCGACGACGGCGTGGACGCCATCGAGCGCGCCCAGAGCGGCGACGGCCGCTATGACCTGGTCGTCTCCGACGTGCGCATGGAGCGGTCGGGCGGGCTGGACGTGCTGGCGGCGTTCACTGCCAAGGCGCCGAGCACGCCGGTCATCCTCATCACCGCGTTCGGCGACGTCACGGGTGCGATGGAGGCGATCCAGCGCGGCGCTTACGACTACGTCTCGAAGCCGTTCAACATCGAAGAGCTGCGCCTGACGGTCGCACGCGCCATCGAGCGGCGGCGGCTGGTCGCCGAGCAAAAGACGGTCCCGACCGACGGCAAGACCCAGCTGCAGGACATCGTCGGCAAGAGCCCGGTCATGCTGGACGTCTACAAGCTGGTCGCGCGCGTCGCGGGCTCGACGGCGACCGTGCTGGTCGAGGGCGAATCCGGCACGGGCAAGGAGCTGGTCGCGCGGTCGATCCACACGCACTCGCCGCGGGCGGCCGCGCCGTTCGTCCCGGTCAACTGCACGGCGCTGACGGAGTCGCTGCTGGAGTCCGAGCTGTTCGGCCACGCGCGCGGCGCGTTCACCGGCGCCGTCGCCGCCAAGCGCGGCCTGTTCGAGACGGCCAGCGGCGGGACCCTGTTCCTGGACGAGATCGGCGACATGGGGCCGAAGATGCAGGCCCAGCTGCTGCGGACGCTGCAGGACGGCGAAGTCCGACCCGTCGGCGGCACGGAATCCATCCGCGTCGACGTGCGCCTGGTGTGCGCGACCAACAAGGATTTGGAGGACGAGGTCAAGGCGGGGCGCTTTCGCGAGGACCTCTACTTCCGCATCAACGTCGTCACCGTCCATCTGCCGCCGTTGCGCGACCGGCGCGAGGACATCCCCAGCCTGGTCGCCCACTTCCTGAGCAAGACGGCGCGGCGCGAGCGGCGCGAGGTGGCGGCCATGTCGCAAGAAGCGCTGCGCCTTCTGACCGCCTACAGCTGGCCGGGGAACGTGCGCGAGCTGGAAAACGCCATCGAGCGTGCCGTCGCGGTCGCCAAGGGGATCGTGCTGCCGTCGGACCTGCCGCCGGAGGTGGGCGGCAGCGCGTCCGCCGGCGTCGCGGCGGGCGGGTCGGGGGCCGACGGTGGGATCATCGCCGATCGGCCCACGCTGGGTGAGCTCGAGCGGCGCTACATTCAGCTGGTGCTGGGCGAGTGCGGCGGCAACAAGAAGAAGGCCGCCGAGAAGCTGGGGATCGACCGGCGGACGCTGTACCGCGCGCTGGAGCGCAGCGGCGACATCACGCCCGACGACGACGACCGCTGAAGTTTGTTTCGTCCGTAGGGGCGATGCTTATATTGCGCCCCCAACCACATCTGGGAGGTTGCCATGAAGCTGACCTTGTCCGCGGCCGTCGTGCTCTCCATCGCCTGGGTGACCGGCTCCTCCGCGAGAGCCGAGGAACATCGGGGCGAACATCACGAGGAGCACCACGAAGAGCACCACGAAGAGCACCATGAGGACCACGGGCCGCCGGCCCACCAGGAGATGCACCCGGCGCCGGCGCCGCAACAGCCGGGATCGTTCCGCGCGCCGCCCGTGCGCAACACCGAACGCCGCCCCGAGCCGCCGCGCTGGCAGCCGCATCCGAACGGCGTCCACCCACACGGACCGATGGTGCGCCAGCACAGCGTGCGGGTGCTGCGGCCGGCGCACGTCAGCTACGGCGCGCGGCAGTGGCGCCACTGGGAGCATCCGGTCTTCGCGCGCCCCCACTATTACTGGGAGTGGTCGGCCGTCCACCAGGTCACCTGCATCGCCGAGGACTCGTACGGCGACCAGTACCCCGTGACCGAGGACACCTGGCGCGGGTTCGGCATCGCCAACATGACCGACGTCGAGGACGACGCGCTCGACCGCTGCTACCAGGAATCGGGCGGCGATCCGAGCTGCTACCTGGCGACCTGCACGCACTACTGAGACCGCGGCGACTCAGAAGAGGACCCGCGGGTTTTGGAGGAGCCGGCCTTGTGAACGTGGAGGCTCATCCTTAATTGCAAGGGGTGCGCCCCCTCGTGCTCACCCTGATCCTCGCGGTGTCCTTCGGTGGCCGGGCGGTTGCCCAGGACGCCGAACACCGCGATTTCCAGCAGACAGCGCCGGGGGTGGGGGTCCAGCCGACGCCCACCCCGGCGTTGCCGGCGCCCGCCCCGGCGCTGCCGCCGAACGGCGCGACCCTGCCCCCGCCGCCGGCGCCCGCACCCGCGCCACCGCCGGGGGATTCGGCCGTGCCGCCGCCGGGCGCGCCGGCGCCCAGCACCCCACCGGCGACCGTTCCGGTTCCGGCCCCGCCGCTGGGGACGCCGCCCATCGCGCCGGCCGAGCCGCCCATCCCGATTCCGTCGCCCCCGTCCGAGGAACCGCCGCCGCCGGCAGAGACCCCGGTCGAGAGCGCGCAGCGAGGCGCGGCGGCGGACGAGGACGTCACCGAGGCCACCGAGATCGCGCCGCGCGCCAACCCGAACGGCGACGTGTTCGGCGACGAGCCCGAGCTGGGCCCGAAGATCCACGGGTTCCAGTTCCGGATGCTGCTGCAGACCCGTTACAACTACGAGTTCAACGACAAGAACCCCATCAAGGACAACGGGTTCTCGCTGAACCGCGCCTTCCTGCGCGGGTTCGCGCAGCCGTACAAGTGGCTGTCCGCCAAGCTGCTGGTCGACTTCGCGGAGTTCGCGTACTCGAACCCGCAGCAGGCGCTGAAGCAGGTGTACGGGGAGCTTCGCCCTCACAAGCGGTTGCAGTTCACGGTCGGCCTGTTCAAGCGCACGTACGGCCTGCAAGAGCTGCTGCCCATCGCGGAGTGGGAGTTCGCCGACACGGGCCCCAGCGACAACCTGATCAAGGTGACCCAGTTTGGCGGGCGCGACGTGGGTGTGATGGTGCGGGGCGACCCGCTTCCCAAAAAACGTTGGCTGCAGATCTACCTCGCCGCGTTCGGCGGCGCGGGCGAAGGCGCCGAGAACGTGGCCGGCACGACCGGGACCACGCACGCCGGGCCGGACCTGGCCGCCCCGTCGCTGCTGCTGGAGGGACGGCTGGAGTCGCGGCCCATCAAGCACCTCACGCTGGGCCTGGGCGGCGCGTGGCGGCCCCAGAGCGCCGTGAACGCCGACACGCCGGAGATCTCGCAGGTCACCACCGGCACCGCCGTCGGCGCCGACGCGACCTTCTCGAACCAGCTCCTCGAGCTGCGCGGCGAGTGGCTCTACGGCGACCGCACCGACATCAACTACCGCATGGACGCCCGGACATTCATGGCTGCCTGGGGGCTACTGGCGGTGCGCTTCCCGGTGGGCCCGGCCGTGCTGATGCCCGCCGCGCGCTTCGAGTGGCTCAACGACGACCTGCAGCACCCGGAGGGGGACCGCTACATGATCAGCGGCGCCCTGAACCTGGACATCACCCACCAGGTGCGGTTCCTGGTCGACCTCACCCGACAGATCATGCGGCCCGGCGGCTACCCGATCGCCGACGTGCCCGGCATCTTCAACAAGAGCGCGACCATCCTGGTGGTGCAGCTCCAGCTGAAGATCTGATGGGCGAGGATCAAGCCCCCCATCACGCCATTGAATTCAGCCCACCCGCCGTGGTATCAGACCCCCCTCGCCGGTGGCCACCACCCCCGGCGGCTCTCTAGAAAACCGAATAGCGACAAACCACGAGCGGTCGTGGCGGAACTGGTAGACGCGCCAGATTCAGGTTCTGGTACCCGCAAGGGTGTGGAAGTTCAAGTCTTCTCGACCGCACAATTTCAAGTAGTTACGCGAATCGGGGTCGGTCGAGGGGGTCGCGGGAACGCGCGGGAACTTTTTTTCGTTCCCGCCGAGCAGTCACGGGCGACCGCTCACGCCGCCCGGGGAAACGGCCGGAGATTTCTCTCCAACTCCCGCAGTGCTCCCACCTGCTGAGCGGCGGCCACTGCCTCTGGCTTCGCGTAGTGCCGCTCGGTCGTGGTGAACGACTCGTGCCCCAGGGCTGAGGCAACGAGGTCGCCAGTCGCTCCCGCCGTCATCGCGAGGCTCGCATGCGTGCCCCGGAGGCCGTGGGGAGAGACAGTAGGGACCCCAGTCGCCTTGCAGATGCGCCGAACGTGGCGGAGCACCGTCTGCCGGTTTGCCCTCGCCCCGAACAGACGATCCGTCGGCTGCTTCCCCTGCGCGATCCGCCGAAGCAGCGGCTGCAAGCTCTCCGGCACCCGCAACCGCCGGATCCCCGCCTGCGTCTTCGCGTCCGTGATCCAGAGCAACCGCCCCTCGTCGTCCAGGTTCCGCACGATCCGGTCCGCGATCTCCGACGCCCGCATCCCCATCAGCAGCGCCATGAGCGCCGCCACCACCCCATCCTCCTTCGCCGCCATCTCCATCCCTACCGCCAACCACCGCCTCGCCTCGTCCACGGTGAGCTGCGGCTTCCCCCGCCGCCGCTTCCCGACGCCCTTCACCTCCGCGAGCGCGTTCGCGCGCGCCCACCGCTTCGTCACCGCCCAGCCGAGGAACGTCTTCGCCTCCGCCAGCGTGTTCCGCGCCGAATCGACCGACATCGTCTGCCCGCGCTTCGTCTCCCCCTGCGTGAAGTCGTCATACAGCCTCTGCCCGGTCGCCGGCGTCAGTCCGACCACCGCCAGCTTCCCGACGCTCCCGAAGAAGCGCCGCAGCCGGTACATCGTCGTCAGCACCGTGCGCGGCTTGTTCCCCTTCAGCGCCAGGTGCTTCTCATAGTCTTTCAGCGCGTCAGCCACGCTGACCCCCGTCTCCCACGCAAGCCGCCGCCGCAAACACCGGACGGCCGCCCGCGCCTCTTCTTCCGTCGAAAAGCTCTGATGGGTCACTGCCCCCGTCCGCCTCTCGACGATCTTGATCCGCCACCGATCGTGGTGGCGATACGGTCCATGTACACGTCGCATCGGCTTTCCTTTCGTCGATGCGCCGTCTGGCTCGTCAGCTATTCGGGTATCAGAGAGCGACGGAAAGCAAAAAGCCTGGTCCCCGCCTCCCGAGCTGTCAACGGCCGCGGATAGCAGCCGCGCGACCAAGTCGCGGACCAGGGGGGACGTGTCCTGCGCGTCGGCGTGCGCGTCCTGCGGCTCGTGTCGTCGCATGCCTCGGTACTCGCAACGCGAGGTCCGAGCGTTGCCCGGCGCGGGAGAAGCGTGAAAATGGACCCTTCGAGCGCAGATCTCGCCTCACCGTCGGTGACAGCCGTGTCTTATGGCCGGGGATGACGGTCAAACACGCGTAATCGTCGGCGGTTGCGAGGTGGCTGTCATTTCGGAGGAGATCGCGGATGACTACATTTTCTGAATCACGGCGCGTGCTTACCCGACCCTGTCATCCCCTCTTTATCTTGCCCTGCTGATCTCATCGATGGTGTCACCTCGATCCACGCGTTCCGAGACACTGCTCGGAACCGAAATCGATCAGGGCAGCGGATCAAAAACGTGCGGCGCATCCAACCAGATGCGGAGCACCCGGTTGACCATGTCGCGACCGGCTGCGAGCTCATCACTAATGTGTCCCAACGCTTGCCGCACGAGGCGCAACTGCTCGTCACGCAGGAGGCCGCCGTCCTCGAAGAACACCAACCCCGCGTGCACCGCAACAGCCCGCGCGAGTTTTGAAGTCGTCGCAGTTGAACGTAACGACGATCCGATCCTCGTCGAACGCACGGGCGAACACCTGGGCGTCCGTCGCTTGTAGCAACCCGCGATCCCGGACGTGAACGACGTCGTAGCCCTCGCGAGTCAGCGTTACCGCGATCGACGGCGACAGGTTCTCATCCAGCAGAAGCTTTGGAGGATTCACGAGGCCAACCGACCCGAGGATAGGCGCGCACGTACCGCCGCGCGAATTCGACATCCTTCGCGCTCAAGTACGCGTAGTCCTCGCGAATCGTCGCGATCTTCTCACGTCGTTCCAGCGCTTCGCCAACCCGCCTCACCGAGAGACGCGAGCCACGAAAGACAGGCTCACCTCCGAGGATCGCCGGATCGGACACGACGCGAGCATCGCGCCACCGGTAGAAGGGAACTAGGCGCTCGCTGACCTCCTCCACCACGGTTCGGAGCCGCAGCTGGAACACACCGGGGACCAGTTCGAGCTCCTCCGAAACAGCCGAGATGCGCCCGTGCATCAGCGCCTTGCGGATCGATGCGAGCATCCGCCGACGCCACTCGACCGGCGGCTCCAGCTCCGCGAGCCGATCGAGCACCTTGAGGTAAACGACCATGTCGAAATCGAGTTCTGCCGGCGAAGGAAGAAGACCGTGCTCGACCTCCTTGCGAACTCGACGCTCGGGGATCTCCAGCAGCGCCGAAACCTCGGCGGTAGAGAGCGAGAGCGCAGCTAGTTCTTTGTTCGACACATGCCGCATCATAAAGGCTTACCTGCTTAGGCAATAGTATAGGCGAATTCGCGGACGACGCCGGACCCCGCTCCCCAACGCCGTTCGAGTGGACCAAGCCCGCTCGCGCGATCATCGCCTCCCACCGTCGCATGCTTGATAGCATCTCGACGGCGGTGCACTAGTGAGGCACGGCCAACGGCGAAAGGCGCCGCGCGGAGGCCGGGCGGGCGCCGGTTCGAACTTGCGAGACCGACAAGACCCCGTTCTGAGACAGCCTGCACCCGCAGGTCCCGTCGGCGTGAGCCAGGCAGATCCGTCTGACTGGGCACAGCTCGCACTTCGGGTACCGCGCCGTGCAGATCACCCCGCCGAGATCGAGCAGCGTCCAGTTGAACAGCGCGACACCTCGGCCCGGCAGCATCTTGGCGGCGAAGTCTCGAAGCCCGGTTGAGTGACGCCGCCGCTTGTGAGGCTCGGGCAGGCCAAAGACCCGGTGGTACACGCGAGCCACGTTGATGTCCACGACCGGAACACGCTTGCGGAATGCGAAGCACTGGACCGCGTCGACCGCGTACGGCCCCACGTACGGGAGCGCGGCGAGCTTCGTCTGTGATCGCGGGACCTCCCCCCCGAACCGATCGCACAGCGTCTGCGCACAGGCTATCAGCATCGAGGCACGCTTGTTCTGGAGCCCCAGGGGCCGAAGCAGGCCGCGTAGCCTGTGAAGGTCTGCGCCGGCCAGGGCGTCCGCCGACGGGAACTCGGAGAGCACAGCCGTCGCGACGGGCTCGGCAACAGCTGCCTGCGTCCGGCTCAGCAGGATCTCGGTCACTAGCATCCGGAACGGATCGACGCTGGCCTGGTCGCGCCAAAAGAACTTACGCCGCTTGTCCTCGCCCCACCTGACGAGCAGCTTCCGAAATTTTCGTGGGCGCAGGTCCCCACGTGGTCCATCTTGTTGGGCCGCGACCATCCCTAGAATTCAGCCTCCGCGAAGCTCGGGA
Source organism: uncultured Myxococcales bacterium (assembly GCA_964546845.1). GTDB lineage: Bacteria > Myxococcota_A > Polyangia > Fen-1088 > Fen-1088 > JADGRB01. The sequence goes on along the minus strand of CAZJMY010000255.1, from coordinate 25,082 downwards.
AGTAGCGATACACCGCGGCGTATGCGTCGACGTCCTCCGACGGGATCCCCGGTGCTTGGATAGTCTTCGACTTTGCGCCAGTCGCCTTGGGAAGCTGGTGGTCGAGGTGCTTGATCTCCTTGTGCGTCAGTCTCGGCACAACGATCTCCGTCGCATCGTCTGCGGAACGTATGTATCCGAAGTCTTCGAAGCTGCATCGATCGACGTCGGCTCGCTGGCTTTCCGAGAAGAGGAGCCCTCCGGTCGTCAGCATCCGCGCATCGTCGGCATAGTGAAAGTTGTACAACTGCCGATACGATACCTTCTGATTAGGAGGCAGAGGACCGTTCCGGCCTGCCAAGTTCTCCTCTATCTCATTCTGGATGATCCGGCGCTCGATCGCAGCCGCTCCCCAGCTGCGAAGGTCCTTCTCCGTCGTTCCGACCGGAACCTTCTCGCTGCCGACGCGCCGGATGAGGTCGTCCAGAGAAGACTTTGCAGGATCCTTTAACCCTTGCACGTTGACCGACACGATCACGACGCTTCCAGGACGGGCTTCGACAACAAACGTCCGAATATCCGTCAGAACGTCCAGGTCAAGCTTGCCGTCGTAATCAAGCCATAGAATTGCTGGCTTCTCCCAGGACAAGGTTGGAAGAATCCTGGTCGATTCTCCGTACTCAATATTCACACATCGATATGGCCGGTTGAATTCGAACCGGGCGCGATGGTTACCATCTCTTTCAACGCTTGTTAAAGCATCGATCCCGAGCCCCTTGTGAGCGAGTCGGAAGTCAGCAAAGTAGACCGAGCCGAACCCGATGTACTGGTACTCTTCAAGTTTCGACAACTGCGAGAGCCGACGAAGCGACTCAAAAATCATCTTCCGCTCGACGTGCTTGGCTGGCCGGAGCGAGTAGTTGATCTTCCTGTAGCTTGGGCTCATAGACTACTTTTCCTCGCTACACTCGTACTTAAAAAAATACTCGAACGTCTTCTCCCCGACTTCTTTTGCCGATTCGACGCCAAGCGCCTCTTTAACAAGGTCAACTTGGTCAATTGGCTTCTTATACAAAATATTGATTATGCCGTTCTTCTTAGCGCCCCGCTTCTTGACGGTCGCGCCAAAGACCTTTGCAGTCGACACCTCATCCACAGGGGCAGATTCGGCCGCGTCGAGCATGTCATTCAGTGGCGTGCTCTCGTCCTCTTCGTTGTCCTTTTCTTCCTTTACCTCGTTCAGAAAGTCGATCACCGGCCTCATGGCTTCGATCATCTGAAGTCGAACCGCCCGCCACACAGGATGGTCCTCATCTATCGAAGTCTTGGTTGTATTCCATGGCAGTTGGTCTGCCTCCTTGGAATCGAACCGCACGTAGCCGCGAAATCGAGCGTACTGGTTGTGGTACTTCGGGATGGTCTTTCCGTTATTTTCGCCCCAGCCGGTCTTGAGCGTCTGGTCCGCGCGCAGGATTAGGCGATCGTTACAAAAGACGTACCATCCAGCAGCTTTCGGCTCAGATTCGTCGACACCTGCGAAGACATCGACGTCCACCGGCGCATGGCTCTTGTTCTTATACTTCTCGGTGCGGTGGGCGTGTTTGATATTCGTCACTTTGAGTGCAGTCGGCTTGTGGGACTGAAGCGCGACCCCATTGACCTTGATCTCTAGCCCCCGAGACATGCTTTCAGCATGTCGGGCAGCGATGTCCTCTGTGAGTCGGGTAGAGAAGTTATCTAAAGCGAAATCCGCTTTGATGCCCTCATGAAGTTGTTCAACGACGATCGTCGTTCCCCGCTTGCCGGCTGAGTAGGTCTTGTTCTCTTCGAGAGTCGCGAAGCGGAATTTCCAGTCCTTGGTCCTCTTCCACTCGGCGACGTTTTGCTTGACCTGGAAGTGCGATGTCGCGGTCGTAGAGTCGATAGTGAACAAGTTGCCCAGCTTGAACAAGGCACGCTTCATCCCGACGCCAAACTGGCCCATGGAATGTTCCGTGGGAGGCATCCCGTCTGGTCGTCCGAAGCAAAATGCGTAGTTTCGTGCGATATCTACCGGGATGCCGCCGCAGTTATCGGAGATGCTGAACTTTGACGGACTGAAGTCCACATTGACGTGAAGGCCATCAAATGAACGTTCTTCCTTCAGGCGGAGTGCGCCGTCGAGCGAGTTATCGATCAGGTCGATGATGGCGGGGATCAGCCCGATGTCCTTCGACAACATTGAGATGAAGAATTCCTTCGTCGGCTCTGCGGCTATCTCGAGCAGGCTGAGCTGATTGTTAGGCGGCGACGATCTTCTTGGCGGCATTGGCAGTTTCCTGGGTGAGGGCCTTCAGGATCTCAGCGGCTACTGCACGTGCGAGGCGTGGAGGGACCGAGTTCCCGATCTGGCGGAACGCGTGCCAGTTCGTGCGATGGAACTCGAACCAGTCAGGAAACGAGTGGAGCCGAGCAGCTTCCCGAACGTAGATGCATCGGGGCTGCGTCGGGTGGATGGGTCGGGGTGCCATGAAGGACCCGTTGTCGGCGCCCGTCCCGGAGCGAATGGTGGTGGAGACGCCCGACTCCGACAGCCGTATGAAGCGGCTCACCGGCTCCGGCTCACCGGGCTTGGTTTTAGCGAACCGCCGTATCACGGCCTCGCTGTGAGTCGTTCGCAGAAACCCCGTGATCCGCCCCGTCCGCGCATCGGCGTTCTCGCGCAGCTCCCGAGAATAGGCGCTCGCTCGGCCGAGGGGGCCGCTATACGTGTCCCAGACGACACTGCCGAGGTTGGTGTCGACCTGGCTCAAGTCGCCGATCGCGTCCCAGACGGTCGGGACCTCCTTCACCGGGACCGGATAGGAAGGCGCGGGCAGATCACGACGGTGCCCGAGGATGAAGGCGCGCTTGCGGTGCTGCGGCACCCCGTAGTCCCTGGCGTCGAGGGTGCGAACCGGGACGACGTCATAGCCCGCTCGCTTGAAGCGAAGGAACAGCGAAGCTACCTTCTCCTCGAAGTCGTCCCCGAGGAGCCCGAAGACGTTCTCCATCACGAAGTACGACGGACGAAGCTCTCTGACGAGGCGGGCGAACTCGAAGATGAGGTTGTTGCGCGGGTCGAGGAGGTCGCGCTTCCCGCCGACCGAGAACCCCTGACAGGGCGGACCACCAAAGACGACGTCTATGGTGCGGTCGCCGATGCCGGTAAGGCGCCGGATCTCATTCCCCGAGAGCCTGGAGAGGTCGGCCGCGATCGCCTCGGACGAAGGCAGGTTGAACGAGTGGGTGACGACGTTGATCTCGTCGTGGTCGACGGCGGCGGCTACCTGGATGCCGGCCTGCTCGAAGCCGAGGGACATCCCGCCCGCACCGCAGAAGAGATCGACGCCGATGTACCTGCGGGACCCACCTGGACTGGCATCGAACATGGTCAGGGGTTTCGTATGTTCTCGCAGCTTCTCGTCGAGAGGGCAAGGTCCGTTCCGTCGCCGGTCTGGTGATACCTTCCCGCCATGGCGATGAACCTCAAGGTCTATTGGCACCCGCCGGTGAGGTTGGTTGACGGCCGGAAAGACAACCTGATCTACAGCTGCGACTGGGAGCGGATCCCCGAGGGGCCGGGCGTCTACATGTTCGGCCGGCTGTTCGCCGGCTCTTTCGCTCCCCTCTACATCGGCAAGAGCAAGGGGGTAGCCGGCCGGATCTGGCAGCACCTAGCGGGGAACATCCCGTTGATGATGAAGCTCAAGAACGGCGCGAAGAACGGCCAGCGCGTCGTGGTGGCTGGCGAGTGGCAGTCGTCGCGGGGCCAAAATGCTCGGAAGGCGCTCGGACTAATCGAGTCTGCGCTCATCAAGCACTCGCTCCTTCAGGGTCACGACATCTTCAACGACAAGATGACCAAGACCGTCTCGAATACGATCACGCGCACGGGTCATACAGCTCACGGGTTCCTGCCGAAGCACATGAAGATCGAAGTCCGCTGACCTCTGAGGGCCGGGCGTGCCCGGTTGGGCGGGACGCTGCCGGACGCCGCAACGCGAGAGCGTAACGGACATTCGATACTCGACCTCGCCTGACACATGCCGGAGCGCCCAGGCGCCCCCAGTTCCCGCCCAACTTCCCGCGTTCACTGGCGAACCAGACGGCGCGGGAACTTTTCCGTTTCTCTCAATTCCATTAACCCAGTCCTTCCGCACCCCTACCCCGCCCCTCCAGCAGATTCAGGTTCTGGTACCCGCAAGGGTGTGGAAGTTCAAGTCTTCTCGACCGCACAGATTCAGGGGTTACGCGCCGGCCGATCGGTCACGCGGCCCGCGGGAACGGGCGGGAGCGACGCTCACGCCGCCCGGAGAAACGGCAGGAAATTTCTCTCCAGCTCTCGCAGTTCTCCGTTTGCTGAGCGGCGCCGACGCGGGGTCTCCGAGGCGGACGACGATGCTTCCCACGCGGCCGATTCAGCGGGCGGGTGTCGTTCCCTGGGCGCAAGCGCCGCTGCCCGATTTCCGGGCCGTCGGGCCCTGCGGGAAATATCGCCGTCCCGGTCGTTAATCTAATCGGGTTGGGTCGATTCGCGCGCTCGCGCCATCTTGTGGGGAGGGTCCGTCCAATGCGAACGAGACGCGTCACCGGCCGCGTGTTCTCTGTCGCGGCGGCGCTGCTCATGGCCGGCTCGCTCAGCGGTTGCTTCACGGCCATGGGGTACGGGATAGGGTCCGCGGCCGATGACCACCGCGCGCAACTCATGTTCTACGGGGACGACGTCGAGCGGGGCCTTGCGCCGGACGAGCGCGTTCGCTTGCGCTATCGCGACGGCTCGGAGGCGGAGGGAACGGTGGTCGCGATTCGGGCCACCGGCGGCTTGCTCCTGCGGCAGGCGCCTTCCGGCGCAGTCAGCACCGTTCCGCTGGAAAACGTCTCCGCAGTCTGGGCGAGCCGCCGCCCGGCGTCGGGCAGGACCATCGGTGCGATGGCGGGGGTTCTTCTGGACGCGGCCGCCGCCGTCCTGTTGGTGCGAAGCGAGCTGTCCGGGACCGTCAGTGTCGGTTCGTTCCACTGAGCTGTTCCGCCGGGCAGGGCGCGTTCGCCTTCACGTTTCCCTCCCCGCAACGCCCGCTCCGTCGACCGGCTGAAGACGCCACCGGGCTGACTCCGCTCGACGGCGCGCTACACTTCGTCGACGGATGAGCCCCCCGCCGATTCCCGCCAACGAGGCCGCACGGCAGGCCGCCCTCGACCGCGCCGAGGTGCTGGACACACCGCCAGAGGCCGCCTTCGACAACCTGGCCAAGCTGGCCGCCAGCATCTGCGAGGTGCCCATCGCGCTGGTCACCTTCGTGGACCGAGACCGTCAGTGGTTCAAGGCGCGCGTGGGGCTGATGCGGGAACAGACGCCGCGGGAGCATTCGTTCTGTGGGCACGCCGTTGCGGCGGACGACACGCTGGTGGTTCCGGACGCGCACGCGGACGATCGGTTCGCGACCAACCCGCTGGTGGTCGGGGATCCGCGCATCCGGTTTTACGCCGGGGTGCCGCTTCGCGCGGCGGATGGCGCGGCGCTGGGCACGCTGTGCGTGATCGACCGGGTGCCCCGGCAGCTGTCGCCCGCGCAGATGCAGGCCCTGGACATGCTTGCGCGCCAGGCCTCGACCGAGCTGCGCCTGCGCAACGAGCTGCGGCGGGTGCGGCAGGTGCGCCGCGCGGCGTCCCCGGCCGCGGCCACGGAGGCGACGCTGCCGGAGGGCGCCTCCCTGTGGGCGAGCGCCGCGCTGCCGCTCAGTCCCGGGCAGGTGGTGGCCGGCCGCTATCGCGTCGAGCGGGCCATCGGGCAGGGCGCGATGGGGATCGTGTTCACAGCCCGCGATCTGCTTGCCGGCGAGGGCGGCGCGCCGGTGGCGCTGAAGCTGCTGCGGCCCGAGCTGGTGCAGAGCCACGCGGCCGTCGAACGCTTCGCGCGCGAGGCGCGGCTGGTGATGGGGCTGCGCGATCCGCACATCGCGCGGGTGCTGGACGTCGGCAACACGGAGGACGATCTCCCCTTCGTCATCTTCGAGCTGCTGGAGGGCGAGGATCTGGCCACCCGGCTGGACCGCGCCGGGAAGCTGGAGGTCCCGGCCGCCATCGACCTGGCGCTGCAAGCCTGCCGCGGCGTCGCGGCGGCGCACGAGGCGGGCGTCGTCCACCGCGACATCAAGCCGGCCAACCTGTTCCTGGCTCGTCTCCCCGGCCACAACGCGCCGACCGTGAAGGTCGTCGACTTCGGGATCGCCAAGGCGCTGGCGGTCGAGCCCGCCGAGGGGGAACGCCAGGCCGTCGCGCTGACCGCCGCGCGCATGGTGGTCGGGTCGCCGCAGTACATGGCGCCCGAGCAGATGTTCGGCGCGCCGGACATCGACGCCCGCGCGGACGTCTGGTCGCTGGGCGTCGTCCTGTACGAGATGCTTGCCGGCGTGCCACCGTTCGTGGGCGAGACGCTGAAAGAGGTCTGCAACGCCGTGATCCTACGGCCGGCGCCGCCGCTGGCCGCGGCGCGCGAAGGCCTGTCGCCGCCGGTCGTCGAGGTGATCGAGCGCTGCCTGTCCAAGGAGCGCGAGCAGCGCTACCCCGACGCCGCCGCCCTCGGCCGCGCGCTCCGGCAAGCCGCCGGTGGGTGAGGCCTACCGCGGTCTGGCGTCTCGTGCCCACTTCTTCGGTCTGCTATGGTAGACATGTCTCTTCTTCATGGGACGGCTGTCATTCCTCGCTCGGCGGCGCCGGGCGGTTGCCTTGGTGTTCACGGTGGCGGTCGCCGCGGGGCTCTTTCTGCTGGGGCGGGCGCGGGTCGAGACGGCGCACGGGGCGATGACCAGCCGCGCAGCGGCGCATTTCGTGGGGTCGGAAGCCTGCGCCGGGTGCCACCCGGGGGAGCAGGCGGCGTGGGCGTCGTCGCATCACCGGCACGCGATGGAGCGGGCGGACGGCGACAGCGTCCTGGGGGATTTCAACGACGTCACGTTTCGCTACTACGGGCGTGAGACGCGCTTCACGCGACAGGGAGCCACCTTCCTGGTCACGACCGAGAATCAGCAGGGCCGGGCCGAAACGTTCAAGGTCGCGTACACGCTGGGAGTGGCGCCGCTGCAGCAATATCTGGTGGCGTTTGACGACGGGCGGATCCAGGCGCTGCCGTTTGCCTGGGACGCTCGCCCGCGCGCGCAGGGCGGGCAGCGCTGGTTTCACCTCTACCCCGACACGAACGTCACGCCGGCGGACCCGCTGTTCTGGATGCGCCCGCGCCAGAACTGGAATCACATGTGCGGCGACTGCCACACGACCGCCTTCAGCAAGCGCTTCTCGGACGCGACGGGGCGGTTCGACAGCCGGTGGAGCGAACTGGGAGACGGGTGCGAGAGCTGCCACGGGGCCGGCTCCGCGCACGTCGAGGCGGAGCAGCACGCCGGGCCTGGGCCGCACCCGGCGCTGGCGTCGGCGGGGGCGCTCATGAACGGCCTGCACACGCAGGCCGAGCAGCTGGATCAATGCGGCGCCTGCCACGCGCACCGGGTCCGCCTGCGCGAGGACGCGTCTCACGAGCGGATGCACGACACCTGGCGTCCGGACCTGCTGCAGGAGGGGCTCTACTTCGTCGACGGGCAGATCAAGGACGAGGTGTTCGAGATCGGGTCGTTTCTCCAAAGCCGGATGGCGTCGCGCGGGGTGACCTGCAGCCATTGCCACGATCCCCACTCGGCGCGGTTGCGCGCTGAAGGAAACGCGCTGTGCACGCAGTGCCACGACCGGCAGATCTTCGACGGCCCGCAGCACCACTTCCATCCGGTCGACTCGGCGGGCGCGCGCTGCGTGAGCTGCCACATGCCAACCCGCACGTACATGCAGGTTCACGAACGGCGCGACCACCGCATCGCGGTGCCTCGCCCCGATCTCAGCGCGGCCCTCGGCACGCCGAACGCGTGCGCCAGCTGCCACGATGCGCGCAACAACGCCTGGGCGGCCGCCGAGATCGCCAGACACCGCAGCGGGCGGCGGCAGGGACCATGGGGCTCGGAGCTGCTGGGCCCGGTGCTGTGGAGCGTGCGGCACGAGCAACCAGGCGCCGCCGCCGCGGTCCGCGCGCTGCTGGACAACCCGACGGTGGCGGGCCTGTCCAAGGCCACGGCGCTGTCCGCGCTGGGGCAGAGCGCGCCGGCTGACGCGGCGGCCGTCGCCGAACCTCTGCTGCGCGCGCCGGAACCATGGTTGCGGCTGGGCGCGGTCGAGGCGCTGCGCGCGGCGCCGGACCCGGGACGCGCGCAGCTGCTGGCGAATCACGCGACCGACGCTTCGCGCGCCGTGCGCTGGGCGGTCGCGCCGCTTCTGGGTCAGGCCGGCGCTGTCCCGCTGCCGCCGGAGCGACGTGGCGACGTGACCGCGCTGCTGGCCGACTACGAGGGGTGGCTGACCGCCAATGCCGACCGGGCCGAGGCGCTGGTCGAGCTGGCGGGGCTTCGGCGGGCGGCCGGTGATGCGGCCGGCGCGCGGGGCGCGTTCGACCGGGCGCTGCGCCGGGACGAGACGTCGATCGTCGCGATGCTGAACGACGCCGACGACCTGCGCGCCGGCGGGGACGACCCCCAGGCCGAGACGCTGCTGCGCAAGGCCTGCGCCCTCTACCCGGATTCGGCGGACGCCCACTTCGCGCTGGGGATGCTGCTGGTGCGCCGCAACGACATCGAGGCGGGCGTGACCGAGCTGGGACGGGCCACCGCGCTGGCGCCGAACAACAGCCAGTACGCCTACGCCTACGGGGTGGGGCTCCATTCCACGCGCCACGACGAGCGCGCGCTGGCCACGCTGAGTGAGGCCCGCACGCGCTTTCCAGACAATGCGCCGATCGAGGCGGCGCTGCGGGCGCTCTGCGCCGACGGCAGCGGCGCGGCCCGCGATCGCCGCTGCCCGTGAGAGGCGACGCACGATTCGAAAAAGCGGAGGACGGTGAGATGTTCGATGTTCTTGCTGGTCGAGCCCGCGCGGGCATCGCCATCGCGGTCTTGATCGTCCCGTCGTACGGGACCGCTGCTGACACGAGGTCCCCTTCTCACGAAGTCCGCCACGCGTCCCAGGACCTGAAGGCGTTCGAGATCCTCGAGCGCGACGCCTGGCAGAAGCCCGGCGAGGTCCTGGGCCTGTTGCAGCTCTGGCCGGGGAACGTCGTGGCGGCCATCGGCGCCGGGACCGAACCGCTGGAGCCGCTGCTGGCGACCGGGGTCGGCGCGACGGGCCGCGTGCTGGCGCTGGCCGTCGAGCCGCACACGGTCGCCGACCTCCAGCGCCGCGTGACCAAGGCCGGGCTGACGAACGTGACCGTCGAACGTCTGCCCGCCGGCGATCCCGGGCTCGCGGACGGCAGCGTCGATCGCCTGCTGGTGATCGACAGCTGGCACCGGCTGCCCGACCGGGCCCGGTATGCCGCCGCGTTGAACCGGGCGCTGCGCCCGGGCGGCTTCGTGGTGGTGGTCGACTTCACGGCGGAGTCGCCCAAGGGTCCGCCCGCGCGCGCCCGTGTGTCGCCCGCGGCAGTGGTCGCCGACCTGCAGGCCGGCGGATTCAGCGCCCGGACCGTCGCGGAGAGCCTGCCGCTGCAATACGTCGTCGTCGGACAGAAGCCGGCCGCTTCCACCGGGCGCCCGGCGCCCACGGCGCGGCAGCAAGCCCTGGTCGACCTCATCAAATCCAACGCCGACCGCGCCCGCTTCACGGGCGGGGTGAACACCTATACGGTCGACACGTTGCAGAAGGCTCTGGCGCCGACCGACGATCCCCAGCTGCGCGCGCTGCTGTTTCACGACGACCCCCTCGTGACCCGCACCGCCGCCTTCGCCTTCGCCGCGCGCGGCGATCGGGGACTCGCCGTCCTGCGCGAGGTCGGCGTCGATGCCGCTCTGCCGGCCAGCAACCGAGCGATCGTCGACGACGTGATCTGGACGGCCAACGCGCGCCACGCCGCCGCCATGGGCGCGCGGCGCTACGGCAACCCGCCGCCGCAACGAAACCGAGCGCCGCAGCCGTCCCGGGGGGCGGCCACGGCGCTCGACGATGACTGAGAACGACTAGATCGTCACGGCGACTGGAAGTAGCCGGGGGCGGCCCCCGCCCTGAGGCCCGCGACGTCGGCCAGCAGCGCGTCGCGCGCCGCCGCGTACGCCGGGTTCAGGTACAGGTTGGTCGCCTCGTGCGGGTCGGCAACCAGGTCGTACAGCTCCCACTTCCCGAGGTTGTTCACCAGCTTGAACCGGGTGTCGCGCAGCCCGTACTGGCGCTGGCTGGTCCCGCTGGAGATCTCCGAGAACGAGAACGTCCGCCCGCTGGAAGCGGCCTCGTCGGTCAAGAGCGGCTTCACGCTGAAGCTGTCGTTGACGTGGCTGACGCCGGCCACGCCCGCGACGTCCAGGATGGTGGCGTAGAGGTCGGCCGCCTCGACCAGGCTGTCCTCGCGCCCTCGCCGCGTGACGCCCGCGCCCGCGAAGATCAGCGGGACGCGCACGCCACCCTCGTACGCGCTGCCCTTGGCGTCGCGCAGCCCCGTCGCCGTGTCCTTCACCGGCGGCGGCACCCCGTTGTCGCCGATGAAGATGACCAGCGTCTTGCTGAAATCGACCTCGGCCAGCAGGCGGCCGAGCTCCGTGTCCAGGGCCTGGATCTCCGCTTGATAGACCGGGATGCTGGTCTGGTAGGCGCCGGGCGCCGGGTTGCCGACCGAGCTGAGATCGACGTGGTGCAGCTCGGGCGGCGGCACCTGGAACGGGTTGTTGCCGCCGTTCGCCGCGTGAGGCGCGTTGAACGCCTGGTACACGAACCAGGGCTGCGACGGGTTCGCCGCCTGCTGGTGAATGAAGTCGATCGCGTAGTCCGTCAGGGCCGTCGTCGAGTAGGTCGTGTTGGCGAGCTGCGGCCCGTTGATGTCGAACGTCCACCAGCTGAAGTAGTCGGACAGCGCGCCGCCCAGGATCCCGCGGTAGGTCTTGATCCCCAGGTCACGGACGTGCTGGAGGATGGCGCTGGCGTCCGCCTCGACGGTCGGCGGGCGGACGTCGATGCTGCCGCCGCCCAGGTGGTACTTGCCGAAGAACGCGTGCGTGTAGGGCGTGTCGGCGTTGAGGCGGTCGAACAGCGTGACCGTCGAGGTCGGCAGCACGTTGCCCACCGTCGTCACGCCGGTCCGGAAGCCGTACTGGCCGCTGACGATCGTGCCGCGCGTCGGCGAGCAGACCGGGCTGGCCCAGGCGTTGTTGAACACCAGGCCGTTGTTGGCCAGCGCCTGGATGTTCGGGATCGGCACCTGCCCCTGCGTCCCGGCGAGAGCCGGGTAGAGGGCCGAGGCCTCGGCACCCAGATCGTCGGCGATGATCAACAAGATGTTGGGCTTGCTCGGGCCGCCCGCGACGGCGCCGCCGCTGCCGCCGGTCCCCGCGCCACCGCCGTCGACCGAGGCGCCGGCCGCGCCGCCGGCGCCGGACGGCCTGACGAACGAGACGGTCGTGGTCGCGCTGTCGGTCCCCGCGCCGTCTGACACCGTCACCGTGATCGTGAACGTGCCGGGCTTTGCGCTGGTCAGCGTCGCGCTGGACCCGATCGGGTTGTCGATGACACCGCCGGTGGTCGACCAGTAGTAGCTGAGCGGAGACGGCCCCGCGTCGGGATCGCTGGCGACAGCCGACAAGCTGACGGAGGCGCCGACGAACACGGTCTGTGGTGTCACCGTCACCTCATTGAGGCGCGGGTTCAGGTTGATGGTGCCGTTCACCACGACGGAGCCGGTCCCGGTCTTCCCGGACCCATTCAGGTGGATCGTCACCGACGTCGTCGCGCCGGCGGTCACGTCGAACGTGGCCGAGCCCGTGAACGTCGTGTTGCCGTCGGTCGACTTCGCCGTCAGCGTGATGGTGTAGCCCTTTCCGGCCGGGATGCCGCCGATCGTGCCGTTGATGGTCGGCGCGCCGCTGGTGTCGATCGTGCCGCTCTTGCTGAAACCGTTGCCGGTGATGGTGTACGTGACGGCGTTCAGGGTGACGCCGGGATTGGCCGCCAACGTGAGACCGATCGTGCCGGTCGTTTCGAGGTCACCGCGGCTGCTGGAGTCTCTCGAGCACCCGCCCAGGGGGCCGGTCGCCGCGAGCGCGAGCCAAATGAGTGGAACGCTGCCCAGTCTCGCGACCAGTGCAGATCTTCGGAGGCCATTTTTCATCGAACGGTCCTTTCGCTGGAGCGCGCCCGCAGGCGGGCGCTAACGACAGGGTTCGATGGGCCTGAGGACTGTCTTGTATTACAGACAGGCGTCTCGTGTCAAAAGAAGACGACCCGCGTGCCGGTTGCGGCGACACTTGCACGGCCGGAGCGACCCAGCGGATTATCTCTTCGAATGGACGAACCGGGGGGGCAAGCGGTCATCGTTCGCCAGCTCGGAGGCGCGGACCTCGAAGCCGCAGCCCGGCTGCTCGGTCGGGGAATGCGCGACAACCCGATCAACGCGCGTGCGTTCGGGGAAGATCCAGAACGCCGCACGCGCGCCCTGACCAGGTTCTTCTTCCCGGTGCTGCGGGGCGTGCACCGCCGCGGGATCGTGATGGGAGCCTGGCGCGGCGACGTCCTGCTGGGCGTGAGCGCGGCGGCGCCGCCGGGCAAGTGCCAGCCGGGCCTGCTCGAGAAGGTGAGCATCCTGCCGGCCGTCGCCCTGGGCAGCGCGGGCGGCACCGTGCGGCGGGTCCTGACCTGGACCAGCGCCTGGGCGCGGCTCGACCCGCGCGAGCCTCACTGGCATCTCGGGCCGGTGGCGGTGGACGCCGATCGACAGGGACAAGGGATCGGCAGCTCCCTCCTGGCGGAGTTCTGCGGGCGCCTCGACGCGGAAAAGGCGCGGGCCTACCTGGAAACTGACAAGACCGAGAACGTGCGGTTTTACCGAAAGTTCGGTTTTGACGTGGTCGAGCAAGCGGACATTCTCGGCGTACCCAACTGGTTCATGTCCAGGCGAGGCACCTGACCGCCGCTGCCCTCTATTACGAGGGAACCCTGTCCTTTCGCGCCCTACCCCGCCCGCCCAGGGGACGCAGGCTCTGATAGCGGTGACCCGGCGCCCCCCGGGCCTCACGTTTTCTGGACCATTTCGGCCGGGCCGGGGCGCTGCAGGGCCGGCATGAGAAGCGGACGCCCGTCGAGAAGCATCGCGTTTGTCGGATTTCTGTGCGCCGCCATGGTTGCGTGCGGCAAGACGGATGGGAGCAGCCCGGGGGCGGGCGGGAGCAACGGGTCGCCCGGCACGGGCGGGGTCGCATCCGGCGGGGCCGGGGGTGGCGGACGGACGGGCCAGGCCGCCAGCGGCGGGACGACCGGCAGCGGGGGGACCAGCGCGTCGGGCGGCGTCAACGGCTCCGCGGGAAGCGCTGGGGCGTCCGCAGGCACCGCCGGCCACCCGGGCACCGGCGGCCAATCGGCCACCGGCGGCCAGCCCGGCGCCGCCGGCCAAGCTGGCCGCGGATCGGGTGGAAGCGCGCCCGCGGGCGGCGCCAGCGGCGGTGGCGGCCAGGGCGGCGCCGCCGGTCAGCGGTCGATCTCGTTCGGCACGCTGCTGGACGCGCAGGCGGTCATGGCGGCCGCGCAACAGCTGGCCAAGTCCACCACCATGCCCGGCTCCGCGCAATGGCGCGCCAAGGGCGACCAGCACCGCAAGTACCACTTCGCCGCCGCGGGCGCCGACGAGCCGTATCGCCTCTACGTTCCGACGAACTGGGACGGCCAGAGCAGCTTGCCGCTGGCGATGTTCCTGCACGGCGCGGGCGCCGACGAGAGCACCTACGTCGATCAGAACAACAAGCAGATGCTGACGCTGGCGCAGCAACACGGCTATCTGCTGGTGGCGCCGCTGGGTGACAAGGGGGCGTACGGCAACTTCTTGCGGCTCTCGTCACCGTTCGGCAAGCCGGACGAAGCCGCGAAGCTGATGGCTCAAGTCACGGCCGCCGATGAACGCACCAACGAGCTCAGCGAACAGGACGTCATCAACGTCCTCGAGCTGGTGCTGGCCGAGTACCCGATCGATCGCTCGGCGATGCTTCTGTTCGGCCACTCGATGGGAAGTGGCGGCACGTGGTACATCGGCGGCAAGTACGCCGCGTACTGGAAGGGCCTGGCGCCGATGTCGGGGCCTTTCGTGCAAGAGACCGGCTATCCCTGGGACGCCCTTCGCAACACCTTCATCTTCGTCACCGAAGGAACCCAGGCCCCGTCCGTCGACGGAAGCCACCTGCTGCGAGACTGGCTGAAGACGAACGGCTTCAAGTCCGAATACAAGGAGGTAAACGCCGACCACCCCGGCATGGTCCCCCTGGTTCTCCCCGACGTGTTCGACTTCTTCGACCGTCAATGACCCGGGCGGTTCCCCCGCCCGCCACCGGAGCTCACAGCTAACCTTTTTTCGCGCGCCTCGCACTGTGTAGGTGTGTTCGGGCTCATCGACCCGCGTCTCGGCGCGATCCTTCAGGGGCGGTACTCGGTTCGAGCTCAGCTCGCGACGGGCGCGATGGGCACCGTGTATCGCGGCGAACGCCTCGGTGTCGGGCGGCCGGTGGCGATCAAGTTCCTGAGCCCCGCGGTCGCCGCGCAGCGGGCGTTCTTCGACCAGTTCCGCAACGAGGTGCGCGCGCTCAGCCGCGTCTGCCATCCAAACTGCGCCTCGCTGGTGGACTTCGGTGTCGAGGGGACGCCGTACGTGGTCATGGAGCTGCTGGGCGGCGTCTCACTCCGCCAGATACTGAACGGCAGCGGCGGCCGGATGCAACCCGCGCGCGTGCTTCACCTGGCGCGCCAGCTGCTCGCCGGGCTCGCGCACGTTCACGCGCAAGGGATCGTCCACCGCGACGTCAAGCCGGAGAACCTTCTGGTGAGCAATGAGCCGGGATTCGACGATCACCTGCGCATCGTCGATTTCGGCCTGGCACAGCTTCACGACGGCGCGGCGGGGGCCGGCGGATTTGCCATCGGCACCCCCAGCTACATGGCACCCGAGCAGTGCAGCCGCGAGCAGGTCACCGATGAGCGCACAGACCTTTATGCGGTCGGCGTGCTGCTCTTCGAGATGCTCACCGGCGCGAAGCCGTTCACGTCGTCGGACATCGGCGACGTCATCCGCATGCACATCGAAGGGCCGATCCCGTGTCTTCGCGAGCAAGCACCCAGGGCGGGACTCTCCGACGCGCTGGAGGCGGTGGTCGCCCGCGCGATGGCCAAGGACCCCGATGACCGCCATCCCACCGCGGCCGCGTTCGCCGCGGCGCTCGACGCGACGCCCGAGGGATCTGCGCGGCGCGAGCGCCCGCCCGTCGTCGAGCGCCGCCCGCCTCCCCTGCGGCGCGCGCGCACTGCGATACAGCGACCGCGGACGGAGCCGTTGCCGCCATGGGCGATGCCGCCCCCGCTCCCCCTCGACATCACCCGGGCTCGCGTCCTTCTGGGTGATTTTCCGCGACGCCGAGGGCGCCCAGACTAGGACGAGCCGCGGAAGCGGATAGGCCCCACCGCGTCTGCCGACTCGGTCGACCGGCCCCGCGGAACGGTCAGACGAGGTTCTTGAGCTTGGCGACCGCCAGCCCCATCGCCGCAGCGCCCAGGAGCACCCGGACCGGGTGGCTTTTCACGAGCCGCTTCGCTCGCGTCGGCAGTCCTGCGGCGGCCTCCTTCGCCTCCTTCGCGATGCGCGGGGCGGCATGAACCCGGCTGGCGGCCGCTGCGCGTGCGGCACGAGGCTTCCGGGCCGAACCCTTGGACGACTTGATGGTGGATGTTTTCCGCGTCTTTTGTTTCGAGCTCATGCTGTGAGGCACAGCTACAAGCGTGCCAACGCTCGTAAAGGCTCAGCGCCGCGGCTCAGAAGGGCACCCTAGTCGCTCCGACGGCTCCGTTTGGTAACGCGCCCGCCCTCTCTGTAACCGCTCCGGCGTTCCCTGCTGGAAACGCCGGCCACGGGAGGCCCCGCGGGCCGTTGCGTAGCCAATCGTTGTGTTTACGTTGCCGGGACTGCAATCCGCCCAAGGAGACCCGATGAACGCGATTCGACGAGTTGTGGTTGCGACGCTGTTAGCCGTGTGGTGCTTCCCCGCCGCGAGCATGGCCAATCCCTCGCCCAGGGCTCCCGCCCCCATCGCCGCGGAGCCGACCGCGCCGATTCCGGCGACCTCCGCCGAGACCAGCGGAACCGAGATTGGCACCCTGGCCCGCCGCGAGCAGCAGGCGCGCGAGCTCCAGGACTTCAAAGGCGGCCGCGTCTACATCTACCTGGGCAGCGGCGTCGTGGTGGTTCTGCTCGTCGTGCTGCTCGTTCTGCTGCTGGTCTAACGATCGACGTGGACCGGACCCGCTGCCGCCCCGTCGCGCGGCCGGCGCGCCGGCATTGCGGCCAGGCCATCTGCGGCCATCTTGTGAGCCGTGAACCAGCAGCAACCTGGCGGGAGAAAGGGTCTCGACCGCCGGCAGGCGGCGCTGGTGGACCTCGGCAACGCGTTGCGCGCCACGGGCTACACGTTCGTCACGCCCACGCCGGAGACGCACCGGCGCGTGAACGCGCGGGAAGGCGCCGTGGAGGCGCGCGGCCTGCGTGACGTCTTCGGCTGGAGCCGTCCGTTTCGCCGCGAGACGTTGCCCGCGCCCCTTCTCGCGCTCTGCGAGACAGCCGAGATCCTGCGGCCCGGTCCGGGCCCCGACATGCTGGTGAGCCGCGTGCGGTTCTCGACGCTGGAGGCGCCGACCGGACGATTCATCTTCGTGCACTCCGCGTACCCGACGACGGACAGCGACGCCGTGTTCTTCGGCCCGGACAGCTATCGGTACGCGGCGCTGCTGGCGCGTACGGTCTGGAAGGCGCGCCGGCTCGTCGACGTCGGGTGCGGGACCGGGGTCGGCGGGCTGGTGCTGGCGGCGCGCGCCGAGGAGGTCGTGCTGGCGGACGTCAGCCCCGAGGCCCTCTGGCTGGCGGCGGTGAACGTCGCGCTGGCCGGGCGTGACGCCTCCACCGTGACGTTGAAGGTCAGCGACGTGCTGGCGGGCGTGGAGGGCGACGTCGACGTGGTGGTGTCCAACCCGCCGTACCTGGCTGGTCCGGACGCCGCAACGGCGGGCTCGCCACGCCTCTACCGCGACGGCGGCGGTCCGCTGGGCATCGACCTCGCCGCCCGCATCGCCGTCGAGGGACTGCAGCGACTCGGCGCCGGGCGCGGCGGCCAGCTGGTGCTCTACACCGGCGTCCCCATCGTCGAGGGCCGGAACCTGCTCCGCGATCGTCTCGAGCGCCCCCTGCGCGAGGCGGCCTCGGCCTGGACCTGGGAGGAGCTGGATCCGGACGTCTTCGGCGAGGAGCTGGAACGCCCCGCCTACCAGGACGTCGAGCGGCTGGCCGTCGTGGCCCTCACCGCCACCGTCGGGTGAACCTTGCCAGCCGTCGTCCCGGCGCCAGCTTGAAGAAATGACCATGTCGCCCGCCGCTTCGGCCCTGGCGTTCGAATCCCAGACCGCCGCGCCCCGGCGGTCACCGACCGACGCGCTGACGCAGTTGCACCGGCGGCTGGCCCGGCGCAACCAGGAGCGCCTGCGCCCCACCCTGGATCCGCCTGCCGGCGACGCCTCCTCGGAGCTCGCCGATCGCCGCGACGAGGAGCGCTTCGTCGCCCGCGCACGCCGCGAGGTTGCGCCGCTGCTGGCGGACGTCCCCGACGACGCTGACCGCTTCCTCGACTGGTTCACGGCCCTGCGCGAGACCGGGCCCGGCCAGCGCGATCCGCTGTTCCCGTGGCTCGCCGCAGAGGCCTCGCTGGACGACCTGCGCTGGTTCCTGGGCCAGGAGGTGGCCGGCGAGGCCGGATTCGAGGATCTGCTGGCGCTGACCCAGCTAAAGATGCCGGCCCGGCCGAAGCTCGAGATGGCGCGCAACTACTGGGACGAGATGGGGCGCGGCCATGGATCCGGGATGCACGGCCCGATGCTGGACAAGCTGGCCACCGGCCTGGCGGTGCACCTCCCGCTCGAACAAATCGTGTGGCCGGCGCTCGCGCTCGCCAACTTGATGGTGGCCCTGGCCTGGAACCGCCACTACGCCTACCAGGCCGTCGGCGCGCTGGGCGTCATCGAGCTCACCGCGCCCGGGCGCGCGGCGCAGGTCAACGCCGGCCTGCGGCGCCTGGGCGTCGATCCCGGACTGCGGCAGTACTTCGCGCTGCACGCCACGCTGGACGTCCAGCACGCCGCCACCTGGAACGCCGAGGTGATCGGCCCGCTAGTGGCCGCCGACCCGCGCTGCGCGCGCGCGATCGGCGAGGGCGCCCTGCTTCGCCTGGCCGCCGGCGCGCGCTGCTTCGAGGCTTACCGCCGACACTTTTACGGCGGCAGCCAGCCCCAGGCCACCAGGCGCGCCTCGTCGGTGGCCATGAACCGCTCGCCGATGTCGCGCCGGTAGCGTCCGTTCGGCAGGTACACCTTCTCGGCGCGCCGATACGCGTCCGCGCGCGCCTCGCCGACCGTCGCGCCGTGGCCGGTCACGACCATGACGTATCCGACGACGCCGCTGGTGACGAGCTGGCCCTCGTTCAGCGCCACCTCGGCGAAGTGAAGGTGCGCGCGGTCGTCGTCGGTGAGCGCGGGATCGAAGACGATGGGCAGCCCCTTCGAGAGGCGCTCGTAACCGGCGGCGTACGGAAACGGCGGGACGGTCAGGACCACCCCGACGGCGTACCCGTCGCGCGTGGCGAACGGCTGCGCGGCACCGTGCTCCTCGTCGGACATGCGGCGAAAGAGCTCTTCCCAGCCGCAAAGCTGCAGCGCCTGCAGGATCGCGAAGCCCGGGTAGCCGAAACGGCAGGTGAGCTCCAGCGGGTGGACGCCGTCCTCGTCGACGATGGTGTTGATGTTGATGTACCCGCGGTAGCGCCCCGCGCGCAGGACGTCCTCCAGGCGGGCCAGCGTCTCGGTGAAGAGGCGCTCGCTGCGCCGGTAGGTGACCAGCGTCCCCATCTCGCCGGTCAGCTCGCCGAGGTCACCGGGGAAGAACCGCTTGTGCTCCCAGTCGAGGCAGGCAGGCTGCAGGAAGCGGCGGCCGTTGAAGTAGGCGCCCACGCCCACCTCGACGCCGTTCAAGCGCTGCATGAGCAGCAGCCGGACCGGCTCGCCCGCCGGCCAGCTGCGGCGCTGCAGCTCGAGAACGGCGAGCAGGTCCATCCCGTCGGCCAGCTGCGAGACGAAGGTGCGCCCCGACGCGAACCCGCTGCCGGAGGGCTTGTAGACGTAACGGCCCGGCGCGCGGCGCACGAACGCGATGGCCTCCGCGAAGTCGTCGAAGGCGAAGTGCGGCGCGACCCGCATGCCCGCCTCGCGCATGGTCTGCTGGCCGAAGCCCCGGTCGCTCTCCAGCCGATCGCCCAGCGCGCTGCCCCCGATGACCTGCAGGCCCTCACCCCTCAGCTGATCCTGAAGGGCGCCGTGCGAGGCGGTCTCGAACAGCACGAACCCATCGGGGCCCGCCGCGCGCACCCAGGCCAGCTCGGCGCGCCAGTCGGGCGTGGTCTCGACCAGCCCCGCCATCGTGTCGCGCGAGGCGGCGTCGCCCACGAACACGCGCACGTTGTGTCCCGCGCGCTGCAGGTTCAGATACATCGACCCCAGGTCGAGGCCGTCGCCGATTCCCAGGACGCGCACGGGCGGAGTCTAACCTTCCGCGCCCGCCGGCTGGCGCGGGATGACGGTCGTGAAGGTCGTCCCACCGGCGGCCGTCGACGTGACCGACGTGGTGCCGCCGTGGGCCCGGGCGATCTCGCTGACGATGTACAGGCCCAGTCCCACGCTGCGGCTCACGCGGCCGGCTTCCGAGCCGCGCGACATGGGCTGGAAGATGTGCGGCAGCACGTCAGGCGGGATCGGCGGCCCCTGGTTGTGCACGGAGATCGCCAGCGTGCTGTCGTCGACCTTCGAAACGACGCGTACCGCGGCCTCGGCGGCACCGTAGGTCATCGCATTCGAGACCAGGTTGCCCACCAGCTGGGCCAGCCGATTCGCGTCCGCCGAGCAGCCGCCGGCGCCGACGCTCTCGTGCACGATCTTGCGGCCCGCATACGCCAGACGCAGGTCCTCGACCGTCTCGGCGACGACCGCGTGCAGGTCGATCGGCTGCCGCACGACGGTCAATCCGCTGCCGAGCTGCGCCTGCGTGAAGTCCAGCAGATCGCCGATGAGGCGCGTGGCTCGGTCGGTCGCGCTGGAAATGCGCGCCAGCACGCGCTGCTGCCCCGCCGTCAGCTCGCCGCGCGCCAGCAGCACGGCGCCCGTCTGGATCGTCGACAGGGGGTTGCGCAGGTCGTGGCTGACGATCCCCATCATCTGCTGGGCGAACGTCGCCCGCTCCTTCGCCTCGGCCTGCAGCTTGGTGGCCTCGGCGACCAGCACTTCCAGGCGCTTCCGCGACTGCAGCAGCTCGTGCTCGTACTTGTCGCGATCGCGCGCGATGTACGCGGCGATCTCGTGCACGACGGCGCCGTGCTCGGTCCGGCGCAGCGCGTTCACCACGATGGGGATCGCCCCGCCTGCGCGGTCGACGATCTCCAGCTTCACCTCGGAGATCGACCCCTGCATCTGCAGCAGCGGCGCCCAGTGCGTCTGGTGAAAGACGCGCCCGCCGATCGTGAGCAGGTCCTGAAACCGGCGCTTGCCGACCAGCTCGTCGGCGGCGTAGCCGACCCACTGGCAGAACAGCCGGTTCGCCCTCAGGAACGTGCCGTCCGCCGTCGTCTGCAGCAGCCCGCAGGCCGCGGTGTCCAGCACCTCGCGGACCGCCGCCGCGACGGCCGCGTCGTGCGGATCCTCGGACGGCCGTTGCCCCGACAGGGTTAGAACCCCTCCGCCGCCAGGAACTCGTCCATCGCGACCGAGCAGGCGCTGGGAGCGCTGAGGTGGGGGCAGTGACCGACGTTGTCGATGATCCGCAGCGTGCTGTGCGGCAGGTGCCGATGCAGGTACTCGCCGACGGCCAGCGGCGCGATGATGTCCTCGTCGCACTGAACGATCAGCGTCGGCGTCTTCAGCTTCGGGACGTCGGCGCGGTTGTCGGAAAGAAAGGTCACGCGCGCGAACTGCTTGGCGATCTCCGGATCGGTCCGGCAGAAGCTGTTGGTCAGCTCGACGCCCAGCTGGGGCTGATCGGGCGCCCCCATGATGGCCGGCGCCATCGTGCTCGACCAGCCGAGGTAGTTGCTCTCCAGCGCCTCCAGCAGCGCGTCGATGTCCGACCGGTTGAAGCCGCCGACGTAGTCGCCGTCGTTGATGTAGCAAGGCGACGGGCCGATCATCAGGTGGGCCGCGAACCGCCCCGGCGCCTTCAGGTCGGCCAGCATGCCGATCATGGCGCTGACGGAGTGGCCGACGAACACGTTCTTGTCGGTGCCGAACGCGTTGGCGATCTCGAGCACGTCGCCGGCGTAGCCCTGCAACGAGCTGTACTTCGCCGGATCGTAGGCGGACAGCTCGGAGGTTCCGCTGCCCACGTGGTCGAACGCGACCGTCCGGTACATCTTGGCGTACACGGGTTCCAGCAATCGCCACATGTTCTTGTCGCAGCCGAATCCATGGGCGAAGAACACCGTGACGTCGCCGCTACCGCTCACCCGGACGCTGTTGCGCTTCTCGATCGCCGTCGCCGTCTGGCTCTGGGTCATTTTGGCTCCCGCGTCTGCAGATCGTCGAGGCCGCCCACGCGATACCACGCATACCCGTAGGGCGGTAACTCCAGCTTGTGCGCGCCGCGGCGGTCGCCGCGACTGTTGTCGTGGGACAGCAAGTTCACCAGGTCCTTCCCCGGAAAGTCGGGCAGCGCCAGCGTCGCCTCCCGCGCCTCGGCCGCCAGATTGTGCACCGCGACCACCGCGTTTCCGCGCCAGTCGTATCGCAGCGCCAGCACGCCGGGCGCGCGCGGGTGCAGGACCCGCCAGGTGCCCCACCCGATCTCGGGGCACTCCTTGCGCATCCGGATGATGCGTTCCGTCCAGTTCAGCAGCGACGCCGGATCGCGCCGCTGGTCGGCGACGTTGACCTTCGCGCACCCGAACGGCCCGTCGGCGATCACCGGAACCCGCGGGCGTCCGGCCAGCGAGAACCCCCCGTTGGGCGCGGACGACCACTGCATGGCCGTGCGCGCCGCCTCGCGCTCGGGCTGGGCCAGGTCGTCGCCCATCCCGATCTCGTCGCCGTAGCGAATGACCGGCGTTCCCGGCAGCGTGAACATCAGGCTGTAGGCCATCTCCAGCCGCCGCTGGTCGCCCCCCAGCATCGGGGCCAGCCGCCGCCGGATGCCGCGGTCGTAAAGCTGCATGCTCTTGTCGGGGCCGAACGCCGCGAACACCCGCTTTCGTTGCGCGTCCGTGAGCCGCCCCAGGTCCAGCTCGTCGTTGTTGCGCAGGAAGTGCGCCCACTGCGCCGTCGGCGGCAAGAGGCGCGTCCGCTCCAGCGCGCGCACCAGCGGTCGCACGTCGGTGGTGGCCAGCGCATAAAACAGGTTCTGGTTCACCTGGAAGTTGAACATCATGTGCATGCGGTCGCCGTCGTCGCCGAAGTAGGTGACGTCCTTGTCCGGCGTGACGTTCGCTTCCGCCAGCAGCACCGCGTCGCCCGTGCGCCACTGCAGGAACTCCCGCATGTCCCGCAGGTAGTCGTAGCGCGGGCCGCCCTTCTGGTCGGGCCGCTTGTTCTGGATGACGAAGGGCAGCGCGTCGACCCGGAACCCTGCCACGCCCAGCTCCAGCCAGAAGCCCATCACCTTGCGCAGCTCCTCTTGCACGGCGGGGTTGCTGGTGTCGAGGTCTGGCTGGAACTCGTAGAAGCGATGGAAGTAGTAGGCGCGGGCCTTCTCGTCGTAGGACCAGGTCGTCTTCTGAACGCCTGGAAACACCATCCCCTCGTTCGCGCCGGGCGGCTTCTTCTTCGACCAGACGTAGAAGTCCCGGAATCGAGACTTTTCGTCCGCGCGCGCCTGCTGGAACCAGGGGTGGCGGTCGGAGGTGTGGTTGATGACCAGGTCCATGATCACGCGAATGCCGCGCACCCGCGCCTCGTGCGAGAACTCGACGAAGTCGCCCAGCGTGCCGTGCGCCGGATCGACGCCGTAGTAGTCGCTGATGTCGTAGCCGTTGTCGCGGTTCGGCGTCGGCTGGAACGGCAGCAGCCAGATGCACGTGACGCCGAGGCCGGCCAGGTAGTCCAGCCGGCGGGCCAGCCCCTGGAAGTCGCCGGTGCCGTCGCCGGTCGTGTCCATGAAGCTGCCCACGTCCAGGCAGTAGATGACGGCGTTCTTGTACCAGAGGTCGTCGATCATGGAGAGGCGAGACTGATCCATAAGTCCTCAGCCGCACCCCAGTAAGACAGCGTCCTATTTTCGGCTCCGGCGTCTGCCGCGCGTCGCTCACCGCCGTAGGTTCGACACCAACGAGACAGGTGATGGAACTCACGGAAGAGGAGGCAGTCATGGGGCACGACAACATTCCGTTCTTTGCCGGCATGGAGGTCGTGGACGTGGAGGGGACCAAGGTAGGCAAGCTGATTCGCTACGACGAGCGGCTGGGCTACCTGGAGACGCAGGGGGCGTTCACGGCGCCGCGCTACATCCCGTACCTGGCGATCGAGAGCGTCACGCCCGCGGCCATTCACCTCAACGTCACGCGCGACGTCGTGTCCGCCGTCTACAAGCGCATGCCCGAGGTGCGGCCGGTCATCAGGGACGGCAAGCTGACCGGGGCCGCGACGGTCGAGAGCGGCCGCGACTTCTCCCGCCGGCTGTCGCTGGACGCGCAGCAGCTGCACGAGCTGCGCGACCGGATCGCCGAGGGGACGCCCGTGCTGGACGAGCGGGACGAGATGGTCGGGATCGTCGAGGCCTACGACCGCGACAGCGGGTACATGCGCATCGACAAGGGGCACGTCGCGCCGGCCCCTCTCTTCTTGCCGGCGACGGCCATCGGGTTTGTCGACGATCGCGGCATCCACCTGAACGTCGGAAAGGACGAGATGATCGTCCAGTTCACGCGTATCCCGGACGTCGCGCGGGAGGCACTGGGCGGATAGGACGACCGGGGGGGCTCAGGTCGGCGGGGCGACCCGCCGATGGGTCCCCCGATGGACAATGTGGCCGTTCGGCTGATCGCGTTACTCGCGTCGACCTGCCTCCGGCTCCTGTATGGCCACGGCCGCGCCACCGGCTGGGACAGCCACCGCGCCCGCCCGACGATCCAGCGCTGACCCGCCCCCGCACCCTTGCCCCTTGCCCGCCCGCCCTTGGGCCCCGGCGCCCGGCCGAGGCTCGACGGGGGCCATCCGCATGATTAAGGGGTAGGCATGAGAAGAGCAGCGTTGAGGTCCGTCCCGGCGCTCGCCGTCCTGGCGGCGTCCTTATCATCACCTTTTTGGCTGCCGGCCCGGGCGGCGGATGCGGCCGTGATCGTGATTCACGGCGGGCGCGACGCGCCGCCGGAGCCGCGCGAAGAGCGCGTCGTCGAGCGCCGCGGCTACGTCTGGGACCGCGGTCACTACGAGTGGCGGCACCCCCACTACGTCTGGGTCCATGGACACTACGTTCGCGAGCGCCGCGGCTACGACTGGGAGCCGGGCCGGTGGGACCGCCACGAAGACCACTACGACTACCATCGCGGCGAGTGGCACCCGCACCGCTGAGGGCGCCACTAAGCAGAAGCTTGCCTTCCGCGCCTCCGTACTAGAGTGCCGGACTCTCCCGGTCTGTCCCCATGCGCGCACCGCGGACCCGTGATCCACGGGAGCGATTGCGGGCATTGGGGGGGATCGCACGAGACGTCAAACAGGCATCGACTGGAGGTCGCGGTGGGCAGCACGAGATTCGGTAAGGTCATTTTCGCGAGCGCACTCCTGGTGTGGGGTTGCAGCTCAGGGAGCACGGGACAGGGCGGCGGGTCGGGCGGCAGCACGAGCACCGGCGGCACGACCGCGACCGGAGGCACGACGGCAACCGGCGGCGCACCTTCCAGCGGCGCGGGCGGCAAGCCGTCGACGGGAACGGGCGGCACGCTCGGCACCGGCGGCGAGACGGCGGCCGGCGG
>CAZJMY010000254.1:0-17780 GCA_964546845.1 uncultured Myxococcales bacterium | reverse complement strand
GGGCACCGGCGGCGTGGTCGGCGACGGCACTGGCGGACTCGCGTCGACGGGCGGCGGGGTGGGCACCGGTGGCGTGGTCGTCGTCGGCACTGGCGGAGTCGCGTCGACCGGCGGCGTGGTGGGCACCGGTGGCGTGGTCGTCGTCGGCACTGGCGGAGTCGCGTCGACCGGCGGCGTGGTGGGTACCGGCGGCGTGATCGTCGCAGGTACCGGCGGAACCGCGTCGACCGGTGGCGTGGTGGGTACCGGCGGCGTGGTCGTCGATGCAGGAATGGATCTGGCGCCGTCGACCGGCGGCGTGGTGGGCACCGGCGGCGTGGTGGGCACGGGCGGCGTCGCCGGCAGCGGCGGCGTGGTGGGCAGCGGCGGCGTCCTGGGCACGGGCGGCGCCTCGACGGGGGGCATGGCCGGTGGATCGGCCGGGCAGGGCGGCGCCGGCGGTCTCAGCCAGCTGATCGTCAGCATCGACTTCATCGGGGGGCGCCCGTCGACCAGCGGAACCGGCGGCTCCGTCCTGGTGAGTGCGCCCGCGCTGGCGGCCACCGAGAAGGCCGGCCTCAAGCCGGCCGCCGGCTGGAACGGCGCGACCGGCATCAGCGGCACGCTGGCGAACCTGCGCGCCTCGGACGGCAGCACGACCAGCGCGTCGGTGACGTGGAACTCCCCGGCCGTCTTCGGCCAGCCCGGAGAATGGACCAATGCGTTCACCGACGCGCCCGGCGACGTGCGCATGATGAACGGCTATCTCGACCCGACCTCGTCGGGCTCGCCGGCGACGGTCAAGGTCAGCGGTCTGCCGGCCGCGATCGCGACCAGCTACGACGTGTACGTCTACGCCCATGGCGACATCCCGGACAGCTCCACGCGCACCTACCAGTACGCGATCGGCAGCACCACCGTGACCGTCTCCCAGACCGGCCCGTCGACGCCCTATCCGGGGCTCGCGCCGGCGACGTCGGGTGGATCCGGCAACGTCATCGTGTTTCGGAAAGTGAGCGGCGCGACCTTCACGCTGACGGCCACGCCGGGAACGGGCGCGCAATCGCGCTCGCCGGTCAATGGCCTGCAGATCGTCTGGCCCAGCGGCTCCTAGGCGGCCCGCGCCGCCGGCAGGTGCCGTTGCAGCCAGAGCTCCAGCAGCCCCAGCTGCCACAGGACGTTGATCCCCAGCCGCGAGCGCTGGTTGGGCGAGTCGAACAGCGGCTGCACGTACGCGTCGCGGTACAGGCCCCGCTCGCGCGCGGCCCGGCTGGTCAGCGCGTCGCGCACGGTCTCCAGGACCTGGCCCTCCAGGTGGCGGATGCCGGGGACCGGGAAGTAGCCCTTGGGGCGGTCGATCACCTCGTCCGGCACCAGCCCGCGCGACAGGTCTTTCAGGATCCCCTTGCCGCCGTGCGCCAGCTTCAGCTCGGGCGGGCACGCCGCCGCCAGCTCGACGACCTCGTGGTCCAGGAAAGGCACGCGCGCCTCCAGCCCCCAGGCCATGGTCATGTTGTCCACCCGCTTGACGGGATCGTCGACGAGCATGATGGTCGTGTCGATGCGCAGCGCCGCGTCCAGCGTCGTCTCGGCCCCGGGCGCGTCGAAATGCGCGGCCACCATCTGCCGGCTCACGTCGGCGTCGGGCAGATACGCGGGGCTGAGGATCGCCTCGATCGTCTGGCGGTCACGATCGAAGAACACGCCCGCGTACGCATCCAGCGCCTGGGCCCGCGGGACGTCGCCCAGCGGGGGATACCAGTCGTAGCCCGCGAAGATCTCGTCGGCCCCCTGGCCGCACTGCACGACCTTCACGTGCTGGGCGACCTCCTGCGACAGCAGGTAGAACGCCACCGCGTCGTGGCTGATCATCGGCTCGCTCATCGCGGTGAGCGCGCCGTCCAGCGCCGTCAGCAAGCGCCGGTTGTCGATCCGGATCTGCTGGTGGTTGGTCGCGAACTTCCGCGCGATCAGGTCGGAGTAGACGAACTCGTCGCCCGACAGCCCACCGACCTCCTCGAAGCCGATGCTGAAGGTCCGTAGCCCCGCTTGCTTCTCCTGCGCCAGCAGCGCGACCAGCAGGCTCGAGTCGAGGCCGCCCGACAGGAGCACGCCGATCGGGACGTCGGCCACCATCCGGCGCTTGACGGCCGCGCGCAGCGCCGCCAGCAGCGCGTCGCGCCAGCCCTCGGCCGTCATCGACCGCTCCGGCCGCTCGAAGCGCGGGCGCCAGTAGATCTGCGCCTGCTCGCGCCCGTCGGGCTCGACGACCACGACGGTGGCCGGCGGCAGCTTGCGCACCCCGTTCAGGATCGTGTGCGGCGCCGGCACCACCGAATGAAACGACAGGTAGTGGTGCAGGGCGATCCGATCGATCGACGTGTCGACGTCCCCGCCGGCCAGCAGCGCCGGCAGCGTCGAGGCAAAGCGCAGCCGTCCCGGCGCGCGCGCCAGGTACAACGGCTTGATCCCCAGGCGATCGCGCGCCAGCACCACGCGGCCCGTGTCGCGTTCGCAGATCGCGAAGGCGAACATGCCGTGGAAGCGCTCGACGCAGGCCGTTCCCCAGCGGTGGTAGCCCTTGAGGATCACCTCCGTGTCGGACGTCGAGAAGAACCGATACCCGTGCCCCTCCAGCTCGCGCCGGAGCTCGGCGTAGTTGTAGATGCAGCCGTTGAACGCCAGGGACAGGCCCAGCTGGCTGTCGACCATCGGCTGCTCGCCGGCGCGCGTGAGATCGATGATCGTCAGCCGGCGGTGAACCAGCCCCGCCCCGCCGCGCTGCCAGGTGCCGGATCCGTCGGGGCCCCGCGGGCGCATCTGCGCGCCCATGCGCTCCAGCGCCGCGACGTCCGCGTCTCGCCCGTCGAACCGAATCTCACCGGCGAAGCCGCACATGGTCCCCCCTCACCGCCTGATCCAGGTGTCCTTGGCGCCGCCGCCGCGGGACGAGTTGACGACCATCGATCCGGCGGGTGCCATGCGCGTCAGCGGCGCCGGCACGACGACGGGCGCCGCCCCCTGATACACGAACACGCGCAGGTCCACGTGGCGGGCCTCGAACGTCGGCGTCCCGCCGCCCGCCGCCGGAACCAGCGTGGGGTGCGTCGACAGCGCGACCGTCTCCTGCGCGACCCAGCGGGCCGGCTGCTGCTGGATCAGCGCGCGCACGTCGGCCAGCTCGTGCTCGCTGGCGCGCGGGCCGATCACGACACCCAGCCCGCCGTATCCGTCCACCGGCTTGACGACCAGCTGGTCCAGGCGCGACATCACCTCGCGCCGCTGATCGGGGTCGGCGCAGTGATAGGTCCGGACCTGGTCCAGCAGCGGCCGCTCGCCCAGGTAGTAGTCGATCAGCGCCGGAACGAACGCGTAGGTCGCCTTGTCGTCGGCGACGCCGTTGCCGAGCGCGTTCGCCAGCGTCAGCCGTCCGGCGCGCACGGCCTTGACCAGCCCGGGCCCCAGCGGCTGACCGTCGGCGCCTCGGCTGCGCGCCAGCCGATCGTCCATACGCCGATAGACGACGTGCAGGGGGCGGCGGCGGCCGTCTTCGACCAGATACGCGGATTCGCCCTCGACCAGCAGATCGGCGCTGGTCACCAGAGGGATATCCATCGCCGAGGCCAGCCAGCGGTGCTCGAAGTACGCCGAATCGTCCGGCCCCGACGTGAGCAGACAGAGTTGTGGCGTGCTGGGCGCGACGGGCGGAGCGGATTCGGCGAGCGCGGCGCGCAGCAGCGCGGGCGCCTCCTCCGGATCGTGAAGCTCGACGGCGCCGAAGAGCTCGGGACAGGCGGTCCGCAAGAGGCGGCGGCAGGCGACGGCATAGGCCACGCCAGACGGCACGCGGACGTTGTCCTCCAGCACCAGCCAGCGCCCGTCGCCATCGCGCACGACGTCGAAGCCGGCCACCTGGATGCGCCGCTGCCCGGGCCGGACCGCCTCGCCGACCGGGCGGAACCCGGGCGCGTCGGTCGCCACCCAGGCGGGCAACACCCCGTCCCGCACGATCTGGCGGGCGCCGTAGATGTCGCTCAGAAACGCCTCCAGGGCGCGCGCCCGCTGGGCGGTGCCGCCCTGCAGGCGGCTCCAGTCCTCCGCCGAGACCACCCGCGGAATGAGGTCGACGTGGAACGCGACGGGCGCCGTCTGCCCTGACGGTTTGAAGACCAGCCCCATCGGCTCCTCGGCCTTCTGCAGGGCTTCCATCTGCGCGCGCAACGTCCCGGCCGGAAGGCTGGCAAGCGTCTCCAGCACGTCGGCGTGCGACGGGCGCGGCTGTCCGTCGGGCCGCACCGCCTCGTCGTACTCGCCCGGCTGGTAGCCAGGCACGACCGGCGCGGCCTGCGCCGGCGCCCCTGCGGGCACGCGGCCGGCCGTCTCCGCCACCAGCAGGTCGACCACGTCGGCGATTCGGGCGTGCTTGCGCAGCGCCTCGCGCTGGCGAGCCGCCGAGCTGCCCCGGGCCAGCGCCGCCTCGGCCAGCTCCGGGACGGCCGGCCACGACGCGTCCGCCTCCAGCTCCGGACGCAGGTCGTCCACCATGGCGCGCACCAGGACCCCGGCCGGCACCGGGTGCGGACCCGCCAGGTCGACCAGCTCACCCTCCAGCGCCGACCGCGCCGCCCGCCACATCGCGGCGCGCAGGATGGCCGCGGGCGGCGCCAGCGACGGCTCGCCGCGCAAGAGGCGGGTCCGCTCGCGGGCGACGACGGCCCGGAAGAGCCCGGCGATGAGCACCGCCGTGTCGACCGTGGGGCAGGCGTCGCAGACCCGCAGCTCCAGCGTCGGCGCGTGCGCCGAGGGGCGGACGTCGAAGTAGATCATGCCGCGATCGCTGATGACCCCGGACCCGATGAGGTCCTGGACCAGGCCGTCGTATTCGGCGGCGCTGGCGAAGCTGCCCGCGCAGCCGGTCGTCGGCCAGCGCGACCAGATCAACGTGCGCGCGCTGGCGTACCCGGTGTCCTGCCCGTCGTGCGAGAAGGGCGAGCTGGCCGACAGCGCGAGCAGCGGCGGCAGCCAGCGCGCCACCCGATCGATCAGCCGGGCGGCCAGGTCCGGATCGCCGATGCCGACGTGCACCTGCAGGCCGCAGATCAGCTGCTCGCGTACCAGCACCTGGTAGTCGGCCAGCATGCGCTGGAACCGCGCGTTCTCCGTGATCGCGATCGGGACCGGCAGCGGCATCGTTCCGGCCGCCGCGACGCCCACGCCCAGCGGTTCACACGCGCCGATCAGGCCCGCGCGCAGCGCCACCAGGCCGCGCCGCAATTCGTCCAGCGTCCGCACCACCGGCGTGTTGGTCTCGACCGTCGTCTGCTGCAGCTCCGCCGCGTACGCGCCGGCCCCCGGGGAATCCGTGGACGAGAGCCTGGCCAGGACCTCGCCGGCGCGCGGCGTGGACCGGCGCGTCGCGAGGTCGATGAGGTGGAACTCTTCCTCGATTCCAAGCGTGAGGGGTTCCCGAGATGCCGGCGCGGTCGACTTCCGATCGAGGGCGTTCATGTTCGTCGCCGTGCCGTACGTAAAGCTCGCAGTGTCAGGAACAAGGGGGGCAAGCGCGGGAATCACGGGTCGACGGTCGATTTGTGGGGCTGCCAGCCACCGCGGCATGGCTAGTTTTTCTGGCGGATCCATGTGCGAGCTCCTGGGCATCGACTCCAGTCGACCGATCGACATCGCGTTTTCCTTCTCGGGCTTTCTGCAGCGCGGGGGGCGCACGGGACCGCACGCCGACGGGTGGGGCGTGTCGCTGTACCAGCGCCACGTCGCCCGCACGTTCCGCGAGGAGCACCCTGCCTATCGGAGCCCGCTGGCGCGCTTTCTCCACGACAACCCCATCGAGACGCCGCTGGCGGTCGCGCACATCCGCAAGAAGACGCTCGGCGAGCCGCGGCTGGAGAACACCCACCCTTTCGTGCGCGCGTTTCAGGGGCGGCACCTGGTCTTCGCGCACAACGGCACGCTGCCGCACGTGCGCGAGCGCCCGCTGGCGTACGAGGCGCCGCTGGGCGACACCGACAGCGAACATGCGTTCTGCTGGCTTCTCGAGCGGCTGCGCGAGATTCACCCCCGCGGTCTTCCCGACGACCCCGGGCAGGCGGGCGCAACCGTGTTCGAGCTGCTGAACGAGCTGGGCAGCGACGGGATCCTGAACTGCCTGCTGGCCGACGGGCGGTTCCTGTTCGCGCGGTGCGGGGACCATCTGTCCCACATCGTTCGGCAGCCGCCGCTGGGCGTGGTGACGCTGGCCGACGAGGAGGTCGAGGTGAACCTGGCCGACCTGATGCGGGGCAGCGGGTCGGTGGCCGTCGTCGCCACGCACCCGCTGACGCGCGCGGAGCCGTGGGTCGCGGGAACGCCCGGAACGCTCTGGGTGTTCCGCGACGGCGCTCTGGTGAAGACCTTCCCGGGGTTGCCCGAGGCCGCTCACGTCGCGGCCACCGCCTGGCGCCCCGACAGCGGCGTGCCGCTGCCGGGCGAAGCGGCGCCGGAGCGCTAACCTCAATCGCGGCCGAAACCGCGTGTGTGAAACGCCAGGACGCCGGGACGCCAAAAGGCTGGTTGGCGTCCCGGCGTCCTGGCGCTTAACGGAACGGCATTGGCGTTAGAGTGCGCCCCATGCTTCCGCGCTGGAACCTGGGGGTGCACAACGGGCTCGACGTCGTCGAGGTCGAGACGGCTGCGGCGACGGCCCTCGTCGCAGTGCAGGGCGCGCAGGTGTTGAGCTTCGTCCCCCGCGGGGGGCGCGACTGGCTCTGGGTCAGCGAGCGAGCGCGCTGGGCGCGCGGCGCCGCCGTGCGGGGCGGGATCCCGGTCTGCTTCCCCTGGTTCGGCCCGCATCCGACGCAACCCGGCTTCCCGGCGCACGGATTCGCGCGCACGACGGCCTGGCGGTTTTCTGCCGGGCGCGAGACCGACGGCGCCGGCGCGGCCATCGAGCTGACGCTGACCGGCGACGAAGCCACGTCGAAGCTGTTCCCGCACCGCTTCGAGGCGCGCCTGACGATCACCGTCGGCGCGGAGCTGTCGCTGGCGTTCGAGGTGGCCAACACCGGGACGGACCCCTTCTCGTTCGAAGCCGCCCTGCACACGTACTTTGGGGTCTCCGACGTGGCGGACGTCTCCGTCGAAGGTCTGGCCGGATGCGACTTCGTCGACAAGGTCGCCGGCGGCGCCGTTCGAAAGGAAGGCGCGGCGCCGCTGCGCATCGCCGGCGAGGTCGACCGGGTTTACGACAGTCCGGGGCCGGTCACGCTGCGCGATCCCGGCGGCGGCCGCGCGCTGCGGATCGAGACGGCGGGCGCTCCCTCGACGGTGGTCTGGAACCCGGCGCCCGCCAAGACCGCCACCCTGGGCGATCTGACGGCCGATGCCTGGCGCCGGTTCGTCTGCGTCGAGAGCGGCGCGATCGGGGCCGGGCGCGTCAGGCTGGCGCCCGCCGCGCGTCATGGTCTGGTGGTTCGCTACACCGCCCTCGACGACCGCCCCTGATGTTAGAGTCCGGCGATGGGTTCAACACTCGCCCGATGTCAACTGTTGCTTCTTCTCTGTTTTGGCGCCGCCTGTGCAGGCGTCAAGCAATCCGGTAGCAGCGGCTCCGCCGGCGGAAGCACCGGAAGCGCGGCGACCGGTGGGACGGTCGTGACCGGCACGGGCGGCAACCGAACCAGCGGCACCGGCGGCACCGCGACGAGGCCGGGGCAGGACGCCGCGACCCAGCCGCCGGACGACGCCGCCAGCAACTGCGAGCAGCAGCTGCGCATCGCCGTGCGCGACTTTCGCGGCAGCGTGCAGGACAACCAGCCCAAGCATCCCGACTTCGAGCAGGCCGTCACCGACGACCGCGGCATCGTGGCCACCATGCTGGGCGCGGATTCGAAGCCGGTCTACGCCGGGGGACCGAACGGCACGCCCACGACCACCGGTCAGGCGAACTTCGATCAGTGGTACCGCGACGTCGACGGCGTGAACATCCACATCGACGTCACGATTCCGCTGACGCCGGACCCCACGCGCGCCGGCGTGTTCGTCTACGACAACGACAAGTTCTTCCCGATCGACATGATGGGGTGGCCCGACCCGTACGCCGACCACAACCACGACTTCACCGCCGAGATTCACTTCTCGTTCCCGTATCGCGGCGGCGAGGTCTTCAACTTCCGCGGCGACGACGATGTCTTCGTGTTCATCAACGGCCACCTCGCGATCAACCTGGGCGGCATCCACATCGCAGAGACGGGCAAGGCCGACCTGGACGCGCGCGCCGCCGAGCTCGGCATCACGCCCGGGAACACGTATCAGATGGACGTCTTCTACGCGGACCGGCACTGCTGCGACTCGACGTTCCACATCGAGACCACGCTCCAGTGCATCCGGAACATCATCGTTCCGTGACGCCGCAAGGCTGACCGGTCACCAGGACATCTCGGCGCCGCCGCCCGCGCTGGCGAGCTCGGCGTCGGCGGAGAGCAGGCTGGCCAGATCTTCCACGACCACGTCGGCGCCGGAGCGGCGCAGGTCGGGCGGCCGCCCGCCGCGATCGACGCCGACCACGTACGCGAAGTGACCGGCGCGGCCCGCCTGGATGGCCCGGGGGTCCGCCTCGAAGACGGCGATCTCGTCGCAGTCGAGCCCCAGCGCCTGCGCGCCTGCCAGGTGCAGGTCCGGCGACGGTTGCGGGTCCAGCCGGCGGGCCGCCGCGAACGGGCCGTCGATGCAGGCGTCGAACAGATCGGCGATGCCGGCCGAGCGCAAGACGTCCTGGCAATGATCGTCCGGCGAGACGACGCCGATGCGCAGCCCCGATTGCCGCGCGGCCTGCAGGAACTCGAGCGACCCTTCGTAGACGTCCGGCCGCTTCTGGTCGAGGAGCTCGGTCAGGATCTCGCCCTTGCTCTCGGACAGGGCCTCGACCGTCGCGGCCGGCAGCTCGATGCCGCGGGCGTCGAGAAAGGACCGGATGGCCGCCTGCGCGCCGCGCCCCTGCACGTGTCGCGCGTAGTCCTCGACCGCGTCGAACGGCACGAACGGCTGGTGCCCGGCGCGCGCGCGGAGCCGCAGATACGTGTCGAACAGCCGCTTCCAGGCCTCGACGTCGATGCGGGTGGTCTGGGCCAGCACGCCCTCCAGCCCGAACAAGCACCCGCGCGTGCGCGGCGGCAGCCCCAGCTCGGTCCGCGCGAACGGCGGCTGCCCCAGGATGAACGTGTCGACGGCGTGCGCGAACCCCTCCTGCTCGTTGGACGCCGTCACGTGGCGCGCCACCGCCTGCACCTCGGGGCTCGCGTTGCCCATCGCGATGCCCATCCCGGCGACCGTCAGCATCGGAACGTCGTTGGACATGTCGCCGATGGTCGCGATCTCGTGCAGCGGGATCTTCAGGATGCGCGACGCCTCGCGCACGACCATCCCCTTGTTGGCCTCCGGGTGGGTGATGTCCAGAAAGTAGGGCTGCGAGCGCGCCGCCGACGCGCCGGTCCCCAGGCGCGCGCCCAGCTCGCGCTCGCAGTGCTCGACCAGCGCCAGATCGTCGCTGACGCCGACCAGCTTGACGGGCTCGTCCAGCACGGTGGTCAGGTCCGGGATCGGGATCGGCTGGAAGCCCACGTTCTGGCTCTCGCGCGCGACGTGCGGCGCTTCGGCGCGGCGCAGGAACCAGTCCCAGCCCTGGTACACCCAGACGTCCAGGCCGGCGTGCAGCAGGTAGTCGACGGCTTCGCGGGCGACGTCTGGCGCGATGGTGCGCTGCGCGAGCACCGTCTTCAGATCGGGCTTCACGTACACGCCGCCGTTGAAGGCCGCCAGCGCGGTCGTCAGGTTCAGCTGCTTGACCAGCTTCGCCAGCCCGCGCGGCGGGCGCCCGCTGGTCAGCGCGAACAGCACGCCGGCCTCGCGCAGCCGCGCCAGCGCGTTCAGCGCGCGCGGCGTCAGCAGCTTGGCCCGGGTGACCAGCGTCCCGTCGACGTCAGCGACCAGCAGCTTGATCTTCATCCGATCTCCCGGGCGCGCAATCTCAAGTCGTGATCGCAGCGGCGGCGGAGGCCGCGCCGACCAGGCCCACCTGCGGGTGCGTCACCACGAACGCGGGAAACCGTTCGACCATCGTGTGCAGCCGCCCCTTGGTGTCGAACGCCTCCCGGAAGACGCCGTTCGCCAGGTAAGGGATCAGCCGGGGCGCGATGCCGCCCGCCACGTACACGCCGCCGGTGGCCAGGATCGACAACGCCAGGTTTCCCGCCACGGCGCCCAGCACCGAACAGAACAGCGCCAGCGACATCTCGCAGATCGGATCGCTGCCCGCCATCGCCAGCCCGGAGATCACCGCCGCCGGGTCGGGGCTGTGACCGACGCCGGCCAGCGCAGCCGTCGTCTCGGCGCGGATCAGCGCCCGGCAGGCGGGCTCTTGCGAGAGGAAGGTGAAGACGTCGACCAGACCGCGGCCGCAGAGCACGCGCTCGCAAGAGACGCGTCCGTACTTGTGGATCAGGTACTGCAGCAGGCCCGCTTCCAGCGGCGTGCGGGGCGCGAAGTCGACGTGGCCGGCCTCCGACGGGACGACCTGGTAGCTGTCGGTGCCGTTCGACCACAACAGGAACGCCACGCCCAGACCGGTGCCGGCCCCCAGCACCGCGATCGGCCCGTGCCGAACCCCGGGCGTGCCGCCCAGCGGCGCCAGCCATTCGGGCCCGACCGCGACCGCGCCCAGCGCGGCCGCGAAGAAGTCATTGACCAGCGTCACCCGATCGATGCCCAGGTGCGCGGCCAGCATGCGCCCGTCGATGGTCCACGGCAGGTTGGTCGCCCGTAAGATGTTGTTCTCGATCGGTCCCGCCACCGCCAGGCAGGCGGCGTCGACGCCGCGTCCACGGCCGACGCGCGCGCCCAGCGCGACCTCGGCCGTGCTCAGGAACTCGTCCGCGATGTCGCTGAGCGCGCGGTACGACCGTGACGGGTAGCTCCGCTCGAAGATCGGGCTGGGCGCGGCGCGCTTGCCGGCCGCCTCGTACAGGGCCAGGCGGCTGTTCGTGCCGCCGATGTCGCCGGCCAGGATGATGCGCTTGTCGACTTCGTCCATGGCGGGTCCGTCGTCCTCAAGATGACAACGGCGTCATCACGGACCCCGTGCGCCGGCGCCGCATTCTACGAAGCCCGCCCGCGGCAGGCTGTCCCTTCGTCAACGCGCCACCTTAGGTTCCAGTGCGAGGAGGCGGGCCATGACGACGTCACCGATCTCAGCGATAACGATCGACGAAACGGCGTGGAGCCTGGTCCAGGACGGCAAGGGGCTGCTGGCGGCGGACGAAACGCCGCACACGATCGGCAAGCGCCTGCAGGCGGTGGGCGTCGAGTCGACGCCGGACACGCGGCGCGATTACCGCGAGATGCTGTTCAGCACGCCCGGCATCGCGGACTACATCTCGGGCGTGATCCTGCAGGACGAAACGATTCACCAGAACAGCGCGGCCGGGGAGCCGCTGATCTCGCTGCTCCTTCGCGCCGGCGTCATTCCCGGGATCAAGGTCGACGCGGGCGTCACGCCGCTGGCCGGGGCGCCCGGCGAGTTCGTGACCGAGGGGCTGGACGGCTTGCGCGACCGCCTGCAGATGTACCGCGAGCTCGGCGCGCGTTTCGCCAAGTGGCGGGCGGTCATCCTCATCGACGACGGGCTCCCCACGCCGGCCTGCCTGCAGGCGAACGCCGACGCGCTGGCCCGCTACGCCGCGCTCTGCCAGGAAGAAGGGCTGGTCCCCATCGTCGAGCCCGAGGTCCTGATGGAGGGGCGGCACGCCATCGAGCGCTGCGGCGAGGTGACCGAGTGGGTGCTGGAGGTGGTGTTCCGGGCGCTGTTCGATCAACGCGTCTATCCGGAAGGGATGCTGTTGAAGCCGAACATGGTGGTTCCGGGACGGGACTGCCCGCGGCAGGCGTCCATCGAAGAGGTCGCGTCCAGCACGTTGCGGGCGCTCACGCGGCATTGCCCGGCGGCGGTGCCGGGGGTGGTGTTCCTGTCGGGCGGGCAGGACCACGTGACGGCGACGGAGCACCTGTCGGCCATCAATCAGATGGACGCGCCCAAGCCCTGGAAGCTGACCTTCTCGTACGGGCGCGCGCTGCAGGACGAGGCGATGAAGGCCTGGCGCGGCAAGCCCGAGAACGTGCCCGAGGGGCAACGCGCCTTCCACCACCGGGCGCGCTGCGAGGGCGCGGCGGCGGTGGGTGAGTACGGCGACGAGCTGGAGAACGAGTCCGCTTCCATCTGACCGAGCTCAACGGGAGGTCTGCAGTGGCACACACGACGATGACCAGAGATTCGGGCATGCACGCGAAGGAGGCGTCGGCCTCGTCGTCCAACGGACGGACGAAAGAGGGCCCGCTGTCAGCCAAGGAGCTGGAGTTGATGCACGCCTTCTGGCGGGCCTGCAACTACCTCTCGGTGGGGATGATCTACCTGCAGAACAACCCGCTGCTGAAGCGCCCGCTGGAAATCGACGACATCAAGATGCGCCTGCTGGGTCACTGGGGCGCCAGCCCGGCGCTTTCGTTCGTGTGGACCCACCTCAACCGGCAGATCGTGAAGCACGACCTGGACATGATCTTCGTGGCGGGGCCGGGCCACGGCGCCCCCGGCATCCTGGGTCCCGCGTACCTGGAAGGGACCTACTCGGAGATCTATCCGGACAAGAGCGAGGACGCGGGTGGGTTGCAGCGGTTCTTCAAGCAGTTCTCCTTCCCCGGCCACATCGGCAGCCACGCCACGCCCGAGACGCCCGGCTCGATTCACGAGGGTGGCGAGCTGGGCTACAGCCTCTCGCACGCGTTCGGCATGGCGTTCGACAACCCCGATCTGATCGTCGGATGCGTCGTGGGCGACGGGGAGGCCGAGACGGGCCCGCTGGCGACGGCCTGGCACTCGAACAAGTTCCTGAACCCGATCCGCGACGGGGCGGTGCTGCCGATCCTGAGCCTCAACGGCTACAAGATCGCCAACCCCACCGTGCTCTCGCGCATCAGCCACCAAGAGCTGGAGGCGCTGTTCACCGGGTACGGCTACAAACCGCTTTTCGTCGAGGGGAGCGAGCCGTCCGTCATGCACCAGAAGATGGCGGAGGCCACGGAGCGCGCGATAGACGAGATCCGCGCGATCCAGCGGCGCGCCCGGCAGTCGAACGACCCGGCGCGGCCGCGCTGGCCGATGATCGTGCTGCGCGCCCCGAAGGGATGGACGGGACCGAAGGAGCTGGAGGGGCACAAGCTGGAGGGGTACTGGCGCTCGCACCAGGTTCCGTTCGCGGACGTGCGCGACAACCCGACGCACCTCAAGGTGCTGGAGACGTGGATGCGCAGCTACCGCCCCGAGGAGCTGTTCGACGAGACCGGGCGGGTGGTGCCCGAGCTGCGGGCCCTGGCGCCGAAGGGGCGGCGCCGGATGAGCGCGAACCCGCACACGAACGGCGGCCTGCTGCGCAAGGAACTGAAGCTGCCCGACTTCCGCGACTACGCGGTGCCGGTGTCGGCGCGCGGCACCACGCAGTACGAGAACACCAAGCCGCTGGGCGAGTTCCTGCGCGACGTCATGCGCAACAACCCCGAGACGTTCCGGGTCTTCGGCCCCGACGAGACGGCGTCGAACCGGCTGCAGGCGATCTACCAGGCCAGCAAGAAGACCTGGCTGGCCGACATGCTGCCCGAGGACGCCGACGGCGGCGAGCTGGCGCGCGACGGCCGCGTGATGGAGCTGCTGTCCGAGCACACGCTGCTCGGCTGGCTGGAAGGCTACCTGCTGACCGGCCGCCACGGGCTGTTCCACACGTACGAGGCGTTCGCGCACGTCGTCGACTCGATGGTCAACCAGCACGCCAAGTGGCTGGACATCGCGTCCAACCACGTGAAGTGGCGCGCGCCGGTGTCGTCGGAGACGATCCTGCTGTCGTCGACGGTGTGGCGGCAGGACCACAACGGCTTTTCGCACCAGGACCCGGGCTTCATCGACCTGCTGACCAACAAGTCGCCGTCGGTGACCCGCATCTACCTGCCGCCGGACGCGAACACGCTGCTGGCGGTCGCGGATCGCTGCCTGCGCAGCACGAACTGCGTCAACGTCATCGTCGCCGACAAGCAGAAGCACCTGCAGTTCACCACCATCGACGAGGCGGTCATTCACGTGACCAAGGGGTTCGGGATCTGGAAGCGCGCCAGCACCGACGCCGCGACCGAGGCCGAGGTGGTGCTGGCCTGCTGCGGCGACGTGGCGACGATGGAGGCGCTGGCCGCGGCGTCGATCCTGCGCCAGCGGGTCCCCGACCTGAAGCTGCGGTTCGTCAACGTCGTCGATCTGTTCAAGCTGCAGCCGTCGACCGAGCACCCGAACGGGTCGGAGGCCCGCGACTTCCAGGGCATCTTCACGGTCGACAAGCCGATCATCTTCAGCTTTCACGGCTACCCGTGGCTGATTCACAAGATGGCCTATCGCTACGCCGGGCACGAGCGGCTGCACGTGCGGGGCTACAAGGAGAAGGGAAACATCAACACCCCGTTCGAGCTGGCGATGCTGAACGAGGCGTCACGATTCCACCTGGTCATCGACGTCATCGAGCGCGTCCCGCGGTTGCAGGCCAGCGCCGCGCACCTCAAAGAGGACATGAAGAACGCGATCGTCGACAACCTGCAGTACGCCCACCAGCGCGGCGCCGATCGTCCCGAGATCACCGACTGGACTTGGCCTGACTGAGTTGGCCTGACTGAGTTGGCCCGACTGACCGCCACGCGCGAGCCCTGGGTCGCTCGCAGAAGGGTGAGCCATGCGCATTGCCATTGGATCCGACCACGCCGGCTTCGATCTGAAAGAGGTCCTGAAGTCGTTCCTGGCCGCCGACGGCTTCCAGGTCTCCGACCTCGGGACGCACGGGCGGGCGCCCGTCGACTACACGGACTTCGCCGAGGCGGTCGGCGGAGCGGTGCGGGCGGGACGCGCCGACAGAGGGATCGTCCTCTGCGGCAGCGGCGTGGGGGCTTCGATGGCGGCCAACCGCATCCCGGGGGTGCGCGCCGGCCTGTGCCACGACACCTACTCCGCGCATCAGGGCGTCGAGCACGACGACATGAACGTGCTGGTGCTGGGCGGGCGAGTCGTCGGCATCGAGCTGGCGCGCGAGCTGATCCGGGCGTTCCTCAACGCCCGTTTCAGCGGCGACGCCCGCCACGTGCGCCGGCTGGCCAAGCTGACCGCTCTCGAGAGCCCGCTGCGCGCGCTGGCGGTGTACGGGCAGTCCGTGTGGCTCGATCACATTCGCCGCAGCCTGATCACCAGCGGCGAGCTGCTGGACTTGGTCGAGGAAGACAACCTGTCGGGCGTCACGTCGAACCCGGCGATCTTCGAGAAGGCGATCTCGGTGGGGTCCGACTACCGCGACATGCTGCAGGCGGCGGACGCGCGCACGCTGGACGCCAAGACGCTGTACGAGCGGCTGGCCATCCGCGATATCCGCGAGGCGGCCGACGTGTTGCGCCCCGTGTACGACCGGTCGGGGGCCCGCGACGGCTACGTCAGCCTCGAGGTGGCGCCGGCGCTGGCGTACGACGCGGACGGAACGTTCGACGAGGGGCGGCGCCTCTGGAAGGAGATCAACCGCCCCAACGCGATGATCAAGGTCCCGGCCACGCCGCAGGGGATCGCGGCCATCGAGCAGCTCATCGCCGAGGGGATCAACGTCAACGCGACGCTGCTGTTCGATCGCGCCGCGTACGCACGCGTCGTCGAGGCGTACATCTCGGGGATCGAACAGCTGGTCGCGTCCGGCGGCGATCCACGGACCGTCGCCGGGACGGCCAGCTTCTTCGTGGGGCGGATCGACAGCGCGCTGGAGACGATCGTCGCCCAGCGCCTGGCGGCGTCGCGCGACGAACGGGAGCAGGCGCTGCTGCGCTCGCTGGAAAACAAGGTCGCCATCGCCAACGCCAAGCTGGCGTACGACTTCTACGGCGAGGTCTTCTCCAGCCGGCGCTGGCAGCGTCTGGCCGACATCGGGGCGCACAGGCAGCGGCTGCTGTGGGCCAGCACGGGCGCCAAGAACCCCGCTGCCTCGGACGTGGTCTACGTCGAGGAGCTCATCGGTCCAGATACGATCACGACCTTGCCACCCGCGACGCTGGATGCCTTTCGCGACCACGGGCGCCCGCGGGCCAGCTTGCTGGAGGACACCGAGGGGGCGCGCGACACGATGGCGTCGCTGGTCGAGCTGGGCATCGACCTGCAGGAGGTCACGGATCGGCTGCTGGCCGAAGGCGTGCGGCTCTTCGCGAGCGCGTTCGAGAAGCTGCTGGACGCCGTCGAGGAGCAGAGCCGCGAGGCGCAGACCAAGCGCATCAACCGCCTGACCTACGCGCTGCCCGCGTCGATGGGCGCGGCGGTCGCCGGCTGCCTGGCCGACTGGCACGCGGCCGGGAACGTGCGGCGGCTCTGGCAGCGCGATCCCTCCTTGTGGAGCGGCCGCGACGAGGCGCAGTGGCTGGGCTGGCTGGGGATCACCGACGATCAGCTGGCGCACGCCCAGCGCTTTCGCCAGATGGCCGAGACCGTGCGCGACGGCGGCTTCACCCACGTGCTGCTGCTGGGGATGGGTGGCTCGAGCCTGGGCCCCGAGGTGATCCGGCGGACGTTCGGGAACCTGCCGGGCTACCCGGAGCTGCGCATCCTCGACTCGACGGACCCTGCGCAGGTGCAGGCCGCCGAGGCCGCCATCGACATCCAGCGCACGCTGTTCATCGTGTCCAGCAAGTCGGGGTCGACGCTGGAGCCCAACATCTTCAAGCAGTACTTCTATGACCGCGTCGTGCAAGCGGTGGGGCGCGAGGAGGCCGGCAACCGGTTCGTCGCCATCACCGATCCGCACTCGAAGATGCAGCACGTCGCCGAGGCGGACCACTTCCGGCGCGTCTTCTTCGGCTGGCCGAACATCGGCGGGCGCTACTCGGTGCTGTCGGACTTCGGCCTGGTGCCGGCGGCGGCGATGGGGGTCGACGTCGCCGAGCTCCTGGACCGAACCGAGGCCATGGTGAACGCCTGCACGCCGTCGGTGCCCGTCGAGGAGAACCCCGGCGTCGTGCTGGGCACGATCCTGGGCGTGGCCGGAACGCAGTTCGGGCGCGACAAGGTCACCATCATCTCGACGCCGGGGGTCGACGGCCTGGGGGCCTGGCTCGAGCAGCTGATCGCCGAGTCGACCGGCAAGGACGGCAAAGGCCTGATCCCGATCGATCACGAACGAACGAACGGCCCCGGCGTCTACGGCAGCGACCGGCTGTTCGTGTTCCTGGACCTGGCCAGCGATCCGCCCGACCCGGCGCGCGTCACGCTGGCCAACGCGCTGGAGCGGGCCGGCCATCCGATCGTGCGGGTCACCGTCGACCATCCCTACGACCTGGGGCAGGAGTTCTTCCGGTGGGAGATGGCGACCGCCGTGGCCGGGGCCATCATGGGCATCGATCCGTTCGACCAGCCGGACGTCGAGGCGAGCAAGACCGCCACGCGCCGGTTGACGGCGGCGTACGAAGAGCGCGGCACGCTGCCGCAAGAGGCGCCGCTGCTGGCCGCGGACGACATCCGCCTGTTCACCGATCCGGCCAACGCCGAGGCTCTCGCCGCGGCGGTCGGCCACCCGGCCACGCTGGAGAGCGTCCTGGGCGCGCACCTGCGCCGGCTGGGCCCGGGCGACTACTTCGCGCTGCTGGCGTACCTGGAGATGAACGAGGCCCACCGGCAGGTCCTGCAGGCGATCCGCGATCGGGTCCTGTACGCC
>CAZJMY010000253.1:0-6451 GCA_964546845.1 uncultured Myxococcales bacterium | reverse complement strand
CGTGCGCCCCACGAACGTCAGCAATTTCTTGCCGAGGGCACGCTCGGTCAGCTCCTTGAAATGCAGCGGCCGACCCTCCCACCGAAGGACCTCGAAAGCCGCCTCCAAAAAAGTCATGGCGCCCGTCTTTATCACAGAATGAAGAAATTGCGTGCCGCCGGCGCCGGTCCCTGGCCATCGCCCCCAAGTTTTTTGACGAGCGCGGGCGCCGAGGTTACCCGTGGAGAATGATCGGACAGCGCAAGATCGGCGTGC
The DNA here is from genome assembly GCA_964546845.1 of uncultured Myxococcales bacterium. GTDB lineage: Bacteria > Myxococcota_A > Polyangia > Fen-1088 > Fen-1088 > JADGRB01. Next base: position 6,196 of record CAZJMY010000253.1, on the reverse strand, counting down.
TCATGGGCGGTCTTTCGGCAGAGCGGGACATCTCGATCCGGTCCGGCGAGGCCGTCGTCGCCGCCCTGGCCGACCGCGGCTATGACGCCTGGCCGCTGTTCGTCGACCGCGACGTCGATCTGGTGTTGCGCCAGGCCCGCATCGACGTTGCCTTCGTGGCGCTTCACGGGCGGTACGGCGAGGACGGCTGCATCCAGGGCGTCCTCGAGCTGCTGGGGATCCCCTACACCGGCTCCGGCGTGCTGGCCTCGGCGCTGGCCATGAACAAGGTCCGCGCCAAGGAGGTCTTCCGCCTCAACAACCTGCCGACGGCGCCGGGCTACGTCGTGCAGTCCGACGGCGGCGAAGACCTGCTGGAGCTGCACGGGTCGTTCGGGTTCCCGGTGATCGTCAAGCCGGCCGGTGAAGGGTCCTCGCTGGGCATCAAGATCGCGCGCGACGAGCTGGAGCTGGAAGCGGCCGTCGAGGAGGCGCTGCGCTACGACGACGACGTCCTGGTCGAGCGCTTCATCGAGGGCAAGGAAGTTTCGGTCGCGATCCTGGACGGCAAGCCCCTGGGCGCGGTCGAGATCGTCCCCAAGCGCGGCTTCTTCGATTTCCGGAACAAGTACACGAGCGGCCGCACCGAGTACCACTTGCCCGCGCGGCTGTCGCCCGAGAGGTACCGGTCGGCGCTGCGGCTGGCGACCCTGGCGCACGAGGCGCTGGGCTGTGACGGCGCGACGCGGGTCGACCTGATCGTCAGCGAGCGCGGCAACGAGGTCGTGCTGGAGGTGAACACGCTCCCCGGGATGACCCCCGGCAGCCTGCTCCCCAAGATCGCCCATGGCGCGGGCCTGTCGTTCGAGGACCTCGTCGAGGAGATGCTCAAGGGGGCGCGCCTGCGCGCCCATGGCCACCGGCGCGACAGGCGCGCCGTCCAGGTCACGTTCGACGGCCCCGAACGCCGCGCCGGTTTCCTGACGGACGCCCATTGAGGGATTGCGTCCTCTAGGTCGGGCCCAGCGCGCATCCGCGCCGGATCGTTGATAAAATTCCGGGGTGGCCCGCAGAGCCCGCCGAAATCAGACGACCGTCCGCGTGCCGGTCGTCAACGACCCCGCCAACGCGAAGCTGTTCATCAACCGCGAGCTGTCGTGGCTGGGGTTCAACGAACGGGTGCTGGACGAGGCGCGTGACCCGACCGTCCCCCTGGTCGAGCGGCTGAAGTTCCTGTCCATCGTCGCCTCGAACCTGGACGAGTTCTTCATGGTTCGCGTGGCGGGCCTCAAGCAGCAGCTCTCGGGCAACGTGGCGGAGACGCCCCCCGACGGGCTCACCGCCTCCGAGCAGCTGGCCGCGATCAGCCAGCGCGCCCACGCGATGGTCGCCGAGCAGTATCGCATCTGGCGCACCGACATCGCGCCCGGGCTGACCGAGGCCGGCATCCGCCTGCTGCGCGCCGGCGACCTCACGCCCGAGCAGAAGACCCACCTTTCGGGCTACTTCTCGCGCGAGGTGTGGCCCGTGCTGACGCCGCTGGCCGTGGACCCCGGTCACCCCTTCCCGATGCTGCGCAACCGCAGCTTGAACCTGGCGATCCTCATGCACCGCGAGCACGAGAAGGTGGCGCGCCGCGAGACGATGGTGGCGGTGGTGCAGGTGCCGTCCGTCCTGCCGCGCATCACCGAGCTGCCGGGCGCGGGCCGCTTCTCGTTCACGCTGCTCGAGGACCTGATCGCGATGCACGCCGGCGACCTCTTCCCGGGGTTCAGGGTGGTCGGCTGCAGCCCGTTCCGTGTGACGCGTAACTTCGACCTCTCGATCGACGAGGACGAGGCCGACGACTTGCTCAAGACGATCCAGAAGGAGCTGCGCCGGCGCGAGCGCGGCAGCGCCGTCCGCCTGGAGATCGCGCAGGACACGCCGGCGGAGGTGGTCGGGTTCCTGAGCGGCGCGCTGCGCCTCGAGCCGGACGACGTCTACCTGACCGACGGGCCGCTGCACCTGGCGGACCTCGCGCCGATCTGCGGGCGTGACGACCTGCGCGAGTACAAGGACGAACCGTTCTCGCCTCAGCTGGTGCCGCCGCTGAAGGAGTACGACGACATCTTCCGCGTCATCGCCCAGCGCGACGTGCTGCTGCACCACCCGTACGAATCGTTCGAGGACGTCGTCGAGTTCATCTCCGAGGCGGCCGACGACCCCAACGTGCTCGCCATCAAGCAGACGCTTTATCGCACCAGCGTCGATTCACCGATCATCCGGGCGTTGATCCGGGCGGCCGAGAACGGCAAGCAGGTGACCGCGGTCGTCGAGCTCAAGGCGCGCTTCGACGAAGCGCCCAACATCCAGTGGGCGCGTACGCTCGAGGACGCCGGCGTCCACGTGGTCTACGGGCTCATCGGCCTCAAGACCCACTGCAAGGTGGCGCTGGTCGTGCGGCGCGAAGGCAACCGCATCAAACGCTACGTTCACCTGTCGACCGGCAACTACAACCCGTCGACGGCGCGCATCTACGGCGACATCTCGTACTTCACGGCGCGCGACGCGTTCGCCGACGACGCGGGCGCGCTGTTCAACCTCCTGACCGGCTATTCGTCGCCGCCGTCGTGGAAGAAGTTCTCGGTGGCGCCGGTGGGGCTGCAGGAGAAGCTGATCGCCCTCATCGAGCGCGAGGCGGCGCTGGGCGCGCGCGGGCGGATCGTGGGCAAGATGAACGCGCTGGTGGACGCGCCCGTCATCAAGGCGCTTTACCGGGCCTCGCAGGCGGGGGTCTCCATCGACCTCATCGTGCGCGGCATCTGCTGCCTGCGGCCCGGCGTGCCGGGGACCAGCGACAACATCCGGGTGATCAGCATCGTCGACCGGTTTCTCGAGCACGCACGCATCTTTTCGTTCGAAAACGGCGGCAAGCGGGAGGTCTATCTCTCGTCGGCCGACTGGATGCCGCGGAACTTCCAGCGCCGCGTCGAGGTCATGTTCCCCGTCGAGGACGAGGGATTGCGCGACCGCGTCGTCGACGAGATCCTGGGCATCGCGCTGACCGACAACGTGAAGGCGCGGCGCCTGCTCCCGGACGGCTCCTACGTGCGCGTGCGCCCCGACGCGCCCGGCGCAACGATTGCCACCAACGGCGTGAACGGCACGAACGGGGTCAACGGCGCCAACGGGACCGACGCGCTGGTGAACGGGACACACGCCGCGCCCGCCAAACCCATCCGCAGTCAGGTTCGTTTCATGGAGCTGGCTCGCGAGAAGGCGCACGCGGCGCCGCCTTTGCCGGGCAGCAACGGCGGCTACCACGTCCGCGGCACCCCGCTGCAGCGCCCCGCGACCGCCCCCGCGACGCCGCCCTCGCCGGCGCCGACCTCCGGATCTTCGGGCGGCTGATCCCGTATGATCTTGACCATGCGGTGCGCGCGTCGTCGCCTCCCCGCGCTGCTGGCGCTGGCAGCCGGCCTGGCCGCCGTGGCGCCCGCCCGCGCGACCCTGATCGTGGCGCTGGACCTTCCCGCGATGGTCGATCGGGCCGAACGAATCGCGGTCGTCGACGTGGTGTCGGTGCAGGCCGCCTGGAACGCGCGCCACGAGCGCATCACCACCGCCATCCAGTTGCAGGTCGTCGAAGGCTGGAAGGGCGGCCTGCAGCCGGGCACGCGCCTGACGGTGCTGCAACCGGGCGGGACCGTCGGCGACGTGACGACCACCGTCGACGGGATGCCGCGCTTCGTCCCGGGCGAGCGCACGCTGGTCTTCTTGCACGGCCCGCCGGACCGCGCCACGTTGGTCGGCCTCACGCAGGGTAAGCGCCCGCTGCGCCGCGATCCGAACAGCGGCCGGTGGATCGTGCGCGGGCCAGATCGGTCCGGCGCGGACTTCGTCCGCCTGCGCCCCGCGACGCCGGCGGTCGCGGCGCCGGCGGTCGTCGATTCGCGCGAGCGCCCCCTCGACGAGCTGCGCGCACAGGTCCAGGCGCTGGCTGCCGCGAAATGACCATGCCGCGCGCGGGCCTCCTGCTCGCGATCGTCTCGACCGTGGCCGCGTTGCCACGACCGGCGGCCGCCTACGTCCGCTATTACACGGAGCGGAACGCGCCCTTCTTCTGGGCCGAGCGCACGCTGCCGATCACCGTCTACACCCGCGGGTTCAACGAGCCCACGATGACCAGCGACCAGGTGCTGAGCGCCGTCTCCGCCGCCGCCGACGCCTGGAGCGCTGCCCAGAACGACTGCACCTACGTTACCATCCAGCCCTGGGCTTCGGACGACCCGGCTCCCCGCGCCGTGAACGACTCGCACAACGCGCTGATCTTCCGCAGCAGCAACTGGTGCCAGCTGGCCGAAGACGGCACCTGCGAGGTCGACTACGATTCGTCGGCGCTGGCCTTCACATGGGACACCGCCAACCGGAATACCGGGCAAATCTACGACGCCGACATCGAGGTGAACCTGGTCGACTTCAAGTGGGCGGACGTGCTGGCGGACCCCAAGCTGGCCTCGGACATGGACCTGCAGAACGCCCTCACCCACGAGATGGGGCATTTCCTGGGGCTCGATCACACGTGCTACGACCCCGAGTCGCCCGGAATGCGCCACCGCCCCACGGACGACAAGGGGATGCCGCTGCCGGACTGCATGGCGGCGAGCATCGACGTCCAGGACACGACCATGTACCCGTCCGCGATGCCGGGTGACACCCAGAAGCGCACGCTGGCCCCCGACGATCGCGCCGGTGTGTGCGGCATCTACCCGGCGGACCACCCGCCGCCCGAGGGCAACCTGGGCGGCGGCTGCACGTGCGCCGTGGGCCCGGCGCCTGCGGCAACGGCCGCGGCGGCGCTTCTGGTCGCGGCGGTGCTGCGCCGGCGGAGGCGCGCTTGAGGCGGCGGGCGACGGCGCTGGCCACGCTGGCCGCGGCGCTGGTGGCGCCGGCGGCGGCGCAGGCCTACGTGCGCGCGCACGCCGCCCAGAGCCCGCAGCCCACCTTCTGGGACGCCGGCTGCCAGGTCGTCACCATCTACCTCAACGGTTTCACGGCGATGTCACCCGACGAGGTGGCCAAGTCGATCGCCGCGGCGGCCCACGCCTGGAGCCCCGACGCGGTCACCTGCCCGGACGGCACGGGCGACGGCGGGACCGGCAGCGGCCACCCGAGCTTCGAGATCATCACCCAGATGGGGTCGGGCCCCCCGCCCAACAAGGGTCCCGACGGGATCAACGCCGTCATCTTCCGGACCGACGAATGGCCGGCCATTTACGGCGACGCCATCGCGGTCACGTCGCGCAACACGGACTCGTCGGGACGGATCTTCGACGCAGACATGGAGGTGAACGCCGTGACCAACCCGTACGGGTGGGCCAACCTGGACCCGAGCGCGTCCGTCCATGGCGACGCGTCGATCGATCTGCAGTCGGCCATGACCCACGAGTTCGGCCACTTCCTGGGGCTGGCGCACACCTGCTACCACGACGGGGTGGATCCGCCCCCACGCACCAACGACGACCAGGGCCGCCCGAGCCCTTACTGCGAGGACGGGATCGGCCTGCCCGAGGAGGCGGCGGTCATGTGGTACAAGGTCGAGCCGGGCGCCGCCAGCAAGCGGGTCATCACCGGCGACGACGCGCGCGGCGTCTGCGCGATCTATCCCCCGCGTGCGGCCGCGCCGACCTGCGCCGCCAACCTGCCCGAGGACGGCTGCGCGTGCGGCACCGCCGGAGCGCCGGCGGTTTCGGCGGCGGCGCTGGCGGCGCTGGCGGCGCTGGTCGCGGCCAGCCACCGGCGGCGCGCGCGCTGACTCAAGCCGGGTCGAGATCGATCCGCACGTTCCGCACGGACGGCTCGCCGACCGTGGCGCTGGCCGGAACGTCGACCTGCTGCTCGGCGGGGCGCATCCTGGGCGCGGACGCGCGGATCCGCCAGGCGCCGGGCGCGAGGTGCAGCAGCCGGAAGGTGCCGGTCGCCTTCGTGTCTGCGGCGGCGGTCGCTCCGTCGGGGCCCGACGCCTCCACGCGCGCGTGCGGCACCAGCGCGCCCGTCGCCCGGCCCCGCACCTCGCCGATCACGCCGCCCGGAACCGGGACCACGATCGCGGCGAACTGCCCCGCGGTCGCGGGCGCGCTGATCCGGGGGTAATCGGGGTGCGTCACCTCGATGCGCAGCTCGCCCGCGGGCAGCCGCGCCAGCCGGAAGTGGCCGCCCGCGTCCGCCGTCGTCG
>CAZJMY010000252.1:0-3096 GCA_964546845.1 uncultured Myxococcales bacterium | reverse complement strand
GTCGCCGCGGCGCGCGAGATAGACGTGCTGTTCGCTGTCCGCGGGGTCTCCGAGCGGCGCACCGTCGAAGCCGGACCAGCGCCCGATCACCGTCAACCCGGCGCGCGCCAGCGCGGCGTCGATCTCGGCGGGCGTCCACAGCCGGTGGCGCAGCGACAGCACCCGGGCGCGAGCGCCACCTCCGATTGGAAAGGAACCCCGAGAGGGTTCCTTTGACCTCCCGCGACGACTCCGCTCGGCAACGCCCGGCTCCGTCAACGCGTCGCTGTACCGGAAACGCATCTCCAGGATCGGCTTGGCGGCACCGTCGGGGCCAGGCCGGAGCGTGTGGCTCTCGCGATAGGCGGTCAGCCGTCCCGTGCGCGGGTGGCGAAACCGGGTCGTGCCCGAGAGGCCGCGCCGTTCGATGAACCGCGAGGACGGCGCGAAGACGTCGAACGCCAGCCACCCGCCGGGGATCAGCGCAGCGGCCGCGCCGTCCAGGAACGCCCCCAGCGCGTCGTCGGACTCGCAGTGCTGGATCGTGTGGAACGCCGCGATCACCAGCGCGAAGCGGCCGCGGGCGACGGGCAGGGCGCCCAGGTCGCCGCGCGCGAGCAGGGCGCGGCGCCGCGCCGGCCTGCCGGCTCGCCCGAGTCGCCAGGCGGCCCTCGCCAGCATCGCGGGAGCGCGATCGATCCCGACGACCAGGTGGCCGTCCCGTGCCAGCGGGACCAGCAGCCGCCCCGTGCCGCACCCGGCGTCCAGGATCGGGCCGCCCCGCTCGTCGGCGAGCAACCTGTAGAACGCGACGTCCTGCCGGCGCCGGCGGTACTCCCAGTCGTACAGGATGGCGTCGTCGAACGGGGATTTCACGCCCGGGACCTTAACCGAGGTCTTGACTCGGGCGCGCCGGGCGCGCGAGGTTCGGCGGCTGATGGACGCCATCGTTCTTCTGTCGGGCGGCATCGATTCAGCGACCGCCCTCGCCATGACCCGCGCCGCCGGCCTGCGCTGCCACGCGCTGTCCTTTCGCTACGGCCAGCGGCACACCGTCGAGCTGGACGCGGCCCGCCGGGTCGCCCAGGCGCTGGGCGTCGTCCGCCACGACGTCATCGAGCTGGACCTGCGCGCCATCGGCGGCTCGGCGCTGACCGCGGACATCGACGTGCCGAAGGGGCGCGACGAGGCGCAGATCGGGGCCGGCATCCCCGTCACCTACGTTCCGGCGCGCAACACGATCTTCCTGTCGTACGCCATCGCGCTGGCCGAGGTGCGCGCCGCGACGGACATCGTGGTGGGCGTGAACGTGCTCGATTCGTCGGGCTACCCGGACTGCCGCCCCGAGTGGCTGGCGGCGATGCAAGAGGTCGCGCGCCTGGGGACGAAGGCCGGCGCCGAGCGACGCCCCGTCACGATCCGCGCCCCACTGATCAAGATGTCCAAGGCGGAGATCATCCGCGCCGGCGTCAAGCTGGGCATCGACTACGGGCTGACCCACTCGTGTTACGACCCTGCGCGCGACGGCGCCGCGTGCGGCGCGTGCGACGCCTGCCAGCTGCGCCGCCGCGGGTTCGAATCCGCCGGCGTCCCCGACCCCACCCGCTACGCCGCCGCGTAGGCGCAATGCCGTTCGGATAATAGGAAACGCCAGGACTTCAGAAACGCCAGGATCAGAATTTTTTGGATGGTCCGGATGGCGTTCCTCGCGTCCTGGCGCTTAACCGAACGGTGTTGCGGTTAAGCGGGAGCTAGTCGGCGCGGGCGGCCCAGGGGCCGCCGAAGCCGCCCGAGCCCAGGAACGCGGGACGCAGGTCCGTCGTCAGCAGCGCGCGGGCGGCGGACGCCAGGCTCCCCAGGTCCATCGGCGGCAGCGACTGGGAAACAGCCGGCGCCATCGGCGGCCGCGGCGGCGCCCCGTGTGGACGCCGGTCGCGGTCGCGGTCCCGACCGCGGTCGCGGCCGTAACGGCGCTCGCCTTCCAGCAGCTCCATGGCGACTGGATCCAGCTCGTCGGCGGCCGGTTCGGCCGGCACGTCCGCCAGCGTGGTCCCCGGGGCCAGAATGGGGCGGGACACCAGGGTCGGGTCGGCGGCCTCGGCCTCGGCGACGATGTCGGCCAGGCGCACCGCCTCGGCGTAGTACTCGCGCCCCTCGAGATCGCGGCGGTGCCGTCGGCCGCGGCGCGAGGGGAGCAGGTAGCGCTGCACGATCAGGATCTGCCGCGCCGTCTCGCTGTCGCGCCGCGAGGGGCGCAGCCGCTCGAAGGCCGTGATCAGCGACTGCGTGACCAGCTGGCCGATGTCCCGCACGCCGTTGCTGTCGGGGTCCAGCGCGTCGCGCAGCGGCGGCAACATCAACGTCGCCAGCAGCAACGCGTTCGAGGGCGCGACCGGACGCTTCAGCGCCGATTGGTCGAGCGCCTCCAGGTACCGCCAGAGGCGCGCGCGCCGCAGCGCCGCCTGCTCGTCGGCGGGCTCGCCCTTCAGGCTCTTGGCGAGGTCGGGGACCATCAGCTCCAGAAGATCGGTCTCGACCAGCAGCTCCAGCGACTTCTTGGCCGCGCCGGCGCGCAGCAGCCGGTAGAACTCCTCGGAGACGCGGGCCTGGGCGCACTTCGCGATCTCGCCCCGGTGCTCCATCATGCGCCGGTAGGTCTCGGGCTCGATGGTCAGGTCGCAGCGCGCCGCGAACTTCACGGCGCGCAGGATGCGGATCGGATCCTCGCGGAAACGGATGTCGGGGTCGCCGATGGTCCGGACGACGCGCGCCTCCAGGTCGGGCAGGCCGTTCACGTGGTCGATGACCTGGCGGGTCTCGATGTCGTAGAAGAGCCCGTTGATTGTGAAGTCGCGGCGCCGCGCGTCCTGCTCCGGCGTGCCGAACACGTTGTCGCGGCGGATCAGAAGGTCGCCGCTCTCCGTCTCGGGACCTTCGCCGTCTTCGTCCTCGATCTCGCGCGGGTTGGCGCGGAAGGTCGAGGTCTCGATGATCTTCGGTCCGTAGAAGATGTGGGCCAGGCGAAACCGGCGCCCGATGATGCGGCAGTTCTTGAAGTGCTTCTTGATCTCGGGCGGGGTCGCACTGGTGACGACGTCGAAGTCTTTCGGCTTGCGG
>CAZJMY010000251.1:0-3193 GCA_964546845.1 uncultured Myxococcales bacterium | reverse complement strand
GGGCGGCTTCTCCGCGCTCGGGCTCTCGGCGGGCGGCTTCGCGCGCTGGTCGATCCGGATCGGCCGGCACGCGCAGCTGTTCGCGGCGGCGGGCGTCGAGCGTCGCCTGGCCTACGCCGCCTCGTCCCGACCGGGCTCCAGCACGGGTGATACCGGACCCGCAGGCGGCGCGTCCGTCTGGCGCTCGTCGCTGCTGGCTGGCGTCGCCTTCACGGTCGCGGGGGCCTCGACGTGCTCCTGCTTTGCCGACGCGGCGCCACGGCGCGAGTGAGGGACCTCGACGCAGCTGCGGGCGATGCGGGCGGCGACCTCACGGCCGGCGGCGCCAGAAGACGTACGAGAGCGCCCAGAGCAGCCCCGTCGCCGCCGCCCAGCCCCAGGCCTGCGGCCCGTCGCCGACCGCGACGTGCGCGATCAGCGCGGACCCGAGGTCGATCGCGATGCCGGCATACGCCCATTCCTTGAGGCGCGCCGGAACCGGCGCCAGCAGCAGCGCCACGCCGACCAGCTTGGCCAGCGAGAGCTCGACCCGGAAGTAGTCCGGGAAACCCAGGTGGGTGAACGCGCTGGCCACCTGCGGCAGGCGCAGCTGCGCGTAGGCCGTGAAGGTCAGTTGCAGGCACAAGAGCGCCGTCGCGATCCAGAACCCGACGGCCGCCGCACGCGGCGATCGCCCGACGGGAAGAACGACCGGTTTCTGCAGAGTGGATTCCATGGCTGCTCCTTTCAGATTGTCGACGCGGTCACCACGACTTGGGGGGGTCGACGCCGAACTGCTTGGCGTACTCGACGCTCAGCCGCTGCCAGCCGCTGAACTGCATGGCTTCTCCGGCGACGAGGCGCCCGATCGGCGCGCCCGCCAGCAGCCGGTCGAGAACGTCGAGGCAGATGTGCCAGCCGGCCGCGCCCCAGGCGATGAAGCCGCGATCGATGTTGTGCCACAGCGTGAGGCGCGTGCCCGCGCCCGCCGGCTCCAGCTGCCAGCGCAGATCCTGGCCGCCCCAGCTGTACTCCAGCAGGCGCGGCGCATCGGCGCGCGTGACCTTGGACTCCGAGACCTGCGGCTGCGGCACGCCGGCCGTCGACAGCTTCACGGGGCCGACGGCGGCCAGGCTGTGGTCGGCGTCGAACGGCGCCCACTGGGTGAGGTGCGCCGGGTCGGTCAGCGCCTGCCACACCAGCGCCGGCGGATGCCGCAGGTCGCGCACCACGATCAGCGTCCACTTGTCGCCTTCCTTTTGAACGTCGGCGCCGGCCGCGGGGCCGGGCATGTAGTTGTCACGATTGCTCATCGGGGTCTTCCTTTCTTTTTTCGGGCCTCGGGTGACGGGGCCGCGGGCGGTGGGTTGATGCGATCGAGGTGACGTTCCAGCGCGTCGACGTGGGCCGTCCAGAACCGCCGAAACGGCTCCAGCCACGCGTCCACCTCCATCAGCGGCTCCGGACGAAGGCGGTACACGCGCCGCTGCGCTTCGACGCGCGGCTCGACGAAGCCCGCCTCGCGCAGGACCCTCAGGTGCTTCGAGACGGACGTCTGCGGCATCCGCAGCTGCCGCTCGATGTCGCCGACGGACAGCTCCGACGAGGCGAGCAAGCCCAGGATGGCCCGGCGGTTCGGCTCCGCGATGATCGCGAACGAGGAGTCCACACGCCTTATATACTCATTCGTTCATATGCTCGTCAAGGCACATTAGCACGCGGAACGTCGAACCTCCGGCGCCCGAACGCCAGCCCAACCAGAGACGGGAGCACCAGCAAGCTGACGGCGGCCGAGCTGACGAGCCCGCCGACGACCGCCAGGGCCAGCGGCCGCTGCAGCTCCGCCCCGGCGCCGATGCCCAGCGCCAGCGGCGCCAGACCGGCGACCGTCGCCAGCGTCGTCATCAAGATGGGCCGCACGCGGATGCCGCCCGCGCGCACCAGCGCCTCCTCCAGCGTCGTGTCGTCCCGCCAAAGCGACTCGGCCTGCTCCAGCAACAGGATGCCGTTCTTGACGACCAGGCCGACCAGCAGCACGCACCCCATCAGCGACGACGCGTTCAACGGGACGCCGGCGGCCAGCAGCGCGGCCATCGCGCCGACCAGCGCCAGCGGCACCGATCCGACGACCACCAGCGCCAACCGCGCGTGGCGAAACTGCGCGAGCAGCACCACCAGGACCGCGAGGACGCCGAAACCGAGCACCCGCGACAGGTCGCGAAAGGTCTCGCGCTGCGCCTGCACCTGTCCGCCCAGCTCGCGCGCGTACCCTTCGGGGCGCGGCAGGTCGCCGACCGCGCGCCCGATGTCGCGCGCGACGGAGCCCAGGTCGCGGCCCTCGTGATCGGCGGTCAGGATCACGACCGGGCGCAGGTTCTCGCGCAGCAGCGTGCTCGGCGAGCCGGTGCGCTCGGGGTCGGCCACCGCCTGGATCGAGGCGACGCCGCCGCCCGCCGTCAACAACGGCAGCGCGGCGATCTGACCGCCGTCGAACCGGACGGCGTCCGGATAGCGCACCCGCACGCCGATCGGCCGGTCAGGGCGGCGAATGGTCGCCGCGACGACGCCCCGCAGGCCGGCGTCCAGGTCGGCGCTCACCTCGCCCGCCGACGTCCCCAGGCGCGCCGCGCGCGCCGGGTCGACCCGGAAGGCCAGGGCGGGCGCGTCGCCCTCGAACCCGGGGTACAGGTCGACCAGCCCGGGCACGTCGTGGATCCGGCGCGCGATCTCGGTCGCCTGCCCGCGCAGCACGCCGTAGTCGTCGCCGAACAGCTTCAGCTCGATCGGCCGCGGCGTCCCCGACAGATCGTTGAGCACGTCCTGCAGGACCTGCACGAACTCGACGCGGGCCTCGGGCGCCTCGCGCGCGAGGCGGGCGCGCGCCTCCTCGATCACCTCCTCGGCCGAGCGGCGGCGCTGGCCGGGGGGCCGCAGCCGCACCATGATGTCACCGCGGCTGACCTCCGTGGCGGCGGCGGGGCCCAGCTCGGCGCCCGTGCGGCGTGAATAGGTCTGCACCTCGGGCAGCGAAACGAGCACGGCCTCGATCCGCCGGGCGACCGCGTCGGTCTCGTTCAGCGACGTCCCGGCCGGAAGAAAGTAGTCCAGGACGAACGCCCCCTCGTCCATCGTGGGCAGAAAGCCGGTGCCCACGGCGCGCGCGGCCGCGACGCCGGCGGCGATCATGGCCAGCGCGACGGCCGCGCCCAGCCAG
>CAZJMY010000250.1:0-5491 GCA_964546845.1 uncultured Myxococcales bacterium | reverse complement strand
CAGCAACGGCGGCAGCTCGCGGTTCATGTACGCCCAGGCGCCCATGTTCTTCGGCTCTTCCTGGACCCACACGACGGGCGTCCCCTTCGGGAAGCGCGCCAGGATCTCCATCAGGTCGTGGCGGCGCAGCGGGAACAGCTGCTCGATCCGGATGATCGCGACGTCGTCGTAGCTGCGCGCTTCCCGCGCCGCGACCAGGTCGTAATAGACCTTGCCCGTGCACAGCAGGATGCGTTTCACCTTCGAGGGGTCGGTTATGGCGGGGTCGGGGATGATGTGCTGGAACTTGCCCTCGATGAACGCCGACAGCGGCGACGTCGCCGCCGGGTGCCGCAGCAGGCTCTTCGGCGACATGATGATCAGCGGCTTGCGGTACGGCCGCAGCACCTGCCGCCGCAGCGCATGGAAGTAGTTGGCCGGCGTGGTCAGGTTGCAGACCTGCATGTTGTCGTTCACGCACAGGTTCAAGAAGCGATCGAGCCGCGCGTTCGAGTGCTCGGGCCCTTGCCCCTCCATGCCGTGCGGCAGCAGCATCACCAGGCCGCTGACCCGGTGCCACTTGGCCTCCGACGAGACGATGAACTGGTCGATGATGACCTGGGCGGCGTTCACGAAGTCGCCGAACTGCGCCTCCCAGATCGTCAGCCCCTCGGGCATGTCCAGGCTGTAGCCGTACTCGAACCCCAGCACGCCCCCCTCGGTGAGCGGGCTGTCGCGCACCTCGAACGCGCCCTGCTTCGGGGCGATGTGCGCCAGCGGCGTGTACTCGTGGCCGTCCTCGTAGTCGGCCAGCACGGCGTGGCGATGGCTGAAGGTGCCGCGGCGCGAGTCCTGCCCGGACAGCCGCACGCGCGTGCCGCCGGCCAGCAGCGTGCCCAGCGCCAGCGCCTCGCCCATGCCCCAGTCCAGCGGCTTCTCGCCGGCGCCCATCGCCGCGCGCGCCTCGATGATCATCTTCTGAAGCTTGGGGTGGACGTGGAAGTCGGGCGGCGTCTTCACCAGCGCGCGCACGACCTCTTGGATGACCGCCGGCGCGGCCGCCGTCGGCACGTCGGGCGCCTCGGCGTCGGACCCGCCGCGCAGCCGGGACCAGGCGCCCGCGAACTGGCTGGGGCGCGGGGGCGCCTCCAGACGGGTCGCGACGTCCAGCTCCGCCTCCAGCTCCTTGCGGCGTCGCGCGGCGATGGCGTCCGTCTCCTCGACGGTGATGGGCGCGCCGCCGTCGGGCGCGGGGTTGGCGGCGTCGTACTCGAGATAAGCGGCGCGGATGGACGGCTTGTGCGCGATGACCCGGTACATGACGGGCTGCGTGTAGCTGGGCTCGTCGCCTTCGTTGTGACCGAGCTTGCGGTAGCACCACAGCTCGATGATCGCGTCGCGGTGGAACCGCTGCCGGAAATCGACGGCCAGGTCGACGACCACGGCCACCGCTTCCGGGTCCTCGCCGTTGACGTGGAAGATCGGGATCTGCAGCATCTTCGCGACGTCGGTCGCGTAGGTGGTCGACTTGCCGTGGTGGGGCGAGGTCGTGAACCCGACCTGGTTGTTCAGCACGATGTGGACCGTGCCGCCGACCGTATACCCCTCGAGGTCGGACATGTTCAGCGACTCGGCGACGATGCCCTGCCCCGCGAACGCGGCGTCGCCGTGAATCAGGATCGGCAGGCAGCGGGTGCGGGCCAGGTCGGCGAGGCGATCCTGCTTGGCGCGCACGCGCCCCTGCACGACGGTGTTCACCCACTCGAGGTGGCTGGGGTTGAAGGTCAGCGACAGGTGGATCTTGTGCTCGTCGTTGCCCTGCCCGAACACGCGGTCGATCGAGTAACCCAGGTGGTATTTGACGTCGCCGCCGCCGCTGTTGTCGTCGGGCGCGACGTTGTCCAGCTTGTCCTGGAACTCGGCGAAGATCTGAGAGGCGGGCTTCTTGAGAACGTTGGCGAGCACGTTGAGACGGCCGCGGTGGGCCATCCCGATCACGATCTCGGTCACGTTCGATCGCGCCGCGCGCTCGACGATGCGCTCCAGCATCGGGATCAGGCTCTCGGCGCCTTCCAGCGAGAAGCGCTTGGACCCCAGGAACTTGTTCTGCAGGAACTGCTCGAAGACCTCGGCGCCGATCACCTGCTCGAAGATCTTCATCCGGTCGGCGCGGGTCAGCGCCAGGCGGTTCCGGGCCGTCTCGATCCGGTGCAACAGCCACGACCGCAGCTCCAGGTCGTGCAGGTGACCCAGCGGGACGCCGATCTTGCGGCAGTACGTCTCGCGCAGCAGCTCGACCAGGTCGCGCAGCGTGGTGCGGTCGGGACCGGCCACGTTCTCGCTGCTGAACACCAGGTCCAGGTCTTCCTGCGCCAGGCCATACTCGGCCAGCGAGAGCTCGGGCGCGCCGCGCTTGAGCAGCCCCAGCGGGTCCAGGTCGGCGAAGAGGTGCCCGAACTCGCGGTAGCCCTCGACCAGGCGCTGCACGCGCTCAGACAGAAGGCGGACCGAGATCCGGCTCTGGATGGCGCCCGGCGCCGACGGCGGCGGGCCGTCGAAGACGCTGCGGGAGAACGAGGTAGGCGGCACCACGCTGGCCGGCGTGGTCCCCGCGCCGTTGCGCGCCGTCGCGCGCTCGAGCTGCTCGAAGTACCGGCGCCACTCGGGCGTCACGGAGCCCGGGTCGCGCGCGTACTGGTAGTAGAGGTCCTCGGCGAACGCCAGGTTGGCGGGCGAGACCGTCTCCAGGGCGTCCGGCTGGGCCGGCCCGGGGCTGGCTGTCACCAATTTGACCGGGGTGGCGGCCGCCTGCGGCTTCACACCCGAACCATTCAACTTCGTGTCCGCTTCCAACATATTCGCCATCGCCCTCTGCCCGTCGGAGCAGGGCGTCTAAGTGTACGTCACGGCTGCGCGGCCGGAAGGGTGAAAAAGAAGCGCGTTCCCAGGCCGGTAGAGGCGGCCGGGCTCTCGACCCACATGCGCCCGCCATGCGCTTCCACGATGCCCCGGGCGATGGAGAGGCCGATGCCAATCCCGTCGCGATTCCGCCGCTTGGCCTGGTAGGCGCGGTCGAACACGTAGGGCAGCTCTTCGGGCGCGATCCCCGGCCCTTCGTCGGTCACCGAAAATCGAATCATCGCCCCGTCCGGTTCGGCGGCGACGGTCACGCTGCCGCCCTCGTTCGAGAACTTCACGGCGTTGCCGACCACGTTGTCCAGCATCTGGATGACCCGGTCGTGATCGCATGACACGCGCAGAGGGCTTTCGGGGCTTCCGTCGATGAGCTTGAGGGATTTGGCTTCGGCCTGGGCCGCCAGGGCGTCGAAGACCTCGCGCACCAGCTCGCCCACGCCGCGCGGGTGCGAGCTGACGGTGAGCCGGCCGGCCTGAATCGCTGCGAAATCAAGGAGATCTCGGATCAGGCGGTTCATGCGCGTCCCGGCGCGCTGGATGGCCTCGACCTGACGGCGCGACCGCCCCTCCTTGCCCGGCGGGTCGGTCAGCGGGCTCTTCAGCAGGAGCGCGCTCGACGCCATGACCACCCCCAACGGGTTCCGCAGGTCGTGCGAGACGATGGCCAGCAGGTCCTCGCGCGACCGCGCCGCCTCCTGCCCTTCCGTGCGCAGCTGGAGGTTCTCGATCGCCAGCGCCACGCGGCCGGCCAGCTCCTCGGCGGCGACAAGGTCGGCAGGGTCGTAGCGGCGCGCGTCCTGCTCCAGCACCAGCGCGCCGGCCGACTGGCCGCGAAGGGCGAGCGGAACGACGATGGTCGACCGATCACCGACGTGCGCCAGCGTGCCGCGGCCCGCCTCGACGGCAGCGGCCGCCAGCTTGATCTGCGCCGCCGCGGACGCGGAATCGGCGGCGGGGTCGGTCGTGACGCCCGCCCGCGCCAGCGCCGCCAGGCGCAGGTCGCCGCCGCGCTGCCGCAGGGCCACGGCGCAATGGGTCGCGATCGACCGGCACGCCACCACCGTCAGGTTCTCCAGGGCCGGCGCCAGCTCGGTCGCCGCCCGCAACGTCGCGTCGGCGGCGCCCTGAAGCTCGGTCCATTCCCGCTTCCGGCGGTCGACGGTGACGTCGCGCAGGACCATGACCACCCGGCGCCCGCCGCCGGCGACAACTTCGGCAGGCGTCGCCTTCACGGAGATCCAGTGGTCCTCGGCGGGCGAACCGACCCGGCGGACCCGCAGCACGCGATCCTCGTTCTCGCCGCGCGCGGCGCGGGCGCCCGGGACGTCCTCGGCGCCGACGGGCCGGCCGGCGTCGTCCCACATCTGGAAGGTGTCGGCCATCTCCGCCGCCGAGGCGCGCTGCAGCTGCGCGACCGGCGTGCCGGCCTCTGCCGGCGCGGGCTCGTTGGCGTAGACCACGCGCCCCGCCCCGTCGCGCACGGCGACGATGTCGGGCATCGCGCGCAGCACGGTCTCCAGCTCGTCGCGGGTCCGCTCGAGCGCGTTCAGCGCGGCGGTCCGCGCCTCGATGCGCCGCCGCACCAGCGCCAGCTGGTGGCCAATCGCGGTCATGAGGTGCAAGGCGCCGTCGTCCGCGGCGCGGCGATCGCGCGCGTACAGCTCGACGACGGCCAGCACCGTCTCGCGTTCCCGCAGCGGAAACGCCGCCACGCTCTGCAGCCCGGCCGCCGCCGCCAGCTGCAGCCGCGGACTGAGACTGCCCTGGGCCAGCTCTTCGATCCAGATCGGCTCGCGCGCCGACATCGCCTGCCCGGGCGGATCCTCGCCGGCGCGCAGGAACGCGGTGCGGGTCGCTTCCACGACCGGCGCGCGCAGGACACTGTCGTCCGCCCAGATCCCGCGGCAACGCAAGACCGGCGGTGCCCCGGGCACCTGGTCCGCGGCCCAGTAGACCGCCAGCGACCAACCGAGCTGGGTCGCGAGGAGCCGAAGCACCTCGGACATGGCTTCGTCCAGCGAGTTGCTCTCGAGCAATGCACGCGCCGCGGCCTGCTGGACGGCCAACCGCTGCGCTATCTGGGCTTCCTCGCCCTCGTTCATGGGGACCTTAAAGTAAGTACGGAAAACGGGTGGTGCGACATCCGCCCACCCGGTTTCTCCGCAAAGCCTACTTTTAGGAACGCCCGACGAGGGACTTAATTCAGGCGACGGCGTCCTTGGCAGCCTTGACCGGACGCGCGCGGACGATCTTGCGAGCGGGGCGAGCCTTGAAAACCGTCGGCTCCTTCGTGAACGGGTTGATCCCCTTGCGCTCCTTCGTGGCCGGCTTCTTGATGACCACGAACTTCGCGAATCCCGGAACCAGGAAGGTGCCGTTCTTCTTCAGCTCTTTGTAGCCGACTGTCGCGAGCGACTCGAGAACTCCCTTCACTTCCTTCCGAGACAGCTTCCCATTCTCCTCAGCCAACTTGGAAATAAGGTCCGACTTCGACAGCGGCTTGCCCATTCTCTCGATCTCCTCTCGGCGAATTACCGGCGGGGCCGGCGAAAAGTCTCGGCATTTTGGGTGAATCCCGAGGAACTTGGAAGAGAAA
>CAZJMY010000249.1:0-8481 GCA_964546845.1 uncultured Myxococcales bacterium | reverse complement strand
CGCGGGAACTACCTGCTGTCGTACCGCGTGTCGGGGCTGGTGTTCGTGCCGCTGCAGACGCTGGTGCTGTTCGCGTTCGCGCGCCTCACCTTCGGCGTCGTCATCCAGGGCTCGATGCTGGCGGTGCTGGGGCTGGCGTTCCTGGGCTCGTGGGCGTTCGCCGGGCTGGGCCTCCTGTGCGCCTCGCGCGCCCAGAACAGCGAGACCGCCAACGGCCTCATCAACCTGGTGACGCTGCCCATGATGGTGTTCTCGGGGGTGTTCTTCTCGTCCAGCCGCTTCCCGGCCGTCCTGCAGCCGGTCATCCGCCTGTTGCCGCTGAGCGCGTTCAACGAGGCCCTGCGCCACGTCGTCAACGACGGCGCGTCGATCCTGTCGCAGGGCTATCCCATCGCGGTGCTGGCGGTCTGGACCGCGGTGACGTCGATCCTGGCCGTCCGCCTGTTCCGCTGGACCTGACCCGGTATTAGGATGTGCGCCCCATGCAAGTGACCGAGAAGAAGGCCGTCACCATCAAGTACACGCTGCGCGACGAAGAGGGCGCCGTCCTCGACAGCACGGAGGGGCGCGACCCGCTGACCTACCTGCACGGGGCGGGGAATCTGGTTCCCGGCGTCGAGGAAGCTCTGGAGGGGAAGTCTCCCGGTGACGAGGTCAAGGTGACCGTCGCGCCGGAGAAGGGCTACGGCGTGCGCGAGGAGGACAATGTCCGCAACGTGCCGGTCCGCAAGCTCCCCGGCGGCAAGCTGGTGCCGGGCGCGACCGTCCAGCTGAACACGAACCACGGGCCCGTCATCGCCGTCATCAAGGCGGTCAAGGGCGACTACGCCACGCTGGACCTCAATCATCCGCTGGCGGGCAAGACGCTGCGGTTCGAGATGGAGGTCGTCGAGGTCCGTGACGCCACCGAGGAAGAGCTCGCGCACGGACACGTGCACGGCCCCGGCGGCCATCACTGAGGCGCCTGGCACGTCGGGCAGTAGTAGGTGCTGCGGGGCGGATCGCCCTGATACGCGACGCGGATCGCGGTCCCGCAGGCGCGGCACGCGTGTCCGGCGCGCCGGTAGACATGGAGCCGCGCCTCGCCGCGCGGGGTGGGGCCGCCGCGCGACATGTCGCGCGTGGTGGTGCGGCGCCACGGTCCCAGGTTCTGGCGCATGAGCTGCTGCGCGCGCG
The DNA here is from genome assembly GCA_964546845.1 of uncultured Myxococcales bacterium. Lineage (GTDB taxonomy): Bacteria > Myxococcota_A > Polyangia > Fen-1088 > Fen-1088 > JADGRB01. Next base: position 7,305 of record CAZJMY010000249.1, on the reverse strand, counting down.
CGTAGAGGCGTGACAGCGTGGCGTCGTCGACGGCCCCGACCGTCGCGAACGGATCCGTCCGTTCGAGGAACAGCACCTCGCTCTTGTAGACGTTCCCGATCCCGGAGGCCACGCGCTGGTCCAGCAGCAACGGCCCCAGCGGCGTGTCGCCGGGCCGCTGGCGCGCGCGCGCGACGGCGTCGTTCGGATCGAACGTCGGCGACAGCACGTCGGGTCCCAGCGCCGCCAGCACCGGGTGCGCGTGCGCGAAGGCAGCGCGCAGCACCTCCACCTGCGGGGCGCGCCACCAGATCGCGTTGGCCGCTTCGGTGACGATGGCCAGGCTGGCGCGGGCGCCCATCGACGGCGCCAATGGGCCGGGTGGGCCGACGCGCAGCCGTCCCTGCATGCCCAGGTGCACGTGGATGCGCGCCGGACCGATGTCGATCAGCAGGTGCTTCCCGCGCGCCTCCACGTGCGCGATCGTCTGCCCGACCAGACGCGGGTAGGCGACGCCCCGGGCCCACAGCGCCTTGACCGTTCGCCCAACCAGCTGCCCCTGCAGCTCGGTCGCGTGACGGTGGATGTTGTCCCCCTCAGGCATGCAGGCTCGCGCGTTCAGAAATCTGAGACCCGGCCGCGCCGCCGCCAGCGACGGGCCGCCGTTTTCGCGCCCCGGGCGGCGCGCGGCGGCGTGGCACGGCCGTTGCTGCTGCAGCCACACCATGCGCGCTCGTCTGTCGCTGGTGCTGCTCTCCTGCGGTCTCGCGGTGGTCTCGGGCGCCTGTGGCGCCTCCAAGCTGGATGATTCGTCGGGATCTGGCGGCGGCGCTGCGACGGGCGGCAGCGGCGGCACCGGCACGGCGGGATCCTCGGGCTCCGTCACGTTCGTGATGTCGACGCCGCCCGGCCTCGCCTACTGCGATCAGCTGTCGTGCGCCGGTGGCCCGACGCATCTGTCGATCACCGACGCCGCCGGGCGCACTCTCTATCCGTCGGCAGGCATCTGCGGAACGACCGATTGCGGGACGTGCCGCGCGTTGGTCTGCCCGCTGACCGGGCCTGTGTTTTGCCCGGCGCCTGAAGGGGTCGTGTACGCGGGCGGCACCACGACCTGGGACGGGAGCTATCTGGCCGATTCCACCTGCGGCAGCGCGCACGCCGCCTGCTCGCAGCCACGGTTCGCGACGCCGGGGCGCTACGTCGCCCAGTACTGCGCGACGCCGGGCGACGTCACGCACCCGGACGCCGGCCACCTGCCGATCTGCACGGCGACGGGGGCGACCCAGTGCGTGCAGATCCCGTTCGATTTTCCCAGCGGGACGCCCGTCCAACTAATCTTGCCCCCCACCTCCGGGCCGGATCTCTGACCCCGCCCGCGCCGGCCCGGCGTCCAGCACCAGCGCGTTGGGCTCGACGCGAAAACCGCTGCGCCGCAGGGGTGTGCCGAGCGCGCTCTTCAGCGCGGGCGCGCCGTTCACCGTGTCGACGCGCAGGGGCCGCCGCCGGCCGACGCCCAGGCTGCCGCGCAGGGCGTTCACCGCGGCCTGCAGCAGCTTGTCGTCCTCGGTGAAGACGCGCAGCCGCCGGCCGCCGCGCTCGACGTAAAGCACGGGCGCCCCCTGTACCAGCACGACGCGCGCGTCGGCCACGCGGCGGGGCGCGGCCGAATCGCCGTCGGCGGGCCACGGGATCAGGGCGCCGTAGGGGTTGGCGGGATCGACCGCGGCCAGGACGATCACGTCGTCGCCGTCGCGGGCGGCGCGCAGCCGATCGACGGCCCCCGCGTGCGCGAACTGCGCGCCGCTCAGCCCTTCGACGAAGTGACCGCGCCGGATCTTGCCCGCGTCCTCCAGCGCCCGAAAGACGGGCGCCAGCGACGCGAAGCCGCCCGGCACGCCCTCCAGCAACACCGCCTCGCGGCTGACGACGCCGTAGCGTTCCAGCAGAGACAGCGCGCGGGCGTGCGCGATCTCCGTCGGGGCCGGCTGGGGCCGCACCAGCGCGGCCACCAGCGACCAGCGCCCGGCCGCCTGCGCGATCAGGTTGTGCGTCGTGTTGCGCATGCGGCGCGGCGTCGTCAGCGCGCGCAGCGGCTGGAACGTGTCGTTGGTGACGAGGCCCGCCCAGACCAGATCCCAGAGCGCGTCGACGACCTCGCGCGTGGTGGCGTGGGGCAGCGCCGCCGAGAGCTGCGCGAAGAAGCTGGCCCCCTGCGCCTCCAGAGCCGCCAGCAGCGCGCGCGGCCGCTCGGCCAGCGTCTCCGGCACCACGCGCGGCTCCAGCAGCGTCCGGGCCCGATCGCGCCGGAACAGCGCCACGCGCCCGTCATCGCCGCCCAGCGCTCCGCCGCCGACCCAGACGATCTCGCCCAGCGCGCCCAGCTCGTCGAGCATGGCCGGCGAGAAGTCGCGCACGCGCGCGGGCAGGATCGCGCGCTCGAGGTCCGAGAAGGGCAGGTACGCGCCCTCCAGCTGTTCGATGACCTCGCGCAGCCGCGCGGTCCCGCCGCGCGCCAGGCCCACGCCGTGCCAGCGCGGCAGGAAGCGGGCCAGCACGTCGGCCTCGACGGGCGCCACCTCCGACCGCAGCCGGGCCAGCGTGCGGCGCCGGATGATGCGCATGACCTCCGCGTCGCACCACTCGGCCGCGCCGCCGGTCCGGAACTGACCCTGCACCAGACGTCCGGCCTGCGCCAGCGCCTCCAGGATCGGCTCCAGCTGGCCGCGCGCCAGGCCGAACCGCGCCGCGAGCCGCTGGGTCGTGAACGGCGCGTGGGTGCGGGCCCACCGCGCCACCAGCCCCTCCAGCGGCTTTTCGGCCGGCCCCAGCAGCGCCAGCGGCGTGCCGGTGGGCGGCTGCACGCCCAGCGCGTCGCGGTAGCGCGCGATGTCCTCCGCGGCGATCCAGCGCTCCTCCCCCGCGATGCGGACGGGCGCGGCCTGATGAGTCTCCGCCAGCGCGCGCAGCCAGGCCCCGACCTCGGGCGCGGCCGCCGGTTCGGTGCGCGCGGCCAGCTCGGCCTCGGTGAGGTCGCCGATCCGCCGCAGCAGATCGTGGGCCGCGTCGCGGTGGCGAACCTGCCGCTCGGGATCGATCGCCTGCAGCTCGGCTTCGACGTCGTCCAGCGCCGCCGGGTCGAGCAGCGCGGCCAGCTCCTCCTGCCCCAGCAGCTCGCGCAGCAGCTGGCGGTCCAGCGTCAGCGCCTGCGCGCGCCGCTCGGCCAGCGGCGCGTCGCCCTCGTACATGTACGCGGCCACGTAGGCGAACGCCAGCGAGCGCGCGAACGGCGAGGCCGAGCCGGTCTCGACCTCGACGACGCGCACCTCGCGCTGGCGGATCGACTCCAGCAGCCCCTTCAGCGCCGGCAGATCGAACACGTCCTGCAAGCACTCGCGAACCGTCTCCAGGACGATCGGGAAGCTGGGGTAGCGCAGCGCGGCCGCCATCAGGTTCTGCGCCTTCAGCCGCTGCGCCCACAGCGGCGTGCGCGCGTTCGCCCGCCGCCGCGGCAGCAGCAGCGCGCGCGCCGCGTTCTCGCGAAAGTGCGTCGCGAACAGCGCCGAATGTGTGAGCTGCCCCAGCACCAGCTCCTCGATCTCCTCCGGCTCCGGCACCAGCGTCGCGAGGTCCGGCGGATCGTCCAGCCCCGCGAACCGGAGCACGATGCCGTCGTCGCTCCAGATCGTCTGCACCTCGAACCCGGCGGCCGTCCCCAGGCGCGCCTCCAGCGCCAGCGCCCAGGGGGCGTGTACGCGCGCCCCGAACGGCGACAGGATGCAGATGCGGAAGTCACCCAGCTCGTCGCGAAAGCGTTCGATCGTGATGTCGCGGTCCGTCGGCAGCGTGCCGGTGGCCTCGCGCTGGTCGGCGACGTAGCGCCACAGGTTGCGCGCGGCGCGCCGTTCCAGCGGGGCCTCTTTCGCCAGCCAGCTCTCGGCCGAGCGCTGGCTCTTGTCGCCCAGCTCGCGCACGAACGCGCCCAGCGCCCGCCCCAGCTCCAGCGGGCGGCCCGGCCCCTCGCCGCGCCAGAACGGCATCTTGCCGGGCTCGCCGGGCGCCGGCGTCACGATCACCCGGTCGCGCGTGATCTCGGCGATGCGCCAGGTCGTGGCGCCCAGCAGGAACGTCTCGCCGACGCGGGACTCGTACACCATCTCCTCGTCCAGCTCGCCGATGCGCGGGCCGTTCGGGCCCAGGTGCACGGCGTAGAGGCCGCGGTCGGCGATCGTGCCGCCGCTGAGGATCGACACCAGGCGCGCGTCGCGCCGGGGCGTGAGGCGATCCGTGGCGCGGTCCCAGGTCAACCGCGGCCGCAGGTCGGCGAACTCGTCCGACGGGTAGCGCCCGGCCAGCATGTCCAGCGTCGCCGCCAGCACGTCGCGCGAGAGCGCCGCGTACGGGTAGGCGCGCTTGACGATGGCCTCCAGCGCCGCCACCCGCAGGCCGGCGGCCCGTTCGTCCTGCGCGCGCTCCGTCCGTTCGACGCCGCCCTCGGGGACGCTGGCCACGATGGCCACGATCTGCTGGGCCAGCACGTCCAGCGGGCTGCGCGGCACGCGCGTCGGCTCGACGGCCCCCTCCGTCATCCGGCGCGCGACGACCGCCGCCTCCAGCAGGTCCGCGCGGTGCTTGGGGAAGATGCGTCCGATGCTGCGCGCGCCGACCTGGTGCCCGGCCCGCCCGATGCGCTGCAGGCCGCGCGCCACGCTGCCGGGCGACTCGATCTGGACGACCAGGTCGACCGCCGCCATGTCGATGCCCAGCTCCAGCGAGCTGGTCGCCACCAGGCCGCGCAGCTGCCCGGCCTTCAGCATCTCCTCGATCTCCTCGCGCTGCGCGCGCGCGACGCTGCCGTGGTGGGCCCGCACCAGCCCCTCGCCGGCCAGGTCGTTGATCCCCTGCGCCAGCCGCTCGCACAGGCGCCGGCTGTTCGCGAACACGATCGTGCTGCGATGCGCGCGGATCAGCTCGACCAGGCGCGGGTGAATCGCCGCCCAGATCCCCGTCGGCCCCCCGCGATGCCCCTCCTCGTGCTCCACCACCCGCTCGCTGCGGACGGCCTCCATCTGCTCGACGGGGACCTCGATCGTCAGCTCCAGGCGCGGCGGCTCCGAGGTGTCGATCAGCGCGACCGGCCGGTCGCCGCCGAGAAATCGCCCGATCTCGTCCAGGGGCCGTTGCGTGGCCGACAGCCCGACCCGCTGCGGATCGACCGCGGTGATGGCCGCCAGCCGCTCCAGCGAGAGCGCCAGGTGCGCGCCGCGCTTGGTGGGGGCCAGCGCGTGGATCTCGTCGATGATCACCGTGTCGCAGGCGCGCAGCGTGTCGCGCGCCGCGGAGCCCAGCATCAGGTACAGCGACTCGGGCGTCGTGATCAGGATGTCGGCCGGGTCGCGCAGCATCTCGCGCCGCTCGCGCGCGGGCGTGTCCCCCGTGCGCACGGCGATGCGCGGCGCCCGGAACGGCTGCCCCAGCGCCTCCGCCGCGCGCGCGATCCCCGCCAGCGGCGCGCGCAGGTTGCGCTCGATGTCGTACGCCAGCGCCTTCAGCGGCGAGACGTACAGCGCCCGCACGCCCGCCGGCGGCCCGGCGTCCGGCCGCGCCAGGCGATCGAGGCACCAGAGAAATGCCGCCAGCGTCTTGCCGCTGCCGGTGGGCGCCAGCAGCAGCGCGTGCTCGCCCTGCGAGATGGCGCGCCACCCCGCCACCTGCACCGGCGTGGGGCGCGCAAACGTCGCCTCGAACCAGCGCCGCGTCGCCGGCTGAAAAGCCCTCAGAATGTCATCGGCGGTCGCGATCCCTGAAGCCTGCCGCGCGTCCGCCTCCGACGCAAAGCCCCTCGTGAGGGGCCCTGGCGAAGGCGGCCTCCGTCGCGAAGGCTACTTGCAGACGAACGTCGTGACGCTCGAGCCGGCAAGCGACGCCGTGAAGGTGCCGCCCGTGACGGTCACCGCGGTGCCGGCCTTCAGGTTGTCGGTGGACGAGGTGACGTTCGGCGTGCACGACGCGGGCGCCGCCGTTCCGCCGGCGATGGTGATGGGCATCGTGACGGCCGACGTGCTCTTGTTGACCGCCACGATCACCGTGGCGTCCGTGCCGCTGAACGCCGACAGCAGGACGTTCGCGTTCGTGTTGCCGGTGACGTCCACCATGACGTAGTTCGGGCGGACGAACTTGCTGTAGTTGCCGATGGTGTAATAGCGCTTGGTGATGTTGCCGTTCGAAAGGACGATGCCCTCGTTGTCGTTGCCGCTCGGCTTGTACCACCAATAGAGCCAGGCCGACGCCTCACCGACGACCAGCGCCGAGTGGATCCAGCCCGCGACGACGATCCCGTTGTTGATGTCGCTGGACGGCCCCTGCTCGGGCCAGTACATGACGCCGGAGACCTCGGTCTCCCAGACCTCCTTGCTGCGCTTGCCGCCGTCGACGTCCGCCGGCCACGGCTCCGCCTTCTGGGAGTCGTACTCGTGCGTCGCGATGATGTCGACCGCCGCCCACGCCGTGGCGTCCTTCGCCAGGAAGTGGCCGTAGTCGTAGCCTTCTCCCGTCGCGCACTTGCTGGCGCAGCCGGTCGTCGTCGGGCTGTTGCCGAAGCACCCGCAGCCCAGCGGGTCCGAGCTGTTCGGGTGGCTCGCGATCGTCGACCCGGTGGCGGAGGTGTTGCTCCACAGGTGGATCCACTCCGACGGCTCGGGCGCCATCAGCTTCACGCCGTTGGCCTTCAGCTTGGGGCCCAGAACCTTGACGAAGTTCACCATCTCGTTGGCGGTGTAAACCATCGTCACGTAGTCGCCGTTGCACGGCGGGCCAATCGTCGAGCCGCACGACGCGAAGTCCGGCTCGTTGGCCGCCGACATCGCGTAGAGCCCCTGGTTCTTCGCGAAGGTGGCGATGCGCGTCGCGAAGTCGTCGTAGTGGGACTGCATGAGGTGCCCGCCCTTGCTCTCGTTGCCGTTGTCCTTCCACGAGGCGGGCGCGGTCCACACCGAGCCGATGATCTTGGTGTTGTGGCTCTTCGCGCCCGAGACGTCGCCCGAGAGGCTGCCGTCGGAGTTCATCCCGACGCGCACGATCGACAGGCCGATCGCGTCGGCCCCGCTGGTCCCGAACAGGTTGTCCCAGTTGAAGCTGCCGCCCCCGAGCGCGGTGTTGAGCCCGAACCCTTCGATGGTCTGGCGCTTCTGATTCAGCTGCACGGTCACGCCGCTGGAGCCGCCCACGGCCGCGCCCCCGGTGCCCGTCGCGCCGGCGTTGCCGGAACCCGAGCCCGCCGACCCACCGCGGCCCGCGCTGCCGCTGCCCGCGGCGCCGCTTCGTCCC
>CAZJMY010000248.1:0-6177 GCA_964546845.1 uncultured Myxococcales bacterium | reverse complement strand
TTGAGTGGAGGGTGGCCGTTGCGGGCGGCCAGCATCGGTTGCGTGGCGCTCGCGGCAGCCGGTCTCGCCTCCGGCCGGCGGCGGCCCCCCCGGCCGGCTCCGGCGATGGCCGCGCGCCGGAGCGCGCCCGCCGAAACCGCGGGCGAGACCCCGCGCCCATCTCGGCACGCGTCGCGCGCGCGTCCGAGGCCCGAGCCCCCGCCGGAGCCGACCACCGTTTTGGAGGCCGTCGCCCGCCCGGTTCCGCAGCCGCCGGCCGTGCCGCCGGTTCCGGAAGCGGCCCCGTCACCCGGGCTGCCGTTGCCGGGCATCGCACCGCCGGTCGCCCGCCGGCGAACCAAACCCCACGCACCTTCTCCACCACCGCTGCCGAACATCGATCTGGCCGGGATCGGAATCCCGACGGAATGACACAGGAGCCTCGATGACCTGCACCAGCGCGTTCGCGATTGCCCTGCTGACGCTGTCGACGACCGCCCCGCCCGAGCGGGGCCCGCGTCGCAAGCCGACCGAACCGGAGGGGTTGATCACGCGTGCCCTCGAGCTCCGGCGCGCCGGAAGGCCGGCCGACGCGCTGGAGCTGCTCCGACAGGCGCACGACCAGGCTCCGTCGCCGCGCACGCTGGGCCACATGGGCCTCGTCGAGACCTCGCTGCAGATGTGGTCCGACGCGGACGCGCATCTGACCGCCGCGCTCGCGACACCGTCGGATCGCTGGGTCCGCGAGAATCAACGGTTCCTCGCCGACGCGCAGGCCCGGACAGAGAGCCACGTCGGCGAGCTGGCGGTCACGGGCCCACCGGGCGCCCGGGTGCGAATCGACGGCAAGGAGCTCGGCCGGCTGCCGCTGCGCGCGCCGCTGCGGCTGGCCGAGGGCGACGTGCACGTCACGGCCGCGGCCGACGGATACAAACCGTTTTCTGTCGAGGTGACGATCCGGGGCGGTACCCGCGCGGCCGTGACCGTCTGGCTGGATCCCCTTCATCTCGAGGCCCCGCCGCCCCCGGCGCCGGCCCCGGCCGTGCCCGACGACGGCCATCCCGGAGATCGCCGCCGCTGGGTGGGCGGCGCGCTGGCCGCGGCTGGCGCCGGGGCGGTGCTCTGGGGAATCGTCTGGGTGCGGTCCGACGGGGGCTGCGAGCTCGCGGATGGCGCAACGGGGCGGTGCCTGTCGGTCTACTCCACGGGAACGGCGGGCTGGGTGCTGACCGCTGGCGGCGCCTCCCTGCTGGTGGCGGGCGGGGCGCTGCTGTACGCCGGGTTCCGGTCCGAGGGGCGGGTCTCGGTCAGCGCCTCGGCCCGCTCGGTTCAGCTGCAAGCGCGGTTCTGACCAACCGACTCGGCGGCCGCCTTGTTTCAGCCCGCAGTTGGCGCCGGGCCCGGAAATACGGATTATAGGTCGGGCGCCGAGATGACCCTGGAAGTCAAACCCGCGAACCGACGCCGCGTCGACCGCTACGAGCTTCTCGAGCTGATCGGCGAGGGGGGGATGGGCGCGGTGTATCGGGCGCTCGATACGCGGCTGGGGCGGACGGTCGCCTTGAAGACCGTGCTGACGACGCCCCACGGGACGGCCGCCTTCAACCAGGAGCTGCGGCAGCGGTTCATGCGCGAAGCGCTGGCCGCCTCGAAGGTCGAACACCGCAACGTCGTCCAGGTCATCGACTTCGGCGTGGCCGAGGATGGGACGCCGTACCTGGTCATGGAGTACCTGCGCGGCACCGACCTGGCGGGGCTGCTGAAGGACACGCCCCACCTGCTGCCGATCGAGCAGGTGGCCGACATCATGCTGAACGTGTGCGCGGCGCTGCGCGCCTGCCACCAGGCCGGGATCGTTCACCGCGACCTCAAGCCCAGCAACATCTTCCTGGCCGAAACGGACACCGGCCCGGCGGTGAAGGTGCTCGATTTCGGCGTCTCCAAGGCGCCCATCGCGGGCGATCTCACTCAGGAGGGGCAGATCCTGGGCACGCCGCAGTACCTGTCGCCGGAGCAGGTGAACGGCCGGGTCGGGCCGGAGAGTGACCAGTATGCGCTGGGGGTCCTGCTGTACGTCTGCCTGACGAACCGGTTGCCGTTCGAGGAGCACCAGAACCTGAGCTTGCTGCGCGCGATCGAGGCTGGCCGCTTTCCGAGCCCGCGGGTCTATCGGCCCGAGCTGCCGGAGGCGCTGGAGGCGATCGTGCTGCGGGCCATGCACGTCGACGGCAAGCAACGGTTCGAGTCGGTGCACGCCCTGGGGCAGGCGCTGTGGCCGTTCGCCAGCGCGCGCGGGCAGATCGAGTGGAAGAACTACTACTTCCACGCGGCGCCCCCCGTGGCGCCCCATCAGGCCACGGTGCCGGTGGTGCCGCCGCGAACGATGGACCGGACGGCGATCTTGCCGCCGCCCGAGGGGACGCCCGGTCTGACGACGCCCCAGCCACCGCAGATGATGGTGTCGACGCGGCTGTCGAAACCGACCCCACCGCGTGCCGACGGCGCGGAGGATCGGTCCGGCTCGGCGCGCGCTTTCGAGCAGCCGGCGAAGGGGCGCCGCGCGGGCGTCATCTGGGCGATCGTCGCCTGCGTGGCCACGGCGCTGGTGGTCGTGGGCGTCCTGTCACGCGGGCGGGCGAGCGCGCCGCCGGAACGGTCCCCGGTCGAACATCCATCGGTCGCGCCGCCGCCGGCCGCCGAGCTGCCGCCGGCACCCGCGGGGGAGCCGCCGTCGCCGCCCGTTCGCCCGCAGGTGGTGACGCCGCCGCCTCCTCCCGCGCAGCCGGCGCCCGCCCGAACGCCGCCGCAGGCCAAACCGCCGCGCCATCGGCCGCCGCACGGCAGATCGCCGCATGGTCCGACGAACAGCGGAGATCGGCCGGCCATCGACAACAACGGGATCGGCATCCCGAACGATTGACGTGTAGATTGCGCGGGCGGTGGGAAAGCAGATGAAGCGGGGACATCTCCGTCGGTGGGCAGCGGCGCTGGTGGTGATTCTGGCGTTGCGGGCAGTGCCCGTCCGGGCGGACGCGGCCGCCGCCGAAGTGCTGATCCAGCAAGGGCTGAAGCTGCGCCGCAAAGGCAAGCCGGACGAGGCGCTGCAGCGGTTCCGGCAGGCGCACGAGATGGCGCCCTCGCCGCGCACCTACGGTCAGATGGGCCTCGTCGAGGCGACGCTGAAACATTGGACGGACGGGGAGACGCACCTCGCCGTGGCGCTGGCCAATCCCGACGACGCCTGGGTGCGCAAGAACCGGGCGTTTCTCGACCAAGCGCTGTCGCTGTGTCGCGAGCACGTCGGGGACCTGGTGATCACCGGCCCCGCGGGCGCCGAAGTGGCCGTCGGCGGCACGCCGGCCGGTACGTTGCCGGCCGTTCCCGCGCTACGCGTCGCCGAAGGAAACGCGGAGGTGACGGCGACGGCCTCGGGTTACGAACCCTTCAAGACCACGGTCACCATCCACCCTGGGAAGCGAACCGCGCTGAAGATCGCGATGTCGCCGGAGCCGGTCGCCGCGGGACACGAAGACACGCCGCCGAAGCCTCCCGCCGCCGTCGACCCGGATGCGAAACCCGCCGCCGAACCCCTCGTGACCGCCGCGTCAGAGCCCCCGCGCGCCGAGCCGAGTCACTGGCACACCTGGACGGGGATCTCGCTGGGGATCCTGGGAGCCGGCGCGATCGCCTTTGGCGCGGTGTGGTGGAACCTCGACGGGCAGTGCCAGAACACCCAGGTCGACTCCATGGGCAAGGAGCTCAGCTGCATCGACGGTAAGCGCTACGACACGAAGACCGGCGGCCAGATCGCCATCGGCCTCGGCGCCGCCGCGCTCGTCGCGGGCGCGATCATCTTCTTCACCGGCCCGTCGGACAGCTCGCCGTCCGTGGCGCTGGGTGGGTCCCCCGACGGCCTCTGGCTGGCCGGGCGCTTCTGACAAAAAAAAACCGCGGCCCACACCCTCTGTGGGGTGAGCCGCGGTGAAAGCGCGCGCCGTCTGGCAGCGGGCGCTCGAATCAGGGTCGCCGACGGGGCTCAGGCCTTCGCGGGCTGACCGCCGCCGTCGTTGTGACCAGCCGTGTTGATCGTGACCTTGCGCGGCTGGACCTCCGGCTTCTTGGGGACGCTCAACGTGAGGACGCCGTTCTTCAAGTCGGCCGTCACGTTGTCGCCGTCGATGCCTTCCGGCAGCGTGAACGAACGCGTGAACGAACCGTACGAGCGTTCGCTGGCGTAAAAGGTGTCGCCCTGCTCGTGCCGCTCTTGCTCGCGGCGGCCCGAGATCGACAGCCGGTTGCCGGTCAGCGAGATCTCGAGATCCGAGTCCTTCACGCCCGGCAGGTCGGCCCGGAAAACGTAGGCGTCCTTGGTCTCTTTCACCTCGAACGTCGGGTTGAAGCTGCGCTCCGCGACCTGGCCCAACACGCTGTCGAGCTCACGGTACGGGTCCCAGCGCAGCATGTCGCGCATGAGCCGGAACGGATCCCAGGCCCCTGCAGCGGCGGTCGTCGGTTCTTGTCCCTGGTTTCTCCTGATGAGGTTTGCCATTGGTTTCTTCCTCCCTTGCACGCCTCCGAATAAACACCGCCTCCGGAGCGTAAAGAGCGGAAGGCGAGCTACGGCTCGTAGCCGAGCGCGCGCAGCTCCTCTTCGAGGCGCGCGACCTCGGCCAGCACCATGTCGGGGGCGGGACCGCCTGGCAGCACGCGGGCGGCCACCGCGCGGCGCGGGTCCAGCGCCTCCATGACCTCGGCGGACAGCGCCGGGTCGATCCCGCGCAGGTCGTCGGGTTTCAGGTCGCGCAGCGTCACCTTGCGTTCCTCGGCGCGCCGCACCAGCCGCCCGATCACCTCGTGCGCGGTGCGGAACGGCATCCCGCGGCGTACCAGCTCCTCGGCCAGGTCGGTGGCGCCCAGCGCGGGGTCGGCGGCGGCGGCGGCCATTCGCTCGACGTCGAACTCGAGCCCGGCGATCAGTCCGGGCAGCACGGCCAGCGACTGCAGCGCCGTCTCGATCGCGTCGTAGAGCGGCTCTTGTGTCTCCTGCAGGTCCTTATTGTAGGCCAGCGTCAGACCCTTGCTGATGGTCAGCAGTGCCACCACGTCGCCGATGGCCCGGCCGCTCTTGCCGCGCAGGAGCTCGGCGATGTCCGGGTTGCGCTTCTGAGGCATCAGCGAGCTGCCCGAACAATATCCTTCGCCCAGCCGCACGAACCCGAACTCGGTCGTCGACCAGAGGACCAGCTCCTCGCCCAGCCGCGAGAGGTGCACGGCCATCAACGCGGCGGCGAACGCGATCTCGGCGGCGAAGTCGCGGTCCGAGACGGCGTCCAGGCTGTTGTGGGTGGGGCCGGCCGAGAACTTGAGCTCGGCGGCGGTGCGGCCGCGGTCGATCGGCAGGCCGGTACCGGCCAGCGCCCCGGAGCCGAGCGGCGACTCCGCCGCGCGGCGCTGCGCGTCCATGAAGCGGCCCCGGTCGCGCCCGAGCATCTCGGCGTAGGCGAGCAGGTGGTGACCCAGCGTGACCACCTGCGCCCGCTGCAGGTGCGTGTAGCCGGGCAGCAAGGTTTGGGCGTGGTTCCGCGCCTGGCGGATCAGCGCCAGCCGCGCCTGGTCGATGCCGGCCATGATGTCGACCGAGGCCCGCCGCGCGTAGAGCTTCAAGTCGGTCGCCACCTGGTCGTTGCGGCTGCGCGCCGTGTGCAGCCGGCGGCCCGCCTCGCCGATGAGCTCGATGAGGCGCGTCTCCACGTTCATGTGGATGTCTTCCAGCGCCGGGTCCAGCGTGCGGCTACCGGTGGCGAGCTCCTGGGCGACCTGGTCCAGCCCGCTGACGATCGCGTCGGCGTCGGCCGTCGAGATGAGACCGACGGCCGCCAGCATGCGGGCTTGCGCCTGGCTACCGCGGACGTCGTCGCGCAGCAACCGGCGATCGAAATGCACCGACGCGTTCAGCGCGGCCGCTGCGGGGTCCATGACGCCGGCGAACCGCGCCCCGCGGCCACCGCTGGGAGATTTGGGAGACGCTGACATGCAACTCTCATATCACCTGGCTGCGGCGACTGGCGTAACGGATCCGCGCAAGCTAGCATCTCGAAAGGGTCCGCGACCGACTGGCCCAAAAAAGGAGGAGAAGAACGCATGAGTAAACGCACCTTCACGAACGGTACGCTGTCTCTTCGCCATCTTCGCTGGTCT
>CAZJMY010000247.1:0-8108 GCA_964546845.1 uncultured Myxococcales bacterium | reverse complement strand
GGCGATGACGATCGACCGCGTGAGCACCTCGCTGCCGTCCGACAGCTTCAGCCGATACGGGCGCGCGTCGCAGTTCAGGCGCACCGCGGTCCGACCGATGGCGACCTCGGCTCCGAACTTCTCGGCCTGCGACAGCGCCCGGCCGGCCAGCGCCTCACCCGAGATGCCCGTGGGGAAGCCCAGGTAGTTCTCGATGCGCGAGCTGGTTCCCGCCTGCCCGCCGGGCGCCGTCCCTTCGATGACCAGCACGTCGAGCCCCTCGGAGGCGGCGTACACCGCCGCCGCGAGGCCCGCGGGCCCGGCGCCGACGATCACGAGGTCGCGCACGGCGGCCGGATCCAGGTGCGGGTCCAGCCCCAGCGCCGTCGCCAGCGCGCCCGTCGTCGGGTTCTTGAGGACGTGCCCCTCCTGGCAGACGACGATCGGGACGTCGTTCACGCCGACGTGGAACCGATCGAGCAACGCCTCGACCGACGGGTCGGTCTCCACGTCCTCGTAGCGGAACGGCTGCCCGTTGCGGCTCAGGAACTCCTTGATGCGCAGCGTGTCGCCCGAGTGTCGCGACCCGATCAGCACCAGAGCGTCGGTGCCCCCCTCCAGCAGCGCCACGCGCCGCAAGATGAAGGCCCGCATGAGGATCTCGCTCAGGTCCGGGTCGGTCTGGACCAGGCGGCGCAAGGCGTCCCGATCGACGGCGATGACCTCGCTGGGCGCGGACGCGCGCGAGCGCACCAGGCTGCGGCGCGCCGACAGCATGTTCAGCTCGCCGGTGAACTGCCCCGGACCGTGGCGGACGATCACCTTCTCGCCGGTGGCCGTCGGCTGCAAGGCGTCCACGCTGCCCGACAGCACCACGTAGAAGCTGGTGTTCTGCTCGCCCAGCTCGATCAACACGTGGCCGGCCGGCACGCTGGCCCGGTGTCCGACCGCCGCGATCCGTTCGATCTGCCCCGCCGTCAGCGTCGGGAACGTCTGCGCCGTGCGGTCCATGTCAGAGCGGGTCGAAGCCGACTTCGTCCACGTAGCACCAGCCCCACCGCTCGCCCGGCTCGATCGACTTGACGATCGGGTGTTTGACGGCCCGGAAGTGCTTGGTGGCGTGCTTGTTCTTGGAGTCGTCGCAGCATCCGACGTGCCCGCACGTCATGCACAACCGCAGGTGGACCCAGGAGTCCCCCATCTTCAAGCACTCCTCGCAGCCTTTGCTGTGAGGGTGCACGTGGCGATCGATCTTCGCCAGATGCTCACAGGTTGGTTCCGAATCGTCCTGCACGCAGCCACCTCCTATGCGTCGCGAAGCATGACGGAGCCGTGGCTGAGGCGCTAGCGTTTTGCCGCCGGCGGCTTTTCGAATCAGCGCCCGCCGGATCCGGCCGCCGGGGCCCCCTTGGCGGCTGCGCGCGCGGCCTCGACGATGGCGCGCGCGTCGATGCCCGCGTCGGCCAGCTCTTGCTCGGGCGTGGCCGATCCCGGCATGACGGCCACGGCCAGGCGGCGGATTGCCGGCGCCGGCGCGCCGTCGAACGCCTCGGCGACGGCGTCGGCCAGCCCGCCCTGCGGGTGATGGTCCTCGACGACGATCAGCCCGCCCCGGCAGTCGCGCGCCGCTTCCCGCAGGGTGGCCTGGTCGACCGGCTTCACCGAGTAGAGGTCGATGACCCGCGCCGCGATCCCGGCGGCGCCCAGCTGGTCGTGGGCCTTCAGCGCCTCGGGGACGGTGATCCCGGCGGCCACGATCGCCACCTGATCGCCGGCCGACCGGCGCAGCACCTTGGAGCCGCCGATGGGGAACGGCTCGCCCGGCGGGTACAGGACCGGCGTCTTCTCGCGCGTCGTCCGCAGGTACTGGATCCCGCGGCGGCCGGCCATCTCCGCCGTCAGCTTGGCGGTCGCGTTGGCGCAGGCCGGGTACAGCACGACGCTGCCGTGGATGGTCCGCATCATGGCCAGATCCTCGACCCCCATCTGCGAGGGTCCGTCCTCGCCGATCGAGACCCCGGCGTGCGAGCCGACCAGGTTCAACGTGGCCTCCGAGATGGCCGCCATGCGGATCTGGTCGAAGGCGCGCGTGAAGAACGCGGCGAACGTCGACGCGAACGGCGTCCAGCCGAGCACGTGGAGCCCCACGGCCGCCGACACCATCTGCTGCTCGGCGATGTAGAGCTCGAAGAAGCGGTCGGGGTGGGCCTTGCCGAACCGTTCGGTGTACGTCGAGTTCGAGACCTCGCCGTCCAGCGCGACGACGCGCGGGTTCGCCGCGCCGACGGCCGCCAGCGCGTCGCCGAACGCGGCCCGCGTCGCGACCTGGGTCCCCGGCTGGTAGGTCGGCAGCTCCAGCTTCCCCGCCGCATCGATCGCGCGCGGCGTGAACGGCGCCGGCTTCTGCGGCTTCACCACCAGGGCCGGCACCTCCGCGCCCACGCCCAGCTCCGCCAGCGCGCGCTTCTCCTCGTCCGGCGAGAGCGCCTTGCCGTGCCACCCCTCGTGGTCGGCCAGGAACGAGACGCCGGCCCCCTTCTTCGTGCGCGCCACGATCAGGGTCGGCTTGCCGCCCCGCGCGGCGGCCGCGTAGGCGCCGTCGATCGCCGCCAGATCGTGACCGTCGATCACCACCGCGTCCCACCCGAACGCGCGGGCGCGGCCGGCGTAGGTCTCGCCGTCCCACCCCAGCATCGTGGGACCGCGCTGGCCCAGGCGGTTCATGTCCAGGATCGCCGTGATGCCGGAGAGGCCGTAGAAGGACGCCGCCTCGAACCCCTCGTAGACGCTCCCCTCGGCCATCTCGCTGTCGCCCAGCAGCACCCAGAACCGCGCCGCCGTCGCGCCCAGACGCTTGCCCGCCAGCGCCATCCCGATGGCCGTCGGCAGCCCCTGCCCCAGCGAGCCGGTGGCCACCTCGACATACGGAAGCGCGGGCGCCGGGTGCCCCTGGATCTTGCTGCCGCGCTTGCGCAGGCTCATCAGGTCGGCGTCCGAGATCGCGCCGGCCGCCTTCAGCACGGCGTACAGCAGCGGCGCCGCGTGCCCCTTGGAGAAGATGAGCCGGTCGTTGGCCGGGTCGCGCGGCCTGTCGAGGTCGGTGCGCCAGTGCGAGGCCAGGAGGACGGCCATCAGATCGGCCGCGGACATCGACGATGTCGGGTGCCCCGAGCCCGCGGCCGTGGTCGACCGGATGCTGTCGGCGCGCAGTTGGGTGGCCAGCCTCTTCCAGACGCCGGGGTCGCTCATGGCGAACTCATAACCATCGAAGCCCCGCTGCGAAGGGGCCCGGTTCACGCCGGCGGCGGATGCCGGGGGAGGCTTACGACGAACCGGGTCTCGCCGCCGGACGAGGTGACGTCGACCCGGCCGCCGTGCGATTCGGCGACCGCCCGGACGATGAACAGCCCCAGCCCCAGCCCTTCGCCGTCCTGGTCCTGACCGCGCGCGAACGGCTCGAACAGGCGCTCCTGCCTCTCGGGCGAGATGCCGGCGCCTTCGTTGACGACCGCCACCACGACCTCGTGGGGGCGCGCTTCCGCCTCGATGCGCACCGGCCGGTCGGGGGCGCCGTAGCGCAGGGC
This sequence comes from uncultured Myxococcales bacterium, assembly GCA_964546845.1. Lineage (GTDB taxonomy): Bacteria > Myxococcota_A > Polyangia > Fen-1088 > Fen-1088 > JADGRB01. The sequence continues at coordinate 4,545 of CAZJMY010000247.1, read as the reverse complement.
GTTCCTGACCAGGTTGTCCAGCATCTGGACCAGGCGGTCGGGGTCCCACACGCCGGTCACGTCGCCGCTGGAGGCCGCCGAGACGCGCCCGCCGGCCCCGCCCAGCTCCGCCTCGGCGACGACCTGCTCCAGCACCTGGCGCAGGTCGGCCGGGGCCGGGTTGAGGGGGAGCTGACCGCCGGCGCGCGCGCGAACGAAGTCCAGCAGCTCGTCGATCATCCGCCGCATCCGCGACGCGCTGGAGGCGATGCGGGCCACGGTCGAGGTGACGCCGGCCGGCAGCTCGGTCCGGGCCTCCAGGCGGCGCGCGGCCAGCAGGATGGCGGCCAGCGGGTTGCGCAGGTCGTGCCCCAGCACCCCCAGGAACCGCTCGCGGAACTCCGCCTCCCGTTCCAGGCGGTGCTGGGTCTCTTTGAGCTCGGTGATCTCCACGAACGCCACCACGGCCGCCAGCAGCTGGCCCCGGTCGTCCAGCACGGGCGCCGCGCTGCTGAGCACGAACCCCTGCGAACCGTCGCCGCGCGTGATGCGCAGCTCGCGCGTCGTCTCCCGACGCTCGCGCAGCGCGACCGTCAGCGGGTACTCGCTGGTGGGGACGACGCGCCCGTCAAGATCGAACACCTGGCCGATGCGGTAGTCCTCGACCGTGCCGGGCGTGAACGGGCCGCGCCAGATCGTGGCGACGGCGCGGTTGCTGGTGCGGATGCGGCCGTCGCTGCCGGCCACCAGCACGCCCGCCGGCACCTGCTGCACGACCGCGTTCAACAGGCGTGACTCCTCGTCCAGCCGCTGGCGCAGCCGCATCTCGGTGATCAGCGCCGCCGCGCGCTGGGCGATCGCCCGGAACAGCAACGTGTCGGCCTGACCGAACCCGTACGCCGTCAGCGATCCCATGTGGGCCACGCCGATCAGCTCCTCGCCGTCGCTGAGAGGCACGCCGTAGAGGGCCCGGATCTCCCGCTTTCGAATGAACTCGCTCTTCACCAGCGGATCGGTCGAGGCGTCGCGCAGCATCATCGGCTCGCGCGTGGCCGCGATGGTTCCCGCGAACCCCTCGCCGATGGCGAGCGAGAACCCCGCGTCGCGCTCGGCGACCAGCCCCACGGCGGCCCGGACGCGCAGGCGGTCGCCCTCGCGCAGCAGGATCGTGGCCGTGTCGGTCGCGGCGGTGCTCTCCATGATGACCGTCAGCAGCCGCGACAGCAGCTCGTCGAGCGACCACGAGCCCAGCGCCTCGCGCGACAGGCGGTCGACCGCGCTCAACACCCGCTGGTTCGCCTCCGCGTAGGTCGAGACGGCGGTCTCGATCGCGTGGTCCAGGACCCGGTCGACCACCCGCACGTGGGAGACGTCGCAGCCGGGCGTCTCCTCGACGACGTCCATCACGCACTGGCGGAGCACGGCGTACTCCGACACCAGGTCGCCCAGCAGGAAGCCGCGGCTCAGGCGATCGAGGGCGTGCAGCTCGGAGCCGTCGCTGGCCAGCGCCGACGCGAGGTCGCCCGTCGCCACCACGTCACTGAGGCGCCCCAGAATCTTGGGCAGGTTGTCGCGCAGCGCCGGCTCCGACAGGGGTCGGGCCACCGGCCGCTGTCCGACGATCGCCTCCCAGCGGCCGATGATCTCGTCGGTGCGGGTCGCCAGCGCCGTCGCGAGCGCCCGACAGGCGACCGCGGGCGTTTCGTGTCCCTGGCCCCCCGTGGCGGACATCCCTCCCGAAATGTGGCCACGGTCGAGGCCGGCGCCAGTTCAGCCCGGGCCCATGATGAAGTACTTCGCCCACTGCGCGGCGTGGTTCGACGTCTTCGTGTCCTGAAACGGCAGGCAGAAGGCGGGGTAGCTGGGGTCGGCGCCGCCGCCCTCGGGATTGATGCCCACCATCCAGATCAGCGTGCCGGTGCGCGTCTCCGAGGTGTCGGCAGTGGACGCGGGCGGGCTGCGCAGGCCGTACTGGCGCGTCGACGAGAAGGTCAGCCAGACCAGCTTGTGGTCCTCGTCGAGGTGCTCGATGAACGGCGCCCACTTGGGGTACGAGTTGGTGAGCGCGGTCGTGTTGCCGTCCGCGATCCCGGGACGGTTCGCGTTGTCCAGCGCGACGGGCGCCATGCCCCCCACCGACGTGACGTACATGGTGGCGGTCGCGTCGGTGTCGGCGTTGCACGACGGGTCCGGCGCCGCGCCGGCCCGGGGCGTGCCGCTGCACGTCGACTCGTCGTAGGCGATGAGGTTCCCGTCGGGCGCGATGGCCGGGTAGTAGTGGTTCTTGCCCAGCACGGCCGGCACCAGCTCGCGCGGGGAACCCCAGGCGCCGTTCGACATCTGGACCAGGTCGATGCCCCCCGTGGCCGGCTTCTGATCGGTGGTGGGCGCGGTCGGGTCGATCGAGGCGAAGACGATCGTGTCGGGCCCCTCGGGGTTCTTCGACCAGTCGGGGTGGTCGGCGCGAAGACCGCCCAGATCGATGGTCGACGTCATGCGGCCGGTCGTGCCATCGAAGATCATCAGGTTGGACGCCCCGCGGTGGCCGGGAAGGCTGTCGCCGTAGACCCCGACGAACTTCGTGCCGTCGGAGTTCCAGGACTCGAACTGGCTCTTCTGGGTCAGCGGGAACGGCTGCGAGGCGGTGTTGGCCGCCACGTTCCACAGCAGCAGCCGCCCGTCGTTCTGGCCGCCGGCGCTGGCGATCAGCTTGTCGCCGTTGGGCGCCAGCGCGTGGCACCCCACGCAGGTCCGGCCGTCGGTGTTCGTGGGCGTGAGGTAGGGCATCGCCGACGACGTGCTGCCCGCGAAGTCCCAGCGCATGATCGCGCTCTTGCCGCTGGTGGTCCAGTAGTAGAGCGCCCCGTCGACGGTGTCCTTCGAGAACAGCAGGGTGAACGAAGCGCTGGTCCCCTTGGCCGTGCCGCTGTCGTCCGTGCCGGTCACGGTCAGCTTGACGGGCCCCTGCCCCGCGTTGGCGCCGGCCACCGACGCCCACAGCGCCGCGTCCGGCAGGTAGATGCACCCCTTCACCCCCGCGGGGGTCGTGCAGCGCACGAACGTCGTGATCGTCGAGACCTTGCCGGCCAGCGAGACCTGGAAGAGCGTGTTGTTGGTGCCGGGCGTGAAATGGATCTCGATGCCGGTGATGTTGGGGGGGAACAGCGTGCCGTCGTTCGGGTAGACCAGCTGCGGCGCGCGCGCGTCGTCGTTGGGCGCGCCCGACACGATCGACCCCGCGTTCCCGGGGACGCCGTTGCCCGCCGCGCCCGGGTCGGGGCCCGTGTACGAGAAGTTCACGATCAGGGTCGCCTGCGCGAACGAGGTCCCCGAGCTGGCGACGATGGTGACGCGGCCGCCGGCCTTCCCGGTCGCGGTCGCCACCCCGTTCTTGTCGAACGAGATGATGCCGACGGGCGTGGCGGAGAAGCTGACCATGCTCGTCAGGTTCTGGGTCTGACCGTTGACGACGCCGGTCACGTCGTACGGCTGGGTGACCGTGGGCCCGCCGGAGGTCACCGTGATGGTCGCCATCGCGGGGCTGATCTGCAGCGACGAGAGTCCCGGGATGCCCGGCGACGTGATGGTCCCGGGCTGGCTCCCGCTCTGGTTTCCGGGTTTGAACGTGCAGCCGCCAGGGGCAGCGGCCGCGGCCAGCGCTGCGGCTAGCCAGAAAAGGTAACTTTGCAGACGAATCGAGCGCTTCATCGATGAATCCCCTTTGAAAGACCGGCGCCCGCGGCGGTTACCGCGCGCGCCGGTCAGATCGACGGCGCTGAGTTCGTGCTAGCGGCCGAGGAAATTCATCAACCAGGTCATCGCGGGTCGCATGGTCCCGCTGCTGCTCATGAGACCGCTGTTGGTCTCCCAGGTCTGCCCTTCGATGTAGCCCCAGACCGTCACGCCATGCACGTTGGTGTCCTCCCAGAACATCGTGAACAGGCTCTGGAACTGGTTCTTCTGCTGGTTGTCGTCCGCGATGTTGAGGTCGAACTCGCTGATGTAGACGGGCAACCCGGTCGAGCTGGTCAGCTTGTCGATGTACATCTTCGTGGTGCTGGCGGACGCGTTGGTCAGCCCGTGCGCCTGCGCGCCGATCGCGTCGATCGGGGCGCCGGCGGCGCGGGACTTCGTGACCAGATCGATCATGCGGCTGTTGTCGCCCGACAGCTCGATGATGTTGTAATCGTTCACGATGAGGATCGAGTTCGGGCAGTACTGGCGCGCCCACTTGAAGATGGTGACGACCCAGTCGTAGCCGCTGGCGCCCGCCCCGCCCAGCGCCGCCATGTACGACGGCGTGGTGTGCGGCGGCGGCTCGTTCAGCACGTCGATCATCTGCGTGTCCGGGTAGCGCGTGCAGAACTGCTTGATCCAGTCCTCGACCGCGGCCTTCTGGTTGGCCTGGGACAGGCCGCTGATCCAGCCCGGCTGCTGCGACCCCCACACGAAGTTGTGCTGCTTGAAGGCGATGTTGTTCTGCTTGGCGTAGTCATGGATCTTGTCGAGAGCCGTCCAGTTGTACTTGCCCTGGGTCCCCTCGACCGAGCCCCACTTGCCCTCGTT
>CAZJMY010000246.1:0-2716 GCA_964546845.1 uncultured Myxococcales bacterium | reverse complement strand
ACCGGCGCCGCCGCCCGCGCCGTCGCCGATCGCGGTCCCGAAACCGGCGTCGTCGAAACGAAAGCCCGAGGCCCGGCGTGACACCCGGCGCGGCGCCCGAACGCACCACGGGACCCGGACGGCGGGCGATTCGGGCACCATCGCGGTGCCGCTCTTCACCCGATGGCGATGAGGCGCGCCACCTTTGCCGGGTTGCTGCTGGCGCTGCTGCTCGGCGGCGGGGGCGCGCGCGCCGCCGAGGGAGGCGATCCCGCGGAGCAGCTCTTCAACGACGCCGTCGAAGCGGCGCGGCGCGGGGATTGGGAGAACGCCCGCGCCGGCTTCGAGGCGGCCCAATCGCTGTCGGCGCGGCCGGTCATCCTGGTCAACCTGGCCGGCGCGCAGGCGCGTACGGGACGGCTGGTCGACGCCGCCCGCAACTACCGCGCGGTGGCCGACGACCCGTCAGCCGAGTCGGCGCCCTTCCGCGAGGCGGCGCTCGGCGTGCTGAAGACGTTGCAGCCGCGCATCCCGCGCGTCCGCGTGCGCACGGCCGGGCTGGCCGACGGGGACGTCGTCCGCGTCGACGACGTGCCCCTGACCCGGTCGGCCCTCGCCGAGCCCGTGCTGGTCGATCCAGGGACCCACACGATCACGGTGACGCGAGACGGAACCGACCGCGCGCGCGTCACCGTGTCGCTGGCCGAACGCGAAACGCACGACCTGTCGCTGCTGGCGGCGCTGTCCCCGCCCCCCGCGCCCGAAGCTGCCGCCGCCAGGACCGCCGGGGGCGAACCGGCGTTGCTCCTCCGGCGTCCGGAGCGCGAGGAGGCTCCACCGCCGGCGCGCCGATCGGTCTGGCGCTCGCCCTGGCTCTGGACCGCCCTGGCGGCCGTGGCCGCGGGCGCGGCGACCGCCGCCGTGCTGCTCGATTCGCGCGCGCCCGCGCCGGCATTCTCCGGCAGCGTGTCGCCCGGGATCATCCACGTGCAGTGATCGCATGGCGGTCTCCCTCTCGAAGCTGGCCCGCAGGATCTCCATCGCGTTCACGGCGGCCGTCGGTCTGGGCGCCTGTCAGGGCGATCCGCCCAGCGAGATCGTGCTGGTGGTCGACACCAACCTGGCCGCCGCCGATCTCGACGAGGTCGTCATCTCGGTCACCGGCTCCCAGACCCAGACCGTCGACGTGCCGTTGAACGCCGCCGGCGCGCCGGCATTTCCGCTGACGCTGGGGCTGGTGCCGGCCGGCGGCGCGGGCGGCGTGACCGTGCTGGCCGTCGGCAAGCACCAGGGCACGCCCGTCGTCGAGCAGCGGGCCGACACGGCCTTCGTCGGCGGCGCGCAGAAGATGCTGGCCGTCGACCTGCTCGCCGAGTGCGTCGGCGTCACCTGCGATTCGACGGTTCAACCCATGACCTGCAACGCGGGCGCCTGCGCGTCCACGGCCATCCCCGCCTACGCGCTGTCCTCGTGGACCGGAACCCCGCCGCCGCGGCCCGGCCCTTCACCGGTGACGCCCATCGGCGGCCGCGCCCTGTGGGCCAGCGGCTGGCACTCGTGCGCCAACGAAGGGGGCGTCCTTTACTGCTGGGGACAGAACGCGGACGGGCAGATCGGCGACGGCACGCAGCGCAACGCCAGCTCGCGCCACGCGGTCATGGGGCTCGGCGATCTGAGCGACCTGGTGTCGATCGGCCTCGGACAATTCACGACCTGCGCCTGCCGCCGGGACGGCACCGCCTGGTGCTGGGGGCGCAACCTCGAAGGTGAGCTGGGCACGGGCGCCGCCTCCGCGTCCTCGACGACGCCCGTCCAGGTCCCCGGGATCGCCGACTGCGTCCAGATCGCGGGCGGCGCCAACCACACCTGCGCCCGGCGCGCCGACGGCACGGTCTCCTGCTGGGGCAGCAACGCGAGCGGCCAGCTGGGGCAGCTGCCGTCGAGCGTGACCACCACGTGCACCCAGAGCTCGGGCACCAAGGTCCCCTGCCTGACCTCGCCGGCCCAGGTTCCGAACCTGTCGAACGTCGCCGACATCGGCGCCGGCGAGCAGCACACCTGTGTCCGCAAGACCGACCGCACCGTCGCCTGCTGGGGCGACAACGCGCAAGGGCAGCTTGGCGACGGCACCACCACGGCGCGGTCGGCGCCGGCCGCCGTGATTGGCCTGGGGACGGACATCGTGGAGCTGTCCGTCGGCCGCTTCTTCTCGTGCGGGCGACACGCGAGCGGCCGGGTCTCCTGCTGGGGCGGCAACGGGAGCGGGCAGATCGGCGACGGCACCACCGTCGACGCGACCCGCCCGACGGACCTGGTCGGTTTCACGGACGTGCGGCATCTGGCCCTCGGCCGCGATCACGGCTGCCTGGTGCGGGACAGCGCGACGGTCTGGTGCTGGGGCGGCAACGCCTTCGGGCAGCTCGGCAACGGAACGAACGTCGGCTCGCCGGCGCCGGTCCGCGTGATCGGCCTCGCCGACATTCAGGGGATCGCCGTGGGCTCCGTGCACTCCTGCGCGCGCTCGACGACCGGGCAGGTGTCGTGCTGGGGCGAGAACATCGTCAACGAGCTCGGCGACGGCACCACGACGAACCGGTGGCAGCCGGTCAGCGCCGCCGGGTTCATGTAGGCGTCCCGCGCCGCCGCGTCGCCGCCAGCGCGGCCGCCAGCAGCACCAGGATCCCGGCCGCGGCGGGACGGGCCGCCCCGCCCGTCGTGCAGGCGCAGCCCGCGCCCG
>CAZJMY010000245.1:0-3184 GCA_964546845.1 uncultured Myxococcales bacterium | reverse complement strand
CGTCACCAGCGCGTCGCGCAGGGCGGCCCGCCCCATGAATCCGAGGCGCGGCAGCACCATCCAGTCCGCCTCGACGAAGCCGGACGCGTGCAGCGTCAGGCCGTAGACACCCGCGCTGGCGTCGGGCTTGCCGGGCGCGCGCCCGCGCATCACCTGCGCCTTCAGCGTGAAGTTCGCGTTCAGGTACTGAAGGTCGATCCCCTCGAACCAGATCTTGCCGCTGTCGTCGGTGGCGCGGTCCTGCGGGCCCCACTCGCCGGAGAAGCCGATCTCCAGCTTGTCCTCGTTGTGCAGCAGCATGCCCACCGGGATGGCGATCGCCGCGCGGCCGCTGAGGGTCTTGCCCCAGTTCTGGTCGATCTCGCTGTAGAAGTGGAACTGCTCGGTGGACGACGACCCGTTGCTGGCGGCGGCGGCCAGGATCAGCCAGTCGCGCAGCAGCTTGCTGCGGACCTTGATGCCCAGCTGCGGCCCGTCGGTGTAACGGCCGACCAGCGAGGGCGTGATCCCGAAGCGCTGATCCGAGCGGTGCTCTTTGTATTCGATGCCGAACACCGGCATGGTCTTGCCGATGAAGATCGACGTCTTGCCGTCGGCGGTGGGCATGTACTCGAGCTCGGCCTGGTCGGCGTCGATGAAGTCCCCGATCTGGAACTCCGAGCCCGAGCGCGGGATGAAGTTGATGCTGGCGCGCAGGATCGCGTTGTCCGCCAGCTGGTAGCGCGGGCGCAGGTTGATCTCGTTGACGATGAACCCGCCGGCGCCAGCCGACGCGACGCTGTCGAACCGGGTGAGGCCGGGGGTATTCCCCAGCGAAGCGACCTCGCCGCGCGTGTTGACGGGCGTGCCCAGGATGTCACCCAGGAAGACCCACGAGTACTGGCTGTACTGCGGGAACGCGACGTTGGCGTTGTCGCGGATCCAGCCCGCGCCGCCGTTGCCGATGGGCGCAAAGTAGCCGAAGTCGACGTAGCCGTTCCAGGTCAGCGCGGGCGCCTTGTGCCGCTCTTCCTCGTCGCGCTGAATGCGCTCGGTGAGCTCGGCGATGCGATCGTCGGGCGTGACCTCGTCGGGCAGCTCCGGCGCGGTACCGTCCTCGGACGCCTCGGGCAGCGACGGCGCCTGCGGCTTCTCTTCCTGCGCAAGCGCCCCCCGCGCCAGCAGCGAGAGGGCCGCGAAGAGCGGCCACGACCAAAGCCGGTGCGCGAAGCGATGGCCTCTTGGGCGCCGGGTTGGCTCTCGTTGTGCGATCATCGATCCTCCTGGTCAGGTTGACGAACGGCGGGTGGAGCGCTCGTCGGTCATCCGAAAGAGCTCCATCACCACCTGCTGGGTATCGAACGACACGACTGGAGCGGCCGGTGGGCCGCCCGGATGGAATGAGAACGCGCCCTCGCGCCAGCTCAGCATCGGCGCCAGTCCGTCGAGGATTTGCCGGAGGGCCCCTTCGTGGCCCGCCGATGCGTCGGCGAAGCGCTGAGAGCCGGGCGCGGACGCGCTGGTCAGGCGCCCGTTCACCAGGCGGACGGTGCCCACGCCCTGGCGCGAGGAGATGACCAGCGCGCCGGTCTTTCGCTGCGCGCGCATCAGCTCCAGCACCTCCGGCAGCCCGAAGGTGCCGAGGTCGCCGGTGAAGCGGGCCGCGCCCGATTCGGAGTCCGGCGCCGCGGTGGCGGCGGGGAGCGCGGCGAGGGCGTCGGCGATCTCCGGATCGCCCGGGGCCAGCGCCGCCGCGCGCAGCAACGCGCGGCGTGCCTCCTCGTGCTCGCCCAGCGCCTGGAGGACCAGACCCAGGTTGAACGGGCCCGCCGGTTGCTGGGGCGCCAGCTTCTCCGTCATGCGGAACGCCTCCGCGGCCTCGCGCCAGCGCTGCAGCTGCTGGTGCGCGAGGCCCAGCCCGCATTGCGCCTGGGCCGATCTGGGATCGAGCCGCAGCGCCTCGAGGAAGCCGTCGGTCGCCTCCTCGAGATAGCCGCCGGCGAGGAGCGCCATCGCCAGGTCGGAACGGATCGAGGCGTCGTTGGGACGCCGGCGCGCGACCTCCGACAGAAGGCGAATCGCTTCCTCGTGACGCCCCTCGTGCGACCGCGCGATTGCCAGGACGACCTTCTCGCGATCGGCGTCGCGCTCGCGACCTGTCTGAGGCGCCGCGGGGGATCCGGTGCGCGCCTGTCTCGAGGTGTTGAGAGTCGAAGGCCTCACGAGCCCGGTTGGTTCGACGGAAATTTCGTTAGCTTGAGTGCCGCATCTGCGCGGATTGCCGGCGCAATTGCTTCGCGCGCGCAACCGTACGAGCCATGACTATTCCAACGATGATTGGTGTGCTGACCAACGATTCGTGGGGAGCAAGTCGGATTTCAAAAATGGCTTCCGCGCACGACGGGTTCCGGTCCGGTGTCTCGAATCACCCTTGTTTTCTCGGGCGAGCCGCGAATCACCCACAGCGGCGCCAGTCCGAGCGATTCAAAAAACGGTCACGAGTCGATACCGTTTTGTGTAGCTGGACCATTGATTTTCGCGTCAGGTCATTCCCAATCAAAGCAAGTGTCAGCGCCATAACGTCTCGTAGCGGCTGACTTTAAACGTCTCAATCAACTGGCCTATAGTGACGAAGGAGAGTCCGCGTGATCGGACAGCGGTACAGCGCGGACGCGTCGCCCGACTCCCCGGCTCAGATGCAAGAAACCTTTGGTCGCTATCGGCTCCTGGGTTTGCTCGGGCAGGGCGGCATGGGCCGTCTCTACATCGCCGAGCGACGAGGCGTGCAGGGCTTCGTCAAGATCGTCGCCCTGAAGCGGATCCTTCCGCACCTGGCTGACAGCGCGCGGCTGCGGGACATGTTCCTCAACGAAGCGCGCATCGCCGCCCGCCTCGAGCACCCCAACATCGTCGCCACCTACGAGCTGGGCGAGGTCGAGGGGAAGTACTTCATCAGCATGGAGTACCTGCCCGGCGAGGATCTCTCCGCCGTCGCGGGGCGCTGCCAGGGCGCGCAGGCGATCCCCATCGAGATCGCGGCGCTGCTGGCCCAGCAGGCGGCGCAGGGGCTGCAGTATGCGCACGACGCGCGCGACGGGCAGGGGCGCCTCATCGGGCTGGTCCACCGCGACGTCAGTCCGCGCAACATCTTCGTCACCTACCACGGCGTCGTGAAGCTGCTCGACTTCGGCATGGTGAGGAACCC
>CAZJMY010000244.1:0-16531 GCA_964546845.1 uncultured Myxococcales bacterium | reverse complement strand
GCCGCCGGTTGCTGCGCCCGCCGCGCCCCCGGCCGCGCCGGAGGAGGTCCCGCCCGCGCCCGCCCGGCCTGCGGGTGTTCCACCGCTGCCCCCGCTGCCCCCACCCGACGACACGTTTCCACAGGCGGTGAACCAGACGGTCCACGCGACCACCACGACCAGCTTTTTCAACCGATCCTCCAGGGATATAGGAAGGCCGATTGTGAGAGGCGGTCCGCCGACGGTCAAGATCGCGCGGTGTCGCCGCGGCGACTCCCGATGTGCCCCCGCGGCACGGTGTCGCCAGAATCAGCGGCGCGATCAGTGGTCTTGCTGCGCGTAGTCCAGGCCTTCGCAGCTGCCGCGCTGCCAGGCCGACATCGACGCCTTGTAATGCAGCAGCACGCGCGCCTGCCGGTGATCGGCAAGCTGATACCCGAGCACCACCCGATCGATGCACCCACCGAGCGGCCGCGCGGCCGTGTAGAAGAGGATCCAGCGCTTCGTGAACAGACCCGGCGGCACGCGGATCGGCATCGACAGGAGGTGCGTGCCCTCGAACATCGGGCCCGTGGACGCCGCTTCCGCCGCTTGCGCCCGGTCGCTCGCGTAAAGCGCGCCAAGCGACGCGATGCTCAGCGCCCCGCCGATGGCCGCGCCCGCTGAAGCCGCGCCCGATCCATGTCTCCGGGACGCCGCCCCGCCGACCGCCCCCACGATCGCGAGCACGCCGAGCACCGTCGCCGTGTTCTGCGCGTCGACCTCGTTGCGCACGCGGACCGCGTCACCCCACACCTGCAGGTCCTGGCCCCAGGGAATCTGCACGCTGCGGTTCTTGTCGGGGCTGCCGAAGTCCAGGTCGACGCGATCGATCTGCACCCAGGCCGGCGAGTCGTTCTCGAAGGTGACCTCCACCAGGCCGAAGTACGGGCTGGAGGCACCGGCGATCTCGCCGGCGCTGATCCTCAGCGGCGCCGCCGCGGGCGAGACCGGACGGCTGGAGGCGTCGACGGGCACGCCATAGTCTCCGCTGTGAATGGTGGCGCAACCCTCGGCGGCCGCGACCGTGAGGGCCAGGATGCAGCGTCGTCCGCGAACAGGCATGCCGCCGCTGCGCTGCAATCCCCGTTCCGCCCGCCCGCCGTCACCTCACGGCGCGGCGGTCGTCACGTCCAGGAACGTCACCGCGGTGCTGGCGTCGGCGACCTCCAGCTGGCCCGGCGAGAAACCGGCCGTCGTCGGCAACGCCAGCAACGCCGTCAGGTCGACCCGCGCGACCCAGTGATAGTCCGAGCTGACCAGAAACCCGACAGGGTGTCCGCCAATGAGACCAATCGTGACGGCGATCCCATGCGGGTCGAAGAGGTTGGTCCAGCCCGTGCCGTCGGGCAGCTCGGGCACCGGCGCGTGGACATACGACGGCGCGGCGGGGGTCTCCATGCTCAGGTCGGCCGCCCCCATGTCCGGACCCAGCTCGGACTCGAAGAAGGCGATGTGCGAAGTCGGCTCGATCGCGACGCCCGTCAGCTCGTCGGCGTTGGAGGCGTCGATCGCGATGTGGGGCGCGGTCACGCTCTTGTGCGCCTTGTCGAACGTGGCCTGCGACAGATCGACGACGTACTCCAGCGCGTCGCCCTCGGACGGGACGACGATCTTCCCGCTGGCGGGATCCGCGGCCGCGGAGTCTGGCTCGTCGCCCAGCGGCGACGTCGGGCTGAGCGCCTGCGGGTCCTGGTACGTGTAGACCGTGTTGTCGTCCAGCAGGTCGATCACGTTGAGCCCGTCGGTCATCACGTCGCCCGCCTGATCCTTGTAGTTCGCGCAGAACGGCGGCGCCGCGGACGTGTCCGGATCCGACGCCGACGTGCAGTTGTAAAACGGCGCCAGGATGCGCTGATTGACGGAATCGAAGCCGAAGTTTTCGGAGGGCGGCACCTTGATCGTCCCGGCGATCGTCTTCGACGACAGATCGACGATCGCGAAACCGTCCCACACCGACAGATAGGCGCGCTGATTGGGCGAATCGACGGCCACGCCCGTCACGAACCCGCCACCGCCCGAAAAGTCCGAGGTGCCGTAGCTGGCGTCCAGCGTGATCGACTTCGTGACGGTGTCGGTCGTCGGGTCGATGAAGGTGATGGTTCGGTTGTCGGTCGAGACCGCGATGACGACCGTGGCGTCACCGCCCGTCGCCGTCACGCCGGCGGGATCTCCGAGATCGATCAGTTTCAACAGGGCCGGCGCCCCGAGCACGCCCTGCCCCGCCAGGCCGACGTCGACGACGGCGATCGTGGCGTTGCCGGCCGCGGTGAGGAGCCCCGGTTGCGGCAGGTACATCTTCTGGTGGCCGGCGATCGTCACGACGCCGAACGCGCCCGAGCCGCCGGGCGCCGGGCTGCTGACGAGACCCTTCTTGGGCGGCGTGGGGCCACCGCCGCCGCCCCCCCCACCACCACCGCACCCCACCAGGGCCACGCCCAGCGCCAACCAGAGCCACGTTCCCGTCGTTTTGCGCATCGATTCCCTTTCTCGACCGTTGAACGCCGAACCCGTAGGGCTGTTCCCGAGGTTTTCGGGGTTTGACCGGCGGGCCCCGGCGCGCTAAACGCATCCCGTCCGGGCAACTGGCGAGTTCGTGGAATCGACCACGAGGGAGCCCGGGCGCAGCAAAGGCCGCTCGCCTGGGTCGTTTTCCCCGTCACCAAGGAGCGGCCCATGGACCTTTCACGCGCACCTCGCCTCGCTGGTTACCTGGCCCGCGCGGCCGCCGGCTCGACGCCGGTCGACCCCGCCGCCGTCGCGCAGCTGGCCGCCCTGGACCACCTGTTCGCCCAGGCGCCGAGCGTCGCCGCGTCGATCGCCGCCGAGCTGCGCGACCAGCGCGCCACCTTGAAGTTGATTGCCAGCGAGAACTTCAGCTCGCTGGCCGTCCAGCTGGCGCAGGGGAGCTGGCTGACCGACAAGTACGCCGAAGGGTTCCCGGGTCACCGTTTCTACGCCGGCTGCGACAACGTCGACGCCATCGAGGCCGAGGCGGTCAAGCTGGCGTGCGACCTGTTCGGCGCCGAGCACGCCTACGTCCAGCCGCACTCGGGCGCGGACGCGAACCTGGTCGCCTTCCTGGCGATCCTGGCGGCGCGGGTCGAGGCGCCGCTGGCGCGCGAGCTAGGGCAGACGGACCTCGCCAAGTGGTCGCGCGCCGACTGGGACCGCCTGCGGCGCGCGTTCGGCGGGCAGCGCCTGCTGGCGCTGGACTACTACGCCGGCGGTCACCTGACGCACGGCTACCGCCACAACCTGTCGAGCCGCCTGTTCGACGTGCACACGTACGGGGTCGACCCCGCGACGGGGCTCATCGATCTGGAGGCGGTCCGGGAGCAAGCGTTGCGCGTGCGCCCGTTGATCCTGCTGGCAGGCTACAGCGCGTATCCGCGCCGCATCGACTTCGCGCGGATGCGGTCGATCGCCGACGAGGTCGGCGCGGTGCTGATGGTTGACATGGCGCACTTCGCGGGGCTGGTGGCGGGCAAGGTGTTCGCGGGCGCCGACGACCCCGTCGCGCACGCGGACGTCGTGACGACCACCACCCACAAGACGCTGCGGGGGCCGCGCGGCGGGCTGGTCCTGTGCCGGAAGGCGTTCGCCGAGCACGTCGACCGCGGCTGCCCGATGATCCTGGGCGGGCCGTTGCCGCACGTGATGGCGGCCAAGGCCGTCGCGCTGCGCGAGGCCAGCGCGACGTCGTTTCGCGACTACGCCCGGCGCGTGGTGGAGAACGCGCAGGCGCTGGCGGCCGCCTGCCAGGGCGAGGGATTGCACGTCGTGACCGGCGGGACCGACAACCACTTGCTGCTCGTCGACGTGGGCCGGCTGGGGCTGACGGGCCGCCAGGCCGAGGCGGCGCTGCGCACGTGCGGCATCACGCTGAACCGGAACGCCCTGCCCGGCGACCCCCAGGGTCCGTGGTACACGAGCGGCCTGCGCCTGGGCACGCCGGCGCTGACGACGCGCGGCCTGGGCGCCGCCGAGATGGGGGCCATCGCCGGGGTGGTCGCCCGCGTGCTGCGCGCCACCCGCCCCGAGGGTGACAGCCGCGCGAAGTACCTGCTGGCGCCCGAGGCCGCCGCCACGGCGCGAGCGGCCGTCGCCGAGATGACGGGCGCGTTCCCTCTCTACCCCGAGCTGGGCGACGTCGCCGCCGCTGGCGAATCGTCCCACGGCTGACGCGCACGCAGAGGTCGCGACGGGCTATGCTGCCGCGGTTCGGAGGAGCGAGATGAGCGACAAGCCCAGGAGCATCGCCGTGATCACCGGCGCCAGCCGGCGCGAGGGGATCGGGTTCGAGGTGGCGCGCCAGCTGGGCGCGCGCGGCTTCACGGTGGTCGTCACGGCGCGCACGGGGGCCACCGCCGCCAGCCGGGTCGCCGACCTCGTGCACGAACGGCTGGACGCCATCGCCGAGACGCTGGACGTCGCCGATCCGGCCAGCGTGACCGCCTTCGCGGGGCGCATGGAAGAGCGGTTCGGCCGCGTCGACGTCCTCGTCAACAACGCGGCGGGCGTCTCCGCCTTCGGCGAGAAGGCGTCGTCGGCCGATCTGCGCGCCGCGCACGACGCGATGGAGTCGACCCTCTTCGGCGCCTGGCGCACGACGCAGGCGCTGCTGCCGCTGTTGCGGCGCAGCGACCACGCACGCGTCGTCATGGTGTCGAGCGGGGCCGGGTCGCACGGCGACATGGTGTTCGGGTTGACCAGCGGCAACGCGATGGGCCCGTCCTACGGCGTGCCGAAGGCGGCGCTGAACGCGCTGGCCTCCGCGTTCGCGGCCGAGCTGCGCCGGGACGGGATCCTGGTCAACGCGGTCTGCCCGGGGTTCACGGCGACCTTCCCGGGGGCCGACCAGATGGGCGCCCGCCCCGTGAAGGACGGCGCGGCCAGCATCGTCTGGGCCGCGACGCTGCCAGACGACGGCCCCACCGGCGGCTTCTTCCGCGACGGCAAACCTCTGCCCTGGTAGCCGTCCGCGTCGACGGCGTCAGCTGGTCGTGACTGCGCATCTCGGCGCCCCGGTCATGCGAAGAGCTCGCGCAGCTCGGGCAGCGCCAGTGGCAACATCGTGAAGCTGGCCGCCGCCGTCCCCAGGCAGTACGGACACAGCTTCTTCTCGCGCGCGAGCATGTGCCACAGATAGAAGGCGCCCCCGCCGGCCGCTCCGGCCGCGCCCGCCGCGAGGCCCAGCGCGCTCCACGGGCGCCGGCGGGCGTTGCCCCGTCCCAGCCGCGCCGCGAAGCCGATCATCGCCAGATACACCAGGGACGCGAGCGGCGCGTCCGGCACGCCCATCGCGTACGCCACCGGCGAGGTCACGACCCGGTTGGTGTCCCAGATGCCCCCGGGCGGCTCCGGCAGCCGGCGGATGAGCCCCGTCTGGCGCAACGCCACGACGACGGCGTCCGCCGCCGCGAGGGCGGCGATCGCCATCAGCCAGCCGCGCCGCCGCCGGCGCGTCATGTGCCGGAGGGGCGCCCGCGCTGGGGCATGCTCATCCGGTCGCTCACGCGCCGCTTGAGCGCGGTCGCGTGCTTGACGTGCCCGGCCCCGCGACGCGTGGACTTGCGCGAGGGGCGCGTCTTTTCGGGGCGATCCTCTTCCTGATACGACGCGTTCTTGGCCACCCGCGCGGCGGCGTTGTGGGGCCCCGGCCTTGGCTGACTGCGCCTTTTGGGTTTGGGGGCTCGCTTGGGACCCGACCGCTCCATCTCGCTGCGCGCACGTTCGGCCTTGGTTGCCACGGGCACCTCCTTCGACAAGTCCGAAGGTGCCAACGCGGCGACAGATCGCAAGCACGGCAGGGCCCACCCTGAAGAACGTGATTATGAGGAATAGGAGGAGGTCCTCATGCGGTGCAGGGATATCGTTGCGACGGAGAACATCGAGAGCCTGCCGGAGAACGCAACCGTGGCGGACGCCGCCCGGCTGATGAGCGAAACCGGGGTCGGCTTCCTGCCCGTCTGCGACGCGGACAGCAAGGTGCTGGGCGTGGTGACCGATCGAGACCTGGTGGTGAACGCCATGGCCCGCGGTCTCGACCCGGCGGCGACGCCGGTGACGTCCGTGATGAGCCACCCGGCCGTGACCTGCTTCATCGACGGCGATCTCGGCATGGCCGAAGACCTGATGGCGGAAGAGCAGAAATCGCGCATCGTGCTGGTCGACGGCGACGGGCGCGTGGCCGGGGTGCTCAGCATCGCCGACATCGTCGAGCGCGCGCCGAAGCGGGAGGCGCTGCGCACCCTGCAGGCGGTCCTGTGGCGCGAGGCGCTGGGACCGCGGGCCGGCGCGCCCCGCGATCAGCCGCCGTTCCTGACGCCGGAGGCGCACCCGCCGCATGGCCGCGCCGACGAGACCGTCTTCACGGGCGGTAAGCACGACGACGGCTACACCGAATTTCCGTGAGCGACGGACGGCGGCGCAGCCTGGCCGCGCTGAACGCGGCCAACTTCTTCGTCGCCGACATGACGGCAGTGGTCCTGCCGTTCCTGGGCACCTTCCTGAAAGAGCGTCACTGGCGCTACGACCAGATCGGGATCGCCGGCGCCGTCTCAGGCCTCGGCGTGCTGCTGGCGCAAACCCCGGCCGGCGTCATCGTCGATCGCCTGAGGGCGCGCCGGATGATGCTGGCGCTGACCTCGCTCACCGTCGGCCTCTGCTACGCGTTGCTGCCGGTGCTGGCCTCGGCGAGCACAGCCGCCGTCTACGGGGCGCTGTTCACGGCCGGCGCCGCCTCCTCGTTCTTCGTGCCGCTGCTGGCCGCCCTCGCGCTGGGCCTGGTCGGGCACCGGGCGCTGAGCCGGACGATGGGGACCAACCAGAGCTGGAATCACGCCGGCAACATCGCGGCGGCGCTGCTGGCGGCAGCGGTCGTGGGGGTCGACGTCCGGCTGGTGTTCTTCGCCGTGGCGGCGGTCTCGGTGCTGGCGGCCGCGTCGGTCGCCGCCATCCGCGCCGCCGACGTCGACGAGGCGCGCGGCGCCGGCGACGGCGACCGCCCGACGACGATCTCCCTCGAGACGCAGACCCTGCGGGAACTCTTCCGCAACCGCGCGGTCCTCGCCGTGTTCGCGGCGACGGCGCTGTTTCACCTGGCCAACGCGCCCGCCATGCCGCTGGTCGCGCTGCAGGTCAAGAGCCTGCACGGCACCGACCGTCAGGTGGCGATGGTCGTGCTGGTGGCCCAGGCCGTGATGATCCCCGTCGCCCTGCTGGCGGGATGGGGCTGCGCGCGCTGGGGACGGAAGGCGACGTTCGCGATCGGCTTCCTGGCGCTGCCGGTCCGGATCTTCCTCTATTCGCTGGCGCGCGCGCCCGGCACGCTGCTGGCGCTGCAGGCGCTCGACGGCATCGGCGCCGGCATCTACGGCGTCGCCATCGTCGCCGTCTGCGCGGATCTCACGCAGGGCAAGGGCGGCTTCAACGCGCTGATGGGGGTGATCGCGACGGCGCAGGCGGTCGGCGGCGTGATCGGGCCGCTGGCCTCCGGCGTGATGGTGCAGCACCTGGGCTTCGGCGCCGGCTACGACCTGCTGGCCGCGATCGCCGCCGTCGCGGCGGGCGTGTTCCTGCTGGGCGTGCCCGAGACCGGACCCGCGGTCAGGGCGTCGTCGGGTGTCCCTCGCCGGGGATCGCCGGCGCTCGCGGCTCCTCCGCCGTCTCGGGAACGTCCGGGATCGGACGCGCCTCCAGCGCCGTGACGGCGGGGCCGTTCAGCACCCGCCCGTGCGGGTCGAACCGGCTGCCGTGGCACGGGCAGTCCCAGCTCTTCTCGGCCGTGTTCCAGTGGACCAGACAGCCGAGGTGGGTGCAGACCGGCGACAGCGCGCTCAGCTCGCCGTTGGCGTTGCGGTAGACCGCCAGCCGCTGCCCCTTGAACGACAGCACCTGCCCGTCGCCCGGCGGGATCGACGCCAGAGCCTCCGGCCCGGGGTGCGGCAAGCGGTCTTGCAAGAGGTGCTTCGGGAAGTCCGCGTTTTCCGCCACGAACAGCTTGGCCGACGCCAGCGGCTTGATGCGCGTCGGATCCAGCAGCTCGGTGAAGCGGCTCCGGCCCAGCGCGATCTGGTCGGCGATGACCATCGCGGCCAGCGTCCCGTTCGTCATGCCGTTCCCCGAATACCCGCTGGCCACGTAGACGTGCGTCGACGCCGAGTTCTTGCCGATCAGCGGCAAGCCGTCGACGGGGACGATGATCTGCCCCGACCAGCGGTAATCGGTCGGCGCGACCTCGCGCCCGAACTTCGCGCGCACGTAGTTTTCCAGGTGAATGAAGGGGACCGCCGTGTCCTCGTCCTCGCCGACCTTGTGGTCGTCGCCGCCCACGATGACGTAGTTGCGGTCGCCGATCTTCTGGCTGCGCGTGTAGTGGTAGGGGTCGGCCATGTCCCAGAACATCGCGTCCTCGCCGAGCGCCGGCTGCTCGAACGCGACCGCGTACGTGCGGTACGCCGCCAGCTTCGTGTGCAGCAGGAAGCGGTTCGAGATCGGCACGTGCGCCGCGACGACCACGTCGCGCGCCGTGACCACGCCGTGGTCGGTGTTGACGCGGCAGACGCCGCCCGACTCCTCGATGCCGACGACCTGCGTCTCCTCGAACAGCAGCCCGCCGTCGCGCGTGAACGCCTCGACCAGCCCGTTCAGGTAGAGCCGCGGGTGGAACGTGGCCTGGTTCTCGAACCGCAGCCCGCGCAGGACCGGGAACGGCAGCGGCACGTCGTTGGTCAGCGTGGCGGCCAGCCCCAGCTTCTCGACGGCGCGCGCCTCTTCTTCGAGATCCGACAGCTGCGATCGATCGTCGGCGTACAGGTACCCGGGCACGCGCCGGAAGTCGCAGGCGATCTGCAGGTCGCGCGTGTAGGTGGCGATCTGATCGATCGCCAGGCGCTGCCCCTCGGCGGCCAGCCGCGCCCCGTCGGCGCCGAAGCGCGAGATGAGCAGGTGATAGCGGGTGTCCAGCGCCTCCGTGAGGTGGGCGGTCGTCTTGCCGGTTTCGCCCTTGCCCACGCGCCGCGCCTCGAGGATCGCCACCTTGCGCCCCGTGCTCTGCAGGAGGCGCGCGGCCGTCACGCCGGTGATGCCGGCGCCCACGACGGCGACGTCGACCGTCAAGTTGGCGGAGAGCGGCGGGTACGTCGTGGGGGGGACAGCCTCGGACCAGAGCGAGGTGGTGTAGTTGGGCATGAAGAAGGGCTCCTCGGCCGCCCAACTTAAGGCCCCGCCCGCGAAAGTCGACGGTCGCGCCCCGCCGAAATCGGGGACACACCCGGGACGCGCAGCTCAGCCGGAGCTGGGTCTGGTCATGCGCGCGATGCGGGCCGCGTGGGCCGGGTAGCGCGAGGCGAGCTCGGGACCGGCCGCCAGCTCGAAGTCGGCGAAGTCGAACCCAGGCGCGACGGTGCACCCGAACAGGCAATGCGTGGCCCCGTCGGCGAGTTCGGCGGCGAACCAGGTGCCCGCCGGAATGACGATCTGGGGCCGCTCTCCGTTGGCGAGATCGGTCCCCAGGCGGCGCAGCGCGCTGGAACCATCGGGGGCCAGCAGCAGCACATCCAGCGGGCCACCTTCGTAGAAGTGGAAGATCTCGTCGGAGAGCAGTCGGTGAAGGTAAGTGGTGGGCGCCTCGCGCTCGATGAGAAAGTAGATGGCGGTCGACGCCGCCCGCGGCCCGCCGTGTGGAATCCCGTCGACGGTGAGCTTCGCCCGATACGTCTCGGCGAAGTAGCCGCGCTCCGGGTGCGGCTGCAGCCCCAGCGCGGCGATCAGCTCCCGAGCGCGGGTCATGGGGCGACCCGCCTCGCACAGCGGGCAGTCGATCGCGCCGCCGACGCGCGCCGCGCGCGCCCCCGGATCGTCGATCCAGGGGCGCAGCTGCCACGGCGGGCGATGCCGCACGTGCTGCCGGTGCCCGCAGGCGAGGTCGGCGACCCAGTCGCCGGCGGCGTCCCGATGAAACCCCGCGACCGTGGTGCGCACGTCATGAACCGGGCCGCTCGATGCGGCCGTCGGGGCGCCGCGCGAAGCGCCCTTCGGCGCGCGGGTGAACGGGCTCGTCCGACGGCCACGGCCAGCCGCCGAACCGCGTGCGCTGATAGTCCGCGAACGCCTGCCGCACTTCCTCGCGCGTCGTCATCACGAACGGACCGTAGGCCACCACCGGCTCGGCAATGGGGCGCCCCTGCAACAACAAGAGCTCCACCGGCTCGGGCCCGGCCTCGACCAGGACCGGGCGATCGCTGCGCAAGACGACCTCGCGGGCGCCGGTCAGCACCTCGCCGTCGATCCGCGCGGACGCGCCCCGAAAGAAGTACAGCGTTCGGTTCAAGCCGGCGCTCGCCGCGGGCAGCGTCCAGCGCGCGTTCGCCTCCAGGCCGATCGTCCAGATGGCGACCTCGGCGTCCGGGTTCGCGGCCCACGAGTTGGGCGGCGCCGCCGGCGCCGCGCGATCGCCCAGCCGCCCGGCGACCAGCGTGACCGTCGCCGCCCGCCCGGCCTCGTCCGTCGCGCGCACCACGGGGATGTCGTCGCGCCAGAACATGTCGAACCCCGGCTCCACCAGCTTCTTCGCGCGCGGCAAGTTCAACCAGATCTGGAACAGCTCCAGCGGGTTCGCCGCGTCGCGATTCAGCAGCGGGAACATCTCGGCGTGGACGACGCCACCGCCCGCCGTCAGCCACTGCACGTCGCCCTGACCGTACCGGGCCGCCGCGCCGACGGAGTCCGTGTGGTCGATGAAACCGCGCCGCACGACGGTCACCGTCTCGAACCCGCGGTGCGGGTGCGGCGGGAAGCCGGGCACGGACCGCCCGTGGTACATGCGCCACCCGTCGCGCCCTTCGAAATCCTGGCCCAGGTCGCGCCCCTCCAGCGATCCGACCGGACCCAGCTGGTCGTTACCGGCCGGGTAGCCGTCGACGTGGTACACGCAGGTGATGAACGGATCGCGGGTCGGCCAGGGAAACCCCAGCGGCCCCGCCGACAAGATCGCGTCGCCCATGGCTGGAGAATACGACGAAGTTTCGCGCGCGCTCGCCCTGCTCCGCCGGCACGGATGGAATGCGACGTCCTTTCAGATTCTGGAGCCCGGCTTTCGCTACTGGTTCGCGTCGAGGGAGCTGGGCTTGGCCCAGCGGAGTCATCGCGGGATGGTCGACGGCCCCGACGACGCCTGCGTCGCCTACATCGACACGGGCCGCGCCTGGGTGGCGGCCGGCGCCCCCATCGCCGCGCCCGACGTCGTCCTGGTGGTCGCCCAGCGGTTCGTGACGGCGGCCGCGGCCCAGGGGCGCCGCGCCTGCTTCTTCGGCACCGAGGAGCGGTTCACGATCGGCACCCCGTTCGCGGCCATGCGCATCGGCGAGCAGCCCGTCTGGGATCCGCGCGACTGGGACCGCACGCTGGCGGCCGCGCCCAGCCTGCGCGCCCAGATCCGCCGCGCCCGTGCCAAGGGGGTCGAGGTGCGCGCGTCCGATCCCCGCCTGCTGGCCCAGGCCGACGGGCAGGCCCGCCGCGACGTCGACCAGCTGATCGCCCGGTGGCAAGCCGCCCACCCCATGCCGCCCATGGGTTTCCTGGTCCAGATGCATCTCGACAGCGCGATCGACGAGCGCCGCTTCTTCGCCGCCTATCAGGGCTCGACGCTGGTCGGGTTCCTGAGCATGGTGCCGGTCTTCGCGCGCCGCGGCTGGTTCGTCGAGGATCTGCTGCGCCTGCCCGACGCGCCGAACGGCACCGCGGAGCTGCTGGTCGACACGGCCATGCGCGCCGCCGCCGCCGCCGACAGCGGCTACGTGACGCTGGGCCTGGCACCGCTGGCGGGCCCGCTGGGTCCGTGGCTGCGGCTCGCGCGCCGCACGGGGCTTCCGCTGTACGACTTTCGCGGCATCCACGCGTTCAAGGCCAAGCTGCGGCCGCAGTCGTGGGCGCCGATCTTCATCTCGTATCCGCCGGGGCAGACCGGCATCGCGACGGTCATCGACGCGCTGGGTGCCTTCGCGCGCGGCGGGCTGTTGCGCTTCGGGATCGAGACGCTGCTCCGGCGTCCGGCGGTGTTGATCCAGGCGCTGGCGCTGGTGCTGGTGCCGTGGACGGTGCTGATCGCCTGTGCCGACGCGCACCGCTGGTTCCCCTCGGCCGCCATCAAATGGGCGTGGGTCGCGTTCGACGCCGCGCTGGCGCCGGCGCTCTCCAGCCTGGCGCGGCACTGGCGCCGCGGCCTGGACACGGCGCTGGCGGTCCTGGTCACCGCGGACGCGGCGGTCACCACCATCCAGCTCGCAACCTGGAACCTGCGCCACGGACCGCGCGGTGTGCTGACCTGGGTCGTGGGCGCGATCTCCGTGCTGGCGCCCAGCCTGGTCGCCGCCATGCTGTGGGTGGGCCGCCGCTCTGGCCGGGCCGTGGAATAGCTGCTTCAATGCCGCGCATGGGCCCCCGCACCGAGACCTTCCGGATCACGCGCGCCTCCGACGAGGCGTCGCGGTTCCGTCGGGGCGCGGATGGAAAGTTCGTGAATCTCGACGGAACCGGGCCGCAACCGTTCCGGAACGTGTACAAGTGGGCCGTCGCCGACAAGCTGGCCGGCCGCCGCCGCAAGTCGCCCGCCCGCGCCGACGTTCCCGCGGTGGCGATCGATCCGGCGGTGCTCGCCGCGCCCCCCGCGACCGGCCAGGGCGCGCGCCTCACCTGGCTCGGTCATGCGAGCTGGCTGGTGCAGCTGGGCGGCGTGTCGCTGCTGATCGATCCGGTTCTGGGTCCCTCGATCACGGGCGTCATCAAGCGCAACGCGCCGCTGCCGCTGGCGGCCGACCAGCTTCCGCCCATCGCCGCCCAGCTGGTGTCGCACAATCATTACGACCACATGGACCTGCCGACCCTGCGCGCGGTCGGCGCCCCGGTGGTGGCCGGAATCGGGAACGGCCGGTCCATCGGTGGTCACCCATCCGTGACAGAGCTGGGGTGGTGGGACAGCGCGGACGTCGGCGGCGTGACGGTCACTTTCGTCCCCAGCCAGCACTGGAGCCGCCGGGCGCTGGAGGCGCCCAACAGCGCGCTCTGGGGCGGGTTCATCATCGAGAGCGCCGGCCTCCGCGTCTATCACTCGGGCGACACGGCCTACTTCGACGGCTTCCGGGAAATCGGCCGCCGGTTCCCGGGGCTGGACGCCGCGCTGCTGCCGATCGGCGCCTACGACCCGGCCTGGTTCATGTCGAAGCAACACATGAACCCGGACGAGGCATTGCGCGCCCACGCCGACCTGGGGGCCCGCCGCGTCATCGCCATGCACTGGGGGACGTTCAAGTTGACGGACGAGCCGCTCGATGAACCGCCCGTGCTTTTCCGGGAAGGGGCCCAGGCCCGCGGTTGGTCGACCGACCAGGCCAAGGTGGCGGCCGTCGGCGAGACGATCGTCCTGCCGCCGCCAGGGGTCTGACCGGATCTCGGACAGCCGCCCGGACGGGTTACCCGGCTTGGCCTACAGGAAACTTTCGCGATACACGCAAGAAACTTTGACCCGGGGCCCCATCGCCCCGTTCAAAGCACCATTTTCACGACATTTTCGCAGGTTAGGCCCAAGCACGGTTCTTGCTAATTACGCGGCCGTGGTCTTGCGCGCCCTTCTTCCGCTCATGCTGGCCGCCTCCCTGGCGGCCGCGGCCGAGCTGCCGCCGGACCCGACCTTGCCGGCCCGGCTGACGCTGAAGGACGCGCTGGCGATTTTCCGGACTCACGGCCTGGACCTGCTCATCGCGGAGGCCAACGCGGAGACGGCGGCGGGCGACGTCCTGTCGGCGAATGCGGTCCCGAACCCGAACGTGGCGGCCGGCTACTACCACTTCTTCTTCCACGACCAGACCTTCGACACCCACCACGGCTGGTTCGTGGGGCTGGGCGACTCGAACGCGATCGAGGACACCCTTTCGGGCAAGCGCGGGCTCCGGCGGGGCGTCGCGGAGGCCGCGCTGGCGGCGGCGCGGCTGCAGCGGGTGGACGCGCAGCGCACGCTGGAGCTGCAGGTGAAACAGCAGTACTTCCAGGCGGTCACCGCCGCGGCCGGGCTGGACTTCGCCCGCCAGACGCAGGAGGCGGCGGCGCGCACGTTCGACCTCAACCAGATCCGCTACAAGAGCGGCGCGATCTCCGAGGTCGACCTGGCGCGGACCGAGACCGCCAAGCTGGAGGCCGAGCAGGCGATCGACGCTGCCGCTCAGGCCCTGCACGCGGCGAAGGTCCAGCTGGCGTTCTTGCTCGGTCGCCGCCAGAGCTTCAGCGACTTTCAGATCGACAGCGACCAGCTGCGTTTCGTGGTGCCGCCCGCGCTGGACGGGAGCACCCCGCAGCGACTGGTCGAGCGGGCGTTCGAATCGCGCCCCGACCTGCGCGCGCAAGAGAACCAGCGGGTGCGCGCCGGCCGCGCGATGTCGCTGGCGCACCGCCAGCGCTTTCCCGACCTCGGGGTCGGCGTCGAGTACCAGCAGCAGGGATCGCCGTCGGCCGTCAATGCAGTCTCGCCGCCGACGCTTCAGATCTCGCTGACCGGAATCATCCCGATTTTTTATCAGCAGCAGGGGGAGATCAAAAAGGCCGAGGCGGACGCCCGCGCGCAGGACGCGCAGGACGCCAAGCTGCGCGCGCAGATCCTGGCCGAGGTCGAGGACGCCTACACCGGCTGGGTGACGGCGCGCCAGCTGGTGCAGCGGATGGAGGGACGCCTCCTGGAACGCGCCCGCCGCGCGCAGGAGCTGGTCGCGCTGCAATACCAGAAGGGAGCGGCCTCGCTGCTGGAATATTTGGACGCGCAACGGACGTACGTATCGATCAAGGGCGAATACATTCAGGACCTCGCCGCCTACTGGAATGCCATCTTCCAGATCGAGGCGGCGACGGCGACGGAGCTGGTTCAATGAAGGTCGTGATTCATGGGTCGAAGCTGGTCGCGGCGCTGGTGGGCGGCGTCGCGTTGCCGGCGCTGGCGGCGCTCGTGCTGCCGCTCGGGGCGTGTCAGAGCGCGCCGGCTGCAACGAAGCAGGAAGCGCAGCCCCCGAAGGACGAGGTCTGGCTGACCGAGCAACAGGTCCGCGACGCCAAGGTCCAGATCGAGCCGGTGGCGCCGCATCCGGTGGGCAACGAGATCGTGACCAGCGGCAAGGTCGCCTTCGACGATCTGCGGGTCGCGCACGTGTTCTCGCCCGTCACCGGCCGCATCAAGCGGATCCTGGCCGACCCCGGCCAGCGCGTGCGCAAGGGCGCGCCGCTGGCGACCATCGAGTCGCCGGACGTCGGCAACGCGTTCGCGGATCTCGACAAGGCGCAGGCCGACCTGATCGCGTCCCAGCACGATGCGCAGCGCCAGCAGGAGCTGTACGCCGCTCACGCCGGGTCCCAGCGGGACTTCGAGACGGCCGAGGACAACTTCCGCAAGGCCCGCGCCGAGGTCGAGCGCGCGCGCCAGAAGGCGCGCATGTTCCGGGCGGCCAGCGCCGACAAGGTCTCGCAGGAGTTCACGCTGCGCGCCCCCATCGAGGGCGAGGTGATCGCGCGCAACGTGAACCCGGGCGCCGAGGTGCTGGGGCAGTACTCGGGCGGCACCGCCGTCGAGCTGTTCACGGTCGGCGAGCTGGACTCCGTCTGGGTGTTCGCCGACGTCTTCGAGATGGACCTGGCCAAGGTCAAGCGCGGCGCCCCGGTCAGCATCAAGGTGGTCGCCTACCCCGACAAGGTTTTCCTGGGGAAGGTGGACTGGATCTCGGACGCGCTGGACGCGACGGCCCGGACGGCGCGCGTGCGCTGCTCGATCCCGAACCCGGGGCGGGAGCTGAAGCCCGAGATGTACGCGACGGTCAGCATCGCGGTCGACGCGCCGGCCGTGGCGGCGTTGCCGCGGACGGCGCTGCTGCGGATCGCCGACCAGACCGTGGTCTTCGTGGAGAGCGGCAACGCGCCTGACGGGCGCGTCAAGTTCACGCGGCGGATCATCGCCGTGAACGAGGACGAGGGCAGCGACTATGTCCCCATCGTGCGGGGGCTCACCCAGGGCGACAAGGTCGTCACATCCGGGGGCATTCTGCTCTCGGGGATGCTTTAGTACGCCGCCGTGATCCCCAAGATCGTCCGCTTCGTCCTGCGGATGCCGGCCTTCGTCCTGATCCTGGCGGCGGGGCTGCTGGCGCTGGGACTTTACTGCTACCAGCAGCTCGACATCGAGGCGTACCCGAACCCGGTCGCGCCGATGATCGAGATCATCACCCAGCCGACCGGCTGGAGCGCCGAGGAGGTCGAGCGCTACGTCACGATCCCGCTGGAGAACGGCCTCAACGGGATGATCGACCTCGATCACCTGCGGTCGCAGTCGCTGTTCGGCCTGTCCGACGTGAAGTGCTACTTCACCTGGAACGCCGACTACCACACGGCGCAGCAGCGGGTGCTGAACCGGCTGGGGTTCGTGAGCCTGCCGCCCGGCGTGACGCCGCAGCTGTCGCCCTGGAGCGCCATCGGCGAGGTC
>CAZJMY010000243.1:0-10673 GCA_964546845.1 uncultured Myxococcales bacterium | reverse complement strand
CGCCGCCGGCCGACGACCGCGGGCGCGCTGGACGGCGCGGCACCCCAGCGGGGCGGCGGTGGCGGCGTCGGCGCCCGCGCCGCGGGGTCGGCGCGGCCCGGGATGGCGGGCATGGGCGGGGGCTCCGGACGAGCGGCGATCGGGCCCGAGGCCTCGATGATCTCCACCTCGCACAGCGCGACGCCGGGGCTGGTCGAGCCGTCGCCGCTGCGGCGATCCGATTCGGGCGCGATGAGCACCGGCACCGGTTCGGCCGCGCCGTCCATCAGCGCGGCCAGCGACGCGGTGACGTCGCGCTCCTTGCCGGCGCTGGCCAGGCCGCCCAGGCAGTCCGACAGCGCGTCGCCCAGGTCGCGCGCGGTCGCGAAGCGGTCGTTGCGGTCCGGCGCGGTCGCCCGCATCACGGCCTCGGCGATGCGCGCCGGCAGCGACGGGACACGTTCGCGGGGGTCGCAGACGCGTCCCACGCGCATGGCGGCGACGATCTCCGCGTCCGGCCCCTCGAACGGTCGCACGCCGGTCAGGCACTCGTAGAGGATGATGCCCGCCGAGTAGACGTCGGCGCGGCGGTCCTCGTCGGTGCGCCGCACCCGTTCGGGCGCGGCGTAGCGGTACTTGCCCACGAAGGTGGTGGGGGTCGGCGTGCGGGTCGTGGCGCGCGCGGCGCCGAAGTCGATCAGCTTGGCCGTCCCGCTGGTCGACAGGATCACGTTGTCGGGGCTCAGGTCGCGGTGAACCAGGCCCAGCGGGCCGCGCGCGTCGGCGAGCTCGTGAACGGCGTGCAGCCCCTCGCAGACGTCGATCAGGACGTGCAGCGCCGCCGCGATCGGCAGCCGCTCGCCCCGCGCCAGCATGCGCTTGTGCGCGAAGCGCAGGGTCACGCCCGGGACGAATTCCATCGCGATGAAGTAGCGCCCCTCGAGCTGTCCGAAGTCGAACACGTGGGCGACGTTGGGGTGATTCAGCGCCGAGGCGATCGTGGCCTCGTTGATGAACATCTCGACGAGGTCCGGGCGGGCGGCCATCTGCGGCAGCATCGTCTTCAGCACGATCCGCTTCTCGAACCCGCGGACCCCCTTCAGCCGCGCCCGCCACACTTCGGCCATGCCGCCGGTCGCCAGCTTGGAGTCGATCTCGTAGCGGCTGAAGTGTGAGCCCGCTTGCCAGACCGGGGGCGCGGACGGCGCCACACCCGGCGCGCGCGGGGCTAGCGTCGCGGTGACTTCGGATGAAGCGGCCAGCGCTCGACCGGCATACCGACGATCAATCGGCATCCCGTTCGCTCCTGCGCCCCCTCGCGCGAATCGAACGTCGATACTTCATGGATGCGCTGCGGGCTTCGCCGCAACGAGTGGATCTACGGCAACTGGCCAGAAACCTTTAGCTATGCGGCCCGGAAACCGGCGAACAGAGCGGCCGGGGCCGGGTCATTCGGGGGCGCCGCAGCGGATCCAGGTGAGCACAGCCGTCCGGTCGTCGGCGGTGATCGGGACGCCGCCGTCCGCCGGGGGCATCGAGCAATCCAGCAGATCGGCGCGCACCGTGTCTGCCCAGTCCGCGACGTGCTCGTAGTCCGTCAGCGGCCACGGCCCGTTCGGGACCCCGGAGTGACAGGGCATCGCGCACCGCTGGCTGATGATCGGCGCGACGTCGGCGTAACGCGGCGCGGGGTCGGGACAGGACGTGGGCGCCGTGACCGAGCAGATCAGCGGCTTTCCGCCACCGTCGGGGCGAGCGGAGGAATCGTCAGCGGTCGTGCAGGCCGTCGCCGCGAGGACGAACGCCACCAGCACACGCGCGTCGACCCACGACCTCATCGCCAAGAGATCTAAGCAGAGCTCGAAGTCCCTCAAACCTGAAAATCCGGGTGCGAAAAAATGATGCAGGGGCTGATCGGCCCGACGTCGGCCTCGCCGATTGAAGAGCACGCTTCTCAAAATTCGTGCTACGACCTGCCCATGGCGTGGGCGTCGGCGTGCTTGTGCTCGGGCGGGCGGCCGTGACCGCCAGCCCCGTGGCTCTGCTGCTGCTGGGGGTGTTGATGGGGATGCGACACGCGACCGACCCGGATCACGTCGTCGCGATGACGACCATCATCACCCGCGAGCCCCGAAAGCGCAGCGCGATCGCCGCCGGCGCGGCGTGGGGTGTGGGCCACACGGCCACCATCCTGCTGTTCGGCGGCGCCATCATCCTGTGCGGCGCCGCGATCCCGCCTCGCCTCGGCCTGGCGCTGGAGATGGTGGTCGCGCTGATGCTGATCTTGCTGGGGGCCTTCAACCTGGTCCGTCGTGCGCCGCGCGGGCGGCACCCGCATGTGCACGCGGGCGCTGGTCCCGGCGCTGGCCGCGGGCTGCGCCGCGGGTTCTTCGTGGGCGTCGTCCATGGGCTCGCCGGATCGGCGGCCGTCGCGCTGCTGGTTCTCTCCACGATCCAGAGTCACGGCTGGGCGCTCGTGTACCTGGCGATCTTCGGCGCGGGGACGGTCCTGGGGATGATGACGCTGACCGCGGCGATGACGCTTTCGCTGGCGGCGGTGTCGCGCCGCTCGGGCGCCATCGACCGCGCGCTGACCGCCTTGAGCGGCGTGGCCAGCATCGCCTTCGGCCTGGTGCTTTGCTACCGGCTCACGCTGGTCGACGGCCTGTTTTCCGAGCTGCCGCGCTGGACCCCGCGCTGAGGCGAGCGTCCCGGGGCGGGTGACCTGTGGACACCGCCCACGAGTCATGCCGTAGATCCGTTCGCCGACCGCATGTCACCGCTGCGCGCGCTGTTCTCGACCGAGATCTTCATGCCCCGCGGGCACGAGGTCCTCTGGACGCCGGCCCTCCTGATCCTGGAAGCCGGCGCCAACCTGACGATCGCCGCGGCGGCCGTGGCC
This sequence comes from uncultured Myxococcales bacterium, assembly GCA_964546845.1. GTDB lineage: Bacteria > Myxococcota_A > Polyangia > Fen-1088 > Fen-1088 > JADGRB01. Next base: position 7,792 of record CAZJMY010000243.1, on the reverse strand, counting down.
GTCGCCTGGCGGCTGCTGCGCCTTCGCGCGAGGCCCCTGCCCCTACGCGGGCGGCGCGCGCTGGTCCTGCTGGGAATTTTCCTGGCAGTCGCGCATTTGTTCGACGTGTGGTTAATCTGGGCGCCACTCTATTGGCTGGACGCGCTGGTCCGCTGCACCACCGCCGCCGTGGCGGTGGCGGCGGCCGTCACGCTGGCACCGAACGGCTGATTCGACGTGGGGTTCACCGACTACGGCAACTTCGATGCGCTGGGCCTGGCCGAGCTGGTCCGGCAGCGGCAGGTCACGCCCGCCGAGCTGGTCGACGCCGCCATCGCGCGCGCCCAGCGGGTGAACCCGCGCCTGGGCGCGATCGTCCGGCTGCTGGAGGATGACGCCCGGCGGGCCGCCTTCGTCGCCGACCCGCGCGCGCCGCTGGCGGGCGTCCCCTTCCTGCTGAAGGACCTCTACGCCGAGGTCGCCGGCGCGCCCGCCACGGGCGGCAGCCGCTACCTGGCGGCGCACAAGGCGGACCACGACGCCACCATCGTGGCCCGGTTCCGCAGGGCGGGGCTGATCCCGATCGGCCAGACCAGCACGCCCGAATGGGGGCTGCTGCCGGTCACCGAGCCGGAGGCGCACGGACCCACCCACAACCCGTGGGACCCCCAGCGCACCGCCGGCGGGTCCAGCGGCGGTTCGGCGGCCGCGGTGGCGGCGGGCATCGTGCCGGCCGCGCACGGCAACGACGGTGGCGGCTCGATCCGGATCCCCTCCTCGTGCTGCGGGCTCTTCGGCCTGAAGCCGACGCGCGGTCGCACGCCGGTGGGTCCCGACCTGGCGCAGATCTGGAACGGGTTCGCGGTGTCGGGGGTCATCACCCGCAGCGTGCGCGACAGCGCGGCGCTGCTGGACGCCGTCGCCGGCCCGGAGCCGACGTCACCCTACTGGGCGCCGCCGCCGGGGCGGGCTTTCCTGGACGAGGTCGGCGCCCGCCCGGGCCGGCTGCGCATCGCGCTGGCGAAGCGGCCCCAGGTCACGACGGCGCCGCTGCACCCGGACTGCGCCGCCGCCGTCGACGATGCGGCGCGCCTGCTGCGCGACCTGGGCCACGAGGTCGAGGAAGCCGATCCCACCGTCGACGCCGAAGCGTTCGCGCGCGACTTCTTCACGCTGGTGTGCGTGGAGACGGCGGCGTTCATGGCGCGGGCCGCGTCGCGCCTCGGGCGCCGCCCCCGGCGCGGCGAGATCGAGTCGGCGACCGCGATCACCGCGCTTCTGGGCCGGCAGCGATCGGCCGTCGAGGCGTCGCTGGCGCGCGAGCGGCTGGACACCGTCGGGCGCAGCATGGCCGACCTGTTCACGCGGTACGACCTGATGCTGACCCCCACGCTGGCCACGCCGCCGCCCCTTCTGGGGGCCATCAAGCCGCGCGGGCTGGAAGCCTTCGGACAGGAGGTGCTGCTGCGGCTGCACCTGGGCGTGCTGCTGCGCATCCCCGGCGTCATCGACGCGTCCGTACGCCGCGTGTTCTCGTTCATCCCGTTTTCGCCGCTGGCGAACGTGACCGGGCTCCCCGCCATGTCCGTTCCGCTGGCCTGGAATGCGCAGGGGCTGCCGATCGGCAGTCAGCTGGTGGGGCCGTTCGGCGACGAGGCGACGCTGTTCCGGGTGGCCGCTCAGCTGGAAGAGGCGCGCCCGTGGAAGGATCGCCGGCCGCCCATCCACGCCGACGACGACGCGACGGTGCCGGACGCGCAGCCGGCGGCGCTCAGCGTGTCTTCTTCCGGCACGGCAGGGCGTCGCGCCACGGCCCCCAGGCAGGCGCGCCCTTGACCTTCTGGGCGGCGTCCAGGTATCGCACGTCGCCCGCCGTCTGATAGTGCAGCGCCGTGCGCAGGCCGCCGGCGCCGGGCGTCGCGATCAGCTGGCCGCAGCGGCTGGCGGTGGCGGGCGGCCCTCCGGCCAGGGCTTCCGTCAGCACGCGGCCGGTGGCGGCGCCGCCGCGCGCGAGCTGCAGACCCAGCACGTGCGCCATCGTGAGCGCGACGTCGGCGTTGCCGGCCGGGGCCGTGTCGACGAAGCCCTGTTTGTAGTCGGGCCCGAACGCGATCATCGTGTTCGCCACGTCGCCGGGGCCGAAGCTGCCGTGCATCCCCTGCCCCGTCTGCAGCGTCGTGTCCGACACGTCGACCTGCGTCTGCAGCGGATCGTGCGCGTCCAGCGCGTAGCTGTGCAGCGCCACCACGATCGACGGGCGCGGCGTGCGCGCGCTGCCGACCAGGTTGATGTCGGCCAGCGACAGCGCCCCGGGGACCGCGCCGCGGGGCCCGTCGGCGAAGACCGCGTCGACGTAGTCCTGCTTCAGCAGAAACCCGGCCACGTCGGCGATCAGCTTGCGGACCGCCTTGCCGGCGTCCTTGCCGTGCTGCGCCGGGACGTACACCAGGTCCGAGCCGCCGTTGGCGGCGACGATGACGCGCGCGTCGGCGCCGCCCAGAGCGCCCGTCCCGCCGATCAGCGCGTTCCCCATCTTCGGGTGATCGGCGCCCATGACCTGCGGGTGCGTTCCGGCCCCGGTGACCGGCTGGTCGGGATCGTAGAGCGGCAACTTCAGGTGCGCCGCCACGTCGGCCGCCAGGAACCCGGGCGGCCGGTCGCGGAAGAGCGTCGCGAACCCGTGGTCCGACGTCACGAAGACGTCCGTCGACGCCTTCAACGCCGGGTCGGCGTCGACGGCGGCGAGAATCCGCCCCAGCGCGTCGTCGGCGTTCCGCACCGCGCGCTTCGAGGTCGGGCCGTTGATGCCGACGTGCCAGTCGGCCGCGCCGTCCTTCTGATTGTGCTGACTGACGTCCGGGTCGCGCGACCAGAACACGACCGCGAAGGGTCGCCCGCGCCGCTTGAACTCCGGCAGGATCACGCCGACCAGCGCGTCGGTGAGGAACTGTTGCTGGTCCACGTTGGGGACGGTGCGGGTGGGTGGCCGCGGCGCCTTCAGCTTGGCGGCGATCGCCGGATCCAGCGCCACGCCCTCGACGGAGCCCGTGCTGTCGTCGATCACGATCGTCGCGGGGACGCCGCCGCCGTTGCCCTGCGTGACGTCCTGGATCAGGGTCGGGCCGGCCTTGCCCAGCGCGGCCGTGCTGAAGCCCTGGGCGCGCGCGGCCGCCAGCAGAGACGCCTCACCCAGGAAGTTGCCGTCGAGGCGGGCGTCCAGGGCGGCCAGCACCCGGTCGTCCTCGATGAACGGCGTCTCCGTCCCGTTCACCGCGAACCCCGGGAAGAGCGCGTTCGCGAAGTCTCCCGTGTCGCCCAGCTGGTGCCCGGTCGCCAGCGCCGACGCGTTGGGCGTCGTGAACGTCGGGTAGACCGCGTGGCTGTTCGCGAAGAACACCCCACCCGCCTGGAGGCGGGCCATGACCGGCGTGTCCTGCGGGTTGACGGACCCGCGCCGCAACCCATCGGCGACGAAGATGACGGCGTTGCGCGGAGGCCGGTCGGCGGCCGTCGCAGAAGCCGTCGCGGTCAGGAGACCGAGGGCGGCGGCCAGCACGCGCGCCGGCGCCCGGCCGCTCACGACGCGCGACCGATCTTGCGGGACAGCTCCATGAAGACCGGGTTGTTCGCGTAGCGCTCCCCGCCGTCGGGCAGGATCACGACGACGCGCTTGCCCGCCATCTCGGGCCGGCGGGCCACGACCGCCGCTGCGTGAAGCGCGGCGCCGCTGGACATGCCGGCGGCGATCCCTTCCTTCCGCGCCAGCAGCAGCTGCGCGCGCACCGACTGCTCCTCGTCGACGGCGATGACCTCGTCGATGATGGCGCGGTTCAGGATCTCGGGGACGAAGCCCGCGCCCAGCCCCGGCAGGTGATGCGCCCCCGGCGCGCCGCCCGACAGCACGGCGGCGCCGGCCGGCTCGACGGCCACGATGCGGCAGCCGGGGCGGCGTGACTTCAGCACCTCGCCGACGCCGGTGATCGTTCCGCCGGTGCCGACCCCGGCCACCAGGCCGTCGACCTCGCCGTCCATGTCGGCCCAGATCTCCTCGGCGGTCGTGCGGCGGTGAATCTCGGGGTTCGCCGGGTTGCGGAACTGCTGCAGCATCACGGCGCCGGGCGTGCTGGCGGCGATCTCCTCGGCGCGCCGAACCGCCTCGCGCATCAGCGAGCCCGGCGTGAACAGGATCTCGGCGCCCAGCATGCGGAGCAGCGCCACCCGTTCCTGCGAGATGTGCTCGGGCATCACCAGCGTCAGGGCGTATCCCTTGGACGCGGCGGCGAACGCCAGCGCGATCCCGGTGTTGCCGCTGGTCGGCTCGACCAGCATCGCCCCGCGCTGGAGCCGTCCGCGGCGCTCGGCGTCCTCGATCAACGCCGTTCCGACCCGATCCTTGACGCTGCCGCACGGGTTGCGCGATTCCAGCTTGGCGAACAGGCGGGCGCCGGTCGCGAACCGGCTGATCTCGATCAGCGGGGTCCGCCCGACCGAGGCGACGACATCGGGGAACAACATCCCGGGATGATACGATCGACGAACGGCGGCGGCGGCCCATTTCCGCCCGGCCAGGTGACGATCCGACGACGGCGCCGGCCGTGAAAAGGGTGGCGGGCGCGGGTCGAAATTCGGTTGACAGCGACCAGTATAGTTAGTCATAACTTACGTAAGCAATGACTAACCAGTCCGTCGCCGCCGCGTTCGTGGCGCTGTCCGATCCGACGCGCCGGCAGATCTTCGAGCGCCTGGCCCAGCGAAACCGATCCGTCGGCGAGCTGGCCGAGGGGCTGCCCGTGACGCGGCCGGCGGTGTCGCAGCACCTGCGCGTGCTCACCGACGCAGGGCTGGTGACGCACCAGCGGGACGGCGCGCGACGCGTCTACCGGATCGATCCGCGGGGGCTGCAGATGATGCGCGCTTACCTGGACCGCTTCTGGGATCGGGCGCTGCTGGCCTTCCAGGCGGCCGTGGAAGAAGAGGAAAAAGGAGAAAAGAAATGAGCAGCGTCGCCCCGGTCCGCAGAGAGGTCGTGGTCTCGACCACCGCCGAACGCGCGTTTCGAATCTTCACCGACGGCATCGACCGCTGGTGGCCGCGCCAGCACCACATCGGCCAGTCGCCCTTGCAGCGGGAAGTGCTGGAGCCCGGCGTGGGCGGGCGATGGTTCGGCGTGTCGCAAGACGGCACCACCTGCGACGTGGGCAAGGTGCTGGTCTGGGAACCGCCGCATCGCCTGGTGCTGGCCTGGCAGATCACCAGCGAGTGGAAATACGACGCCGCCTTCGTCACGGAGGTCGAGGTGACGTTCACGCCCGAGGGGCCGAAGACCACGCGCGTCGTCGTCGAACACCGCGATCTGCACCGCTACGGCTTGGCCGAACCCGAATACCGGAGGGCCATCGACTCCGAGACCGGCGGCTGGGGTTACATCCTGGGCTGCTTCGCCAAGATCGTGGACGAATGAAAGCCGACGAATGAAAGGAGACGCCATGCTCGCTCGAATCACGACCCTCTCGCTTTTCCTGGGCCTCGCGGGGCTCGCCTCCACGGCGCGCGCCGACCATCCGCCGGCGGCGCCCGACCCGAAGCCGCTGCAGCCGCTGAAGAGGCTGGTCGGCACGTGGCAGGGGAACGCCACGATGCACGACAAGGGCGGGGACAAGACAATCCCGGTGACGATCACCTACGACGCGACGGCCGGCGGGACGGCGATCGTCGAACACCTGTTCCCGGGCACGCCGCACGAGATGCTCTCGGTGTACACCGTCGAGGGGGATGGGCTGGCGATGACCCACTACTGCGCGCTGGGGAATCATCCCAAGATGGCGCTGAAGAAGGCCGACGCGCACAGCCTGTCGTTCGAGGCGAGCGGCAGCGAGGGGCTGCGGTCGCCGTCCGAGATGCACATGCACGCGATGACCGTCGCGTGGACGGACGGCGATCACATCCGCGAGACCTGGACGTCCTTCGACCAGGGCAAGCCGAAGGACGAGAAGGTGTTCGATCTGACGCGCAAGAAGTGAACCGCTTTCAGGCGACGGCGCGCAGGTCGTCGCTCAGCGCGTGGCCGCCGGCCGCGGAGGCCAGCGGCGTGCGCGCCCGCAGCATGGGCGCGAAGGCCGCGCGGTAGGCCCAGGCGAGGCCGAGCTCCAGGGCCAGCACGACGATCCCCAGGCCCAGACCGGACGGCGCCAGGGTCGCGTGGAACGCCACGATGTTGACGATCACGGGCGCCAGCAGCGTCAGCGCCAGCGGCACGAACCGCCCCGTCAGCAGCAGGACGCCCGCGACCAGCTCGATCGCGTGGACCAGCGGCATCAGATACCCGACGCCCATGAGGCCGCCGATGGCCTTCAGCGCCTGCGGCGGCGGGGGCGGCATCGACAGGAAGTGGAGGAAGAAGTTCAGACCGAAGGTGGTGAAGACCAGCCCCAGGATCAAACGGGCAGCGGCGGGAGCGTAGCGGCGAATGGCGTTCATGGCGTGTCTCCTTTCGACTCCCGAAGGTTTGATCACCGCTCTGGTGGCAACTAGACTTGTCTGTGGCAACGCATCGTTGCCATAAGGGCAACAATGACACCGACCATCGCCGAGCTGGATCTGAATCAGGTCAGCGCCTTCGTGCGGGTTCTCGAGGCAGGCAGCTTCACCGAAGCGGCGCGCGCGCTGCGCCTGCCGAAGTCGTCGGTGAGCCGGCGCGTGACCGCGCTGGAAACACGCTGCGCGTGCGCCTGCTGCAGCGGAGCACGCGCAAGCTGGTGCCGACCGAAGCCGGACGACTCTATTTCGAGCGGGCGCGGGCGGCGCTGGCCGGGCTGTCGGACGCCACCGCCGCCGCGACCGACATGAGCCGCGAGATCGCGGGCCCGATCCGGTTCACGGCGACCAACGACAACACCGGCTTTCTGGTCAGCCTCATCGGCGATTTCCTGGCGCAGCACCCGAAGGTGCAGCTGGACGTGGTCCTCACGCCGCGGCGGGTGGACCTGGTCGCGGAGGGGTTCGACCTGGCGTTGCGAGCCGGTCCGCTCGTGGATTCTTCGCTGATCGTGCGCCGCCTGGGCCGCACCGACCACGGGCTCTTCGCGTCGCGGGCCTACCTGCGGGCGGCCGGCACGCCGCGCCGGGTGAGTGACTTGCCGGCGCATCGCTTCGTCCTCTTCGACGGCATCCCGCAGCGGCAGCTGCTGAAGCTGTCCGGCCCCGACGGCGAGGAGAGCGTCCACATCGACGGCCCGCTGGTGGCTCACGACATGTCGTTCGCCGTCGACGCGGCGGCGGCCGGGATCGGCATCGCGCTGGTCCCCGACGCCTATCACGGCTGGGCGATGAAGGGGGGCCTGCGAACCGGGTGGAAGTCGCTGGTGCGGCTGCTGCCGGACTTCTACATCGAAGGCGCGGAGCTGAGCCTGGTCTCGCCGCCGGTCGCCTACGAGCCCGCGCGCGTCGGTCTATTCCGCGACTTCCTGGCCGAGAGGCTGGGCCCGCTCATGCGCGGCTGCGCGGCCGCCGTGCAGCAAGAGCGCGCAAAGCGCCGGGAAGGCACCAGGCGCGCTCTCGCCAGGGTTTGACGAAGCGACGTTACTTCTTCGCGGGCGCGGCCTTTGCGTCGCCGCCCTTCGCGTCACCAGCTTTGGCCTCGGCCTTGGTGTCGCCGCCCTTGGCCTCGATCGACGTGGCCGTCATCGTGTACATGATGGTCACCTTGGCGCCGACCTTCAGGTCGCCGGTCACCTTGGTGTCCTTCGTGCGGGCGATCTGCCACTTCTCCTTGGCCTTCTGGACGGTGATCGAGCTGTCGGTCACCTCCAGCACG
>CAZJMY010000242.1:0-2923 GCA_964546845.1 uncultured Myxococcales bacterium | reverse complement strand
GTCGGCCAGCGCCGGCCCCTGGTCCAGGTCGGCGGCCGGCGGGTCCGCTTCCGGCGCGGGCGCCGGGGCGTCCACGGCGGCGAGCCGCGCGCGCGTCTCGGCGGCGCGCGCCGGGTCGCCGAGCTCGCCGGCGTACAGCTCGGCCAGCCGGGCCAGGATCGCCTTCTGCTCGCGCGGGCCCCGGGCGGCGATCTCCAGCTTGCGTTCCAGGACCTCGGCCAGCCGCGGCGTGTCGCCCGCTTCGGCGGTCAGCGCCTCCATGGCCTCCAGCGCTTCGACGCACCGGGGATCCAGCGAGAGCGCCCGCTCGAGCAGCATCCCCGCGTCGCCCGGCAGCGACAGGCGCTTGCGCAGGATCTCGGCGGCCGCCACCAGCGTGGCCGCGCGTTCGACCTCGTTCGCCTGCACCCGCGGGTCGTCGGCCGATGCGATCAACGCCCGCGCCGCGGCCTGCGGGTTGCCCCGCCGCGCATGCAGCTCGACCAGCCTGCGCCAGGCCGCGCCCGCCAGCGGGCCGGGCGCCGCGTCCTCGATGCACGTCTGCAGGGCGGCCAGGGCGCCGTCCTCGTCCCCCTCCCGCTCGCACAGGGCGGCCAGCCGGTGGGCGATCTCCGCGCGGGCCGGCCCCGGCGCCGCGCTGGCCAGCGCCTCGCGCAGCCCCGCCAGCTCGCGCGCCGAGCTGGGGTCCGTGTATTCGAGGCTGGTCGGCTCCGCCGGTCCCATCCCCCAGCGCAGCAGCACCCGCTGGCCGTCGGCGGAGGCGACGTGCAGGCGAACCCCGGCGCTGGCGGGCAGCCGAAAGCCTTCCGCGACCAGGACCTCGTCCAGCGCGGCGCCCAGGGGATCGTGGGCGTCCGGCTCGCCGGCGGCCGCCGGCCCCAGCGCCTCGGCCAGGAGCCGCCGCAGCCCTTCGGCGGCCGGCCCGTCGCCTTCGATCGCGACCCGCACCAGGCGACCCGGCCCTGGTACGACCGGCGCGCGGACCGCGTCGCCCGAACCGGTGACCGTCAGCATGCCGCGGTCGAGACCCAGCCGCAGCTCGGCAGTCTGCCCGTCGTGGCCGCGGGTCAGCTCACGCAGCCGGGTCTCCAGACGCTCGCGCGGGGCAATCAGCGTCGCCCCGACCAGCCGGCCCCGGCGGTTCCGCAGCTGCGCGGCGGTGGTGGCCGTCGCGCCCGGGTGCTCGACCTCCAGACGTTCGACGAGGAACGCCCCCGCCTCACGCCCGGCGACGGTCAGCAGGACCCGGCCGTCCGCCTGGGCCACGGCCATCGCGGGCGCGGCCTTGGGCATCCGGCGCTCTCAGCCTCCGAACTGACGGCGCGGCGAGCAGGGCTCGTAGGCGGGGGTTTCGCTGCTGTCCTCGTAGCGGAGGACGTCGGCGTTGACGCTGATCCGGTGCCCCTGCTTGGCTTCCAGACAGCGCGCCTGCGTCCAGTCGCCCAGCACCTGCTCCCACTTGGTCAGCTCCGCGTCGCGAGTCAGCTGCACCTTGTTCTTCTCGAACTCGGCCAGGTCCGGCTCCTTGCGCTCCTTGAGGCGGACGACGACGAAGGTGCCGCTGACCTCGAAGGGGCCGGCCACGGGCGCGGTGGGGGTCAGCGCGAACGCCGCTTTCGCCAGCTGGCTGGAGACGCCGATCCCCTCGACCAGGGCCCCGTCGCGCGTCGCCCGCAGCGAGAACAGCCCTGTCTCCTCGGCGTGGGGTGGAGCGTTCTTGTCGGGACCGGAGGCCGCTTCCGTGTCGGTCGGCGGTGGGTAGAAGTCCTTCATCGTCTTGCCCGGGGCCGCCTGCAGCTTGGCGACGGCCTCGTTGGCGGCGGCCTTGGCCTTGGCGTCGGCGCGCTCCTCGCGCAGCTTCTCTTCCGCCAGCTCCAGCTTCGCCTGGTCATACGAGACGGCGCCGCTGCGCTGCCCCTCGACCTTCGTGATCACGAAGCCGTCGGTGCCCCGCAACGGGCCCACCAGCGCGTCCGTCTTGGCGCTGAACACCTTGTCCTCGGCGTCGCCCGTCAGGTTGGTCGCGCCCTTGGCCCGCCACCCCAGCTCCCCGCCGCTGGCCTTGGCGGCCTCGTCGTCAGAGGCGTCGCGCGCCAGTTCCGCGAACGTCAGACCGTCTTTGCCCGTCGCCTTGGCGCCCTTCTTCAGACGGTCGGCGAGGCCGTTGGCCTTGGCCTGGGCCGCTTTCTCGACGGCGGGGGTCGCGTCCTTGGGAACCTTCACCAGGATCTGCCGCAGCTTGCGCTGCTCGGGGACCTTCTCGTAGACGAAGCGCTTCTGCTCGTAGGCCTGGCGCAGCTTGGCGTCGTTCTTCGCGGCGTAGTCGGCGATCTCGGCGTCGGTCAGGGCCACCTCGCCCTGGAACCGGGGCCCCGAAAAGCGCAGGTACTCGAGGTTCACCTGCCGGTTGCGGCGCACGAAGTCGGTCTTCACCTCGTCGGCCGACACGGACACGCCCGCCCGCAGCAGGTCCCGGACCCGGCTGGCCAGCAGCTCCCGCTTTTGCTCCTCGACGAAGCTCTTGGGGGTCAGCCCCAGCTCGTACTGAAGGAAGGTCTTGAAGGCGTCGTAGTTGAACTTCCCGTCCTTCTGCAGCCGCGGGACGGTGTGCAGGGCGCCGAGGCCGATGATCTTGGCGTCGGAGATCTGGTCCTCGACCTCTTCGTCCGTGACCACGAAACCGAGTCGGTCCGCCTCTTTGGCGAGCAGCTCTCGCTCGATCAGCTTGTCCATCACGGTCTCTTTGAGCCGTTCGCGCTTGGCCAGCGGGGCAGGGACCTGGGCCCCGCCGACCAGCATGAAACCGTAACGAAAGTCGTTGCGCGTGATCGTTTCGCCCGCGACCTGCGCGGCGAAATGTTCGTCGCCGTTCATGACCTGATCGCAGGACGTGCCGCGCGATTGCGGCCCGAAGCTGATGACG
>CAZJMY010000241.1:0-5677 GCA_964546845.1 uncultured Myxococcales bacterium | reverse complement strand
CGCGGCGTCGCCCACCAGCGTGGTGTCATCTGCGGCCCGATTGTATCCGGCTTGGCTTCTGCCGAAGTACAATCACGCCATGTGCGAGCTCCTGGGGATGGAATGCAATGTCCCGACGGACATCGTGTTCTCGTTCACGGGCTTCGCGATGCGAGGGGGAAAAACGGGGCCGCACGCCGACGGCTGGGGCGTGGCGCTCTACGAGGGCAAGTTCGCGCACACCTTCCTCGAGCCCAAGCCGGCCTGCACCAGCGCGATGGCCGAGTTCATCCGGCAGCACCCGATCAAGACGCTGCTGTCGATCGCGCACGTCCGCAAGAAGACGCGCGGGCGCGCCATCGTGCAGAACACGCACCCGTTCAAGCGCGTGCTGTGGGGGCGGCACTGGGTGTTCGCCCACAACGGCACCCTGCCCCACATCAAAAAGCGCCCGCTGCGAACCGACCTGCCGATCGGCGAAACGGACAGCGAGCATGCGTTCTGCTGGATGCTGCAGCAGCTGCGCAAAGCGTTCCCGGGCGGCTATCCCAGGAACCCGCGCCGCCTGTGGCGCGCCATCGCCGACCTGGGGGCCGAGTTGGGCGCGGAGGGCAAGTTCAACTTCTTGCTCGCCGACGGCAAGTACCTCTACGCGCGCTGCGGAACGAAGCTTTGCTACATCTTGCGCCGGGCGCCGTTCGGCCGCGCCACGTTGCGCGACACCGAGATCGCGATCGACTTCGCCGAGGTGACCACGTCCCGCGACCGCGTCGCCGTGGTGGCCACCGAACCGCTGACGCGCGACGAGATCTGGCACCAGGGCGCGCCCGGGACAATGTGGGTCTTTTCGGGCGGCGTCCTGCGCGCCACCCTGCCCAGCGGCAGCCGCGCCGACCGCGAACCGCGTGTCCGGCGGGCGGCGGGCCCCCGGGCGACCAAGCGCGCCGCCTGACCAGACGCGGCCGGTGCCCGTTGCCGGTTTTGGGCACCTGGCGGGTATGAAGGGGTCGATGGACGAACCGGCTGTCGACGAGGCGTACCGTCTGTACGCGGCGTCGATCTGGCGCCGGTGCGCCAGCATCGTTCGCAGCGAGGCCGCGGCCATGGACATCACCCATGAAGTGTTCGTTCGGTGCCTTCGCCACCACCGGAAGCTGCGCCCCGGCCGCGAGCTGCTGGCGTGGCTCTACCGGACGGCCACCAACCTGTGCCTCAACGACCTGCGGGACCGGCGCGTGCGCGGCGAGAGGACCCTCCCGGCAGAGCCCTCCCCGGACCCCGCGAGCGAACCGAGCGAACCGGCCGATTTCCGCGAGCCCGAGGCGGCGGCGCGGCTGCTGACCGCCGAGGTCTTGCAGGGGCTGGATCGCCGTGTTCAAGAGGTCGCCGTGTACGTCTTCGTCGATGGGATGACCCACGCCGAGGCGGCCGAGGTCGCCGGCGTCTCCGAGCGAACCGTTCGCAACTGCCTGGCGCGATTCCTGGCCCACGGCCGCGAGCGTCTGGGCCTGGACCTGCGCAAGGAGGGAGCCTGATGGACGCCTGCCCGTCCTCGTTCGCCTGGGACGACCACGAGATCCACGGAACGCCGCTGCCCGACGCGGTGGCCCGCCATGCCGGCGCCTGCCCCCGCTGCCGTCGCGCGGCCGAACGTCGCGAGGCTTCGCGGCAGATCTTCGCGGCCCGCATCGCCGCCCCCCTGCGCCGGCGGCTGGCGGAGGCGCCACCTCGCCCTCGTTGGACCTTCCGGGGCGGGCGCTGGCGTGCCGCCTCGATCATCGGCGCGGCCGCCCTCGCCGGCCTGTTCGCCGTCGTCCGGCTGCGGCGCACGGACACCGGCGGCGACGTCGCCGGCTACGTCGGCGCCAAGGGCGACCTCGCGATCCAGCTGGCGGGGCGCCGCGCCGGCCGGGTGTTTCTCTTCGACGGCGAAACCACCGCGCAGCCCGGCGACGAGCTGGAGCTCACCGTCCGCGGCGCGGCCGCGTCGCCGTACGTGCTGGTCGGCAGCGTCGACGGAACGGGACGATTCTCGCCCTTCTATCCCGCCAGCCTCGACGCCCGCAGCGTGCAGCTGCCTCCCGGTGGGCGCCCCCTGCAGCCTCCCGTTCAGCTGGACGACGCGCCCGGGCCGGAACGGATCGTGGTCGTGCTCTCCAGCTTGCCGCTGCCGGCGCGCGAAGTCGCGCGCTGGGCGGAGTCGGCCGCCCGCCGTCCCAGCGAGCCGTCGGCCCCCGTCCCCGGCGCGCCGGCGGCGGTCGTCCGCTGGGTGACCCTGCCCAAGGGGAGCCCCCGGTGATCTTCGCCGGGACCGCGCTTCTGCCGGCGCTGCTGCTGACCGCCCGCATCGCCATCGTCTCGTCCTCGAGCCAGGCCGACGGGCAGCTGCCGCTGCGCTACGCCGATCGCGACGCGCAGCGCACGGCGGCCGTCCTGCGCGAGCTGGGCGCCTTCGACCCCGCCGACATCTGGCTGTTGCCCCAGACCTCCGGTCCGGCCCTGCGCGACGCCCTGGATCGGGCCGAGCGTCGCGCCGCCCGCGAGCCCGGCTCGACGATCGTCCTCTATTACTCGGGCCACGCCGACGCCGAGGGTCTTCTTCTCGGCGGCGAGCGCTTCACTTACCTCGAGCTTCGGCAGCGCCTGGCCGCCTCGAACGCGCAGATCCGGGTGGCCATCCTCGACGCCTGCAACTCGGGCGGCGCGACCCGGCCCAAAGGCGGAAAGGCCAGCAGTGGACCGCCCTTCGCCGCCGTCGAGCCCGTGCGCGTGCAGGGGGCGGCGATCCTGGCCTCCAGCGCCGCCGGCGAGCTGGCGCAGGAGTCGAACGAGATCGACGGCTCGTTCTTCACGCACCATTTCATCTCGGGCCTGCGCGGGGCGGGCGATCGCGACGGGGACGGCAAGGTCACGCTGGGCGAGGCCTACGCCTACGCCTCCACGCGCACCATCGCCGCGACGGTGTCGACCCTGTGGGGCACGCAGCACCCGTCCTACGACTACCGCCTGTCCGGCACGGGCGACCTGGTGCTGACGACCCTGGCGCGCGAACGGCAGGGGATCACGTTCGCGCCCGGCGCGCACGACCACTACGCGGTGTTGAACCAGGCGCGCGAGGCCGTCGCCGAGGTGCAGAGCGATCCCCAGCGCCCGGTCCGACTGATGCTGCCGGCCGGGCGATACCGCGTCGCCCGCCGCGCGTCCGGGCGCCTGTTCGCGGCGGACGTCGACCTGCACAGCGACCGCGACGCGGTCGTCGACCCCGCGACGCTGCGCGAAGTGGGCCCCGAGCTCGCGTCGGCCAAGGGCGGGTTCGGTCCGCCGCGGCACGCGCTGTTCGCCGACTACGCGCTGGTGGGCCGCTCGCCCGCCGGCGGCGCCGTCAGCGCCGAGGTGGGCCTCGGCTACCAGCAAAGCTGGGGGCGCTGGTCGGTGGGGCCGCGTCTCAGCTACGGCGATGCGAGCCCGGACGACAAAAACCTGTCCTACCGGCTGCGCCGGTTCACGGCCTCGCTCTACGTCCTGCGCCGGATTCCCGTCGGCGCCTTCGACCTGCAGCTGGGCGCCGCCGGCACGCTCACGTTCGCCGACCAAGAGCTGGCGGACGGGCGCAGCTTCGACGCGACGGTGCCGGGGCTGGCCGCGGCGCTGGCCGTCGAGCTGCCGCTGGGAGCGACGTTCGCGCTCCGCCTGGCGTGGGACGCCGGCGCCGAGCTGGTGCCCATCGACGGAACCTGGAGCGTCCATCCCGCGCTGCGTGGCGCGCTGGGCGTCGAGGTCAGACGGTGAGCTCCTTTTGCCGGCCGGACGCGCCTGGCGGGTACCAGCAGCCAAGGAGGCTCGCATGAAGCCAAGAATCAACTCCCTCGCAGCGTTCTCACCGGTCGTTCTGGTCGTGGGTCTGTCCGCTTGCGGCGATCTCACCGAGGGCAACGCCGCCCAGCCAATCGGCGCGCTGTCATTGGTGTCGTCGTCGCACGACGGCCTGCAACCGATGGACGCCATCGTTCAGCGGACCCCGATCACCGGCAGCGGTTCGATCGGAACCGTCACGCTGGTGACGCTGGACGTGCCGCTCGACGTCGGGGTCGACGCGGTCGCGATCGCGGCCGACGGCGCGCCCTGGTTCACGAAGTACGGACAGCTGCTGCGGGTCGCGTCGGACGACACGGTCGGCGTTCTACCCATGCCAAGTGGCGCGGGCTTCGCGCCGGCCATCGCCTCCGACGGGGCGGGCGCCCTGTGGATGGCGAACTGGTTGCCGCAGCAGGGACTCGGGCGCCTGGACCCCACCACCGGGGAAATCCAGCTGTTCGACGTCCCCGGCCCGCTGGCGCGTCCCACCGCCGTCGGCAGCGACGGTCACGGCGGCGTCTGGCTGACGGGCGGCGACCGGCCGATCATCGGCCGCCTCGACGCCGCGAACCACGTCTTCGTCGTGGCCGCCGAGAACGCGCCCGCCCCGATCACCGTCCAGCTGGGCGGGGTCGCGGTCGCCAGCGACGGTCAGGTGTTCGTCAGCGATTACGCCGAGGGGCGGATTGGACGCGTTCAGGGCACGCGGTTCATCTGGACCGACATCGATCCCTCGGCGGCGCCCAGCGGAATGGCCGCGGACACCGATGGCTCGGTCTGGTTCGTGTCACTCGGTCTGCCGAACTGCGTGGGCCGCGTCGATCACGACGGCGTGTTGCAGACCTACGAGTTGCCCGCGTGGCCGACCGAGGTCTCGAGCAAGAGCGGGAGCACCATCGCTCGCGGCCCCGACGGCTCGTTCTGGTTCACCCTCCCGGAGCGGGCACAGCTGGGCCGGGTCGACGCGAACGGCGGCCTTTCGTTCCTGCAGCTACCGTCGGGCAGCCTGCCCCGTGGCCTGGCGTTCGATCCCGCCGGCCGCCTCTGGTTCACCCGCTCCGGCGGGTTCGGGCGAATCGAGCTCTGATCGACGCCGCGACCGGCCGCATCTGCGGCTCGCCCGGCAGGCGCAGATGCTACGCTCGCCCCGGTGAGCTCCCCCGACTCCCAGCAGCACCTCGCCCGCCCCGATCGCCGCCGGTTCCTGCGTCGCGGGCTGATCGGGGGCGGGCTGCTGCTCGTTGCTGGCGCGGCCCCCTTCGCCTTCCGCTCGACGCGGATGCGCCAGCCGCGCGGCCCGCTGCGGCTGCTGTCCGCGCAGGAGTACGCTGTCCTCGCCGCCGCCGCCGCCCGCATCGTCCCCGGCGACGGCACCGGCCCGGCCTGGCCCTCGGCCGACGCGCTCGACTGCGCCGGCAAGATCGACGCGCTGCTGGCGCGCGTCCATCCAGACGCCGGCAACGACTTCCGCCGGTTGCTGCGCCTGCTGGAGAGCAGCGCGTTCGGCTTTCTGCAGGCCGGCGCCCCCCGCCCCTTCACGCGGTCGCCGCCGGCCGAGCAGGACGCGCGCCTCGAAGGGTGGCGCACGTCGCACCTGGAGCTGCTGCGCAGCGGATATCAGGCCCTCAAGCGGCTGGCGCACGCGAGCTACTACGCGTCACCCCAGACCTACGCGCTGGTCGGCTACCCCGGCCCCCCCGAGGTCCCCCAGCCGGCGGAGGCGCCATGAGAAGTCCCGGCCGCATTCGCGCCGGCGCCGACATCAGCGATCCCACGTTCGAGGTCGACTTCGTGGTGGTCGGCAGCGGCCCCGGCGGCAGCACCGCCGCCGCGGTGCTGGCCG
>CAZJMY010000240.1:0-1543 GCA_964546845.1 uncultured Myxococcales bacterium | reverse complement strand
AGCTTGGCGCCCGGGCCCGCCGCGGCGGTCGCGCGCGTGAGGGCCCGGCCCATGCGCCCGTCGGCGCCCAGCACGGCGATGCGGACCACGCGGCTCACAGCAGGCCGGCGTCGCGCAGCTGCCCGCGCAGCTTTTCCTGGTGCTGCGGCGCCAGCGGGTACAGCGGGGCGCGGATCTCGTCGCTGATCCGCCCCATCATGGCCAGGGCGGCCTTGACCGGGATCGGGTTGGTCTCGACGAACAGCCCCTCGGCCAGCGGCAACATCTTGAAGTACAGCTCGCGGGCCTTCTTCCAGTCGCCGGCCGCCGCCGCGTCCCACATGCCGGCCATCGCCGCCGGGGCCACGTTGCTGACCACGGAGATGACACCCTTTCCGCCCAGCGCGTAGAGGGGCACCGTCACCGCGTCGTCGCCCGACAGCACCGCCAGGCGCTCGCCGACGCGGGCCAGGATCTGCGCCGCGCGCGTGATCGAGCCGGTGGCTTCCTTGATGCCAACGACCTGGGGCAGCTCGGCGAGCCGCGCGACCGTGTCCGGCAGCAGGTCGCACGAGGTCCGCGAGGGGACGTTGTAGAGCACGACCGGCAACGGCACGGCGTCGATCACGGCCTTGAAGTGGCGGTAGAGGTGTTCTTGTCCCGGGCGGTTGTAGTAGGGCGTGACCAGCAGCAGCCCGTCCGCGCCGACCTTCCGGGCGGCGGCCGAGAGCTCGATCGTCTCGCGCGTCGAATTCGATCCTGTGCCGGCCACCACCGGCACGCGCTTCTTCGCTGCCTGGACGACGATCTCGATGACCCGGATGTGCTCTTCGACGGTGACGGTCGGTGACTCGCCGGTCGTGCCGACGGGGACCAGTCCGTCGATGCCGGCGGCGATCTGGTCGTCGACCAGACGGCGCAGGGCCTCTTCGTCGACCGCGTCGCCGCGGAACGGCGTCACCAGCGCGGTAATGACTCCCGTGAACATCGGGTTTCTATATCACGACCAATCGGCCGCGGGCGCCGTTCCGGCGGCTAACCGAGGCGGTCCGGGAAGCGCACCAGCGGCACGAAGCCGGCGTCTTGCTGCCGGCCGGCGGCGGCCCGCACGCTGGCCAGCCCGTCCGCCGGGAACGTCATGCGCCCTTGGGTCGTGGGCAGCGGCAAGCTGCGGGCGTCGCTCTGGATGCCGTCCGAGCCGCGCCGCAGAAACAGCACCTGCAGGGTGGGCGCGGTCAGATCGGGCGGCAGCCGCCACTCGATCTCGACATGGCCGTCGGCTTGCCGGACCCGCAAGCCCGGGGTCTCCAGCGACTGCAGCGACGGATCGCGCGCCAGCTCCGAGATGCGTGTCTCGTACCGCAGGCGCTGCGCCGGATCGCCGGCGATCTCGGCCAGGCGGCGGAAGATGTCGATCGCCTGGTCGAGCAGGCCCTGGCGGGCGCACAGCTCCGCCATCGTCTCGGTCTCGAACACGCTACGACATTAACGCGCGGACGCGGGCGACGTCTGCGGCAATTTGTGCGACCAGCGCGTCCACTGACGCAAACCGCTGTTCGTCCCG
>CAZJMY010000239.1:0-4564 GCA_964546845.1 uncultured Myxococcales bacterium | reverse complement strand
GGCGCTGTACGCGATCGTGGAGGCGGTCGGGTCGGTGGCGGTGGCGGCCCTGCTGTGGCACGGCGGCAACCGGATCGCCGGCGGCACGCTGACCTTCGGCATCCTGGTCGCGTTCGTCGAGTACCTGGGCAAGTTCTTCGCCCCGATCCGCGACCTGTCGACGAAGTACACCGTCATGCAGCAGGCGATGGCCGCGGCCGAGCGGGTCTTCGCGCTGCTGGACACGGCCGAACCCGACGCGCCCCGCGGCGCCCAGGCGGCGCCCCCGACGACCGCGGCCGCGCCGTTGATCCGCCTCGACGACGTGACCTTCGGCTACCGCCCCGACCGCCCGGTGCTGGACCACGTGTCGCTGTCGGTGGCGGCGGGCGAGACGGTGGCCATCGTGGGCGCCACCGGGGCCGGCAAGTCGACGATCATCAAGCTGCTCCCCCGCCTCTACGACGTCCAGTACGGCGCCATCCGGTTGGGCGGCGCCGACGTCCGGTCGCTGGACCCGCGCAGCCTGCGGCAGCGGATCGTGGTGGTCAGCCAGGACGTCTTCATGTTCGCCGGCACGCTGCGCGAGAACATCGCGCTCGGCAGCGCCGGCCTGACCGATGCGCGGATCCTCGACGCGGCCCGCCGCGTGGGGGCCGATCGCGTCATCGCCTCGCGGCCCGAGGGGCTGGACGCGCCGGTGATCGAACGGGGCGCCAACTTCTCGGGCGGCGAACGCCAGCTGGTGGCCTTCGCGCGGGCGCTGGCCCGCGACCCCGAGATCCTGATCCTGGACGAGGCGACCGCCAGCGTCGATCCGGAGACCGAGCGGGTCATCGAGCGCGGCATCGCCGAGCTCATGCGGGGGCGGACCTCGATCGTGATCGCCCACCGCCTGTCGACGGTGCGCCGCGCCAGCCGGATCCTGGTGCTGCACTACGGCCGGGTCGTCGAGGAGGGGCCCCACGACGCGCTGCTCGCGGCCGGCGGCGTCTACGCCCGCCTCTACCGGATCCAGATGGCGGCCACCGCGACGGGCATCGCGCCCGCAGAGGCCGTATGATGCGGGATTCCCGGTGATTCCCTTCCATGACATCCGCGACGCCCGCCTGACCGACGAGCGCGGGACGATCTTCAAGCAGGCCGAGCTGCCGTTCGCGCTGTGCTACCCCAGCCCGTATGCGGTCGGGATGTCGTCGCTCGGCTTCCAGACGATCTATCGCCGGCTGAACGGGCTGCAGGGGGTCGCCGCCGAGCGGGCGTTTCTGCCGGACGACGCCCGGGCGGCCCGCGTGGCGGGCGATCCGCTGCGCACGTACGAGAGCGCGCGGCCCGTGGGCGACTTCCCGGTGGTGGCGTTCTCGCTGGCGTACGAGCTGGAGCTGGCCGGCCTGGTCGATTGCCTCGACATGGCGGGCATCCCGCTTCTGGCCGAAGAGCGCCTGGCGCGGGCCGAGCGGTTTCCGCTGGTCGTGATCGGAGGCCCGCTCACCTTCT
Organism: uncultured Myxococcales bacterium; assembly: GCA_964546845.1. Taxonomy (GTDB): domain Bacteria; phylum Myxococcota_A; class Polyangia; order Fen-1088; family Fen-1088; genus JADGRB01. The sequence goes on along the minus strand of CAZJMY010000239.1, from coordinate 3,088 downwards.
CGAACCCCGTCCCCGCCGCGCCCTACGCCGACGTCATCCTGCTGGGCGAGGCGGAGGAGACGATCGTCGAGCTCTGCGAGGCGATTCGCTCGTCGGCGTCGCGCGGCGCCCTGCTTGCCCACCTGGCCACCCGTCCCGGGTTCTACGTCCCGCCCGTCCACGGCGAGCGACCGCCGGCGGTCGCCGCGGCCGACGACGCGATGCTGCCGGCCTTCTCCCAGATCCGCACGCCGCACACCGAGCTGGCCGACATGTTCCTCATCGAGCCCGAGCGCGGGTGTCACCGCGGGTGCACCTACTGCGTCATGCGGCGGTCGACGAACGGCGGCATGCGCCTGGTCCAGCCGGAGCGGGTGAAGTCACTGATCCCCCCGGATGCGCGGCGGGTCGGCCTCGTGGGCGCGGCGGTCACCGACCACCCGGGGCTGCCCGAGATCCTGCGATTCATCGTCGAGACGGGCCGGCAGGTCGGCATCTCCAGCCTGCGGGCCGACCGCCTGAACGACGAGATCGTCGGGCTGCTGCGGCGCGGGGGCTACCGGACGCTGACCACGGCGGGCGACGGCGCGTCCGAGCGGCTGCGCGACGACATCCAGCGCAAGACGCGCGAGCGGCACATCCTGCGGGCGGCCCAGCTGGCGCGCGCCCATGGCATGCAACAGTTGAAGCTTTACATGATGGTCGGCTTGCCGGGGGAGACCGACGCCGACATCGACGAGCTGGCCCGCTTCAGCCTGGAGCTGGCGGGGGTGGCCGGGCGCCTCGTTCTGGGCATCGCGCCGTTCGTGGCCAAGCGAAAGACGCCCCTCGACGGCGCGCCCTTCGAGGAGATCGCCGTGCTGGACCACCGGCTGGAACGGCTGCGCGCGGCGGTCAAGGGGCGGGTCACGCTGCGCCCGACGTCGCCGAAGTGGGCGTGGGTCGAGTACCGGCTGGCCCAGGGGGGCTTCGCGGCCGGCCACGCCGCCGCTCGCGCCGCCCGGGCTGGCGGCCGCTTCGCCGACTGGAAGGCCGCCTTCGCGGACGTCGAACGCCCGCCGGTCGTCGCCGTGAAGCCCCCCGAGCGCCGCCGCCCCCTGCCCCAGGTCGCTTAGCTGCAAATCGATCGGTCAAGCGCCAGGACGCCAGGAACGCCATCCGAACCATTCCCAAATTTCTGCCCCTGGCGCTTCTGAATTCCTGGCGTGCCTCTATCCGAACGCCATTGCGCTGAGACGCCGCTAGTCGAGCGTTGCGATCGCGTCGATCTCGACCAGGGCGCCCTTCGGCAGCCCGGCGGCCTGCACGGTCGCCCGCGCGGGAGGCTCGCTGGGGAAGAAGCGGCCGTAGACCTCGTTGACGGCGCCGAAGTCCTGCAGGTCGGCGAGATAGATCGTGGTCTTCACCACGGAGGCGAACGAGGCGCCGCCCGCCGCCAGCACGGCCCCCAGGTTCTGCAGCACGCGCTCGGCCTGGGCCCGGACGTCACCCGCCCCGACCATCTCGCCCGTCGCCGGGTCGAGCGGGATCTGCCCCGAGCAGAAGAGCAGGCGGCCCGCCCCCGCCGCAACCGCCTGTGAGTACGGGCCGATGGCCTTCGGTGCCTCTGGCGTGGAGATGATCTGCCGCGACATGCGGGCAGGATACCGCTATCCTGCCCGTGTGGCAGCGGACGCGCGTCGTCTGAGATCTCATCCGTCGCGCCGGGTTCGCGGACCCTTCCGCCCCGCGGTGCCGGCCCCCGTCAGCAGCGACACGCTGATGGGCGAGGTGCTGGCCCGGCTGGGCGGCTCCGGGCGGGCCCGCGAGTTCCGCGCATTCGACTGCTTCTCGCGCAGCGTCGGCCCGACGTTCCGGGCCAAGACGTTGCCCGAGCGTCTGGCCGGGACGACGCTGTTCGTGCGGGTCTCCTCGTCCGCGCTGGCGCACGAGCTGGTGCTTCTGCGGGCCGAGATCCTCGCCCGCATGGCGGCCGAGCTGGGCCCCGGCGTCGTCACCGAGCTGCGGACGCGCGTCGGCACCGTCCTTCCCGAGCGATGATCGGCAGGCTCTGGCTGCTGGCCACGGTGCTGGTTCCGGCGGCGGCGCTCGCGCAGGGGTCGGTGGCGGGTGTCGTGAAGCTGAGCGGTCCCGTCCCGCGGCGCCCGGCGTACAAGGTCACCAAGGACGCGGCCGTCTGCGGCGCCGCCCAGCCCGACGAGACGCTGGTCGTGTCGCCGGGCGGCGCGCTGGCCAACGTCGTCGTGTCGCTGCGCGTCCCCCGACCCGCCGCGCCCCCGCCGCCCACCCCGAACGCGGCCGTCGATCAGCGTGGCTGCCGTTACGAACCGCACGTCCAGGCGGTCACCGCCGGGACGCCGGTGGCGCTGGTCAACAGCGACGCCGTCCTGCACAACGTGCACGGCAGCGCCGGGCCGATCCAGGTGTTCAACGTCGCCATGCCGATCCGCAACCAGCGCCTGCCGACCAAGCTGACCCGCCCCGGCCTGGTCCGCCTGCAGTGCGACGCGGGCCACACCTGGATGGGGGCGTGGATCGACGTGTTCGACCACCCCTACTTCGCGGTGACGGGCGCCGACGGCAAGTTCGTCATCAAGGACGTCCCGCCGGGCCACTACACCGTCGACTTCTGGCACGAGCCGGCCGACGGCAAGGGCCCCGGCGTCACCACCACCGCCGCCGTCGAGGTGACGGACGGCGCGACCGCCACCGCCGATGCGACCCTGAAGCTCTGACGCAAGAACGCCCACGCCCGCCGTGGCGGGAACGTGGGCGTCCTCGTCCAGGTCTAGACGACTACTTCTTGCAGCTGTCGCTGCCGACGGGGATCCAGTCCTTCCCCATCTTCATCTCGCCCGACCAGGTCAGCTCCTTCTCGCCCTTCTTCGTGTAGGTCTCGCGGAAGCTGACCTTCTGGCCGCCCATCGAGCCGTCGCCCGAGAACACCAGCTTGTCGCCTTCCCAGCCGGGCGAGGACTCGCTGATCCAGCCGCCCGTGTTGTCGGCGCCGATGCTCACGTACTTCTTGGCGGCCGGGTCGTAGCCCAGGAAACCGCGCGCCTTGATCGGCATCGGGTGGGCCTTCGACTTCTTCTGGTCGTACTCGATC
>CAZJMY010000238.1:0-3317 GCA_964546845.1 uncultured Myxococcales bacterium | reverse complement strand
GCCTCGCCCGCCCGAAGCGGCGCCGCCCGAGCCGCCGCCACAGGCTCCGCCGCACAGCAGCGCGGACAGGGACACGGTCAGGGCGAGGCAGGGGCGGCGCGCCATGCTCTCGAAGGGGAACGGGCACGCCGACTGGTGCAGCTCGCCAAAAAGAGGACCTTTTGCCGGGCGCCCGGGGCCAGTGCGCGGCGGCCGGCCGCCGCCGCCGGTCGCGCTCAGACCGGGATCAGCGCGCCGGTCACGGTCGTGTTGGCCGGCGAGGCCAGCCAGGCGATGGTCTCGGCGATGGCCTCGGGCGGCGTCCACCCGGCGCGGTCGGCGTCGGGCATGGCGGCCCGATTGGCGGGGGTGTCGATCGTGTCGGGGAGCACCGCGTTCACGAGGATGCCCGCCGGCCGAAGCTCGGCCGCCATCGACCGGGTCAGGGCCGCCACCGCCGCCTTGGCGGCGGCGTAGGCGACCTTCTGGGCCGGCGGCTCCAGCACCACGCGCGAGCCGACGTTGACGATCCGCCCCGCGGGTCCCGTCTTCGCGATCCGGCGGGCCGCCTCCCGGCCGGCCAGAAACGCCGTGACGGTGTTGAGACGCCACTGCCCCTCGAAGGCCTGCAGGCTGGTGTCCGCCAGCGGCGCCATCGCGAATCCGCCGGCGACGTGAATCGACGCCCACAGACCCGACAGCCCCTCGTAATACCGGGCGACGGCGGCCTCGTCCGTGAGGTCCAGCTCCTTCCGCGACGGCGTGTGGCAGGCCGCCCCCCGCGCCTTCAACGCGGCGACCACGGCCGGCCCCAACCCGCCGGCCGCCCCGGTCACGACCACCACACGTCCCTCGAACGAATCGCCCATCGGAACCTCCTGCCCGACATGATAAGAGGCAACCAGCCGAGATGAACGTCAGGGGCAGACCGATGCGGACGATCTGGGCGGCTGGCGACGGGGTCGAGATCATCGACCAGACCGCCCTGCCCCACGAGCTCATCATCCGCCCCTTGCGGACGCTGGACGACGCCGCCCACGCCATCCGGACGATGCAGGTCCGGGGCGCGCCGCTCATCGGGGCGGCGGCGGCCTACGGCATGTGGCTCGCCATGCGCGCGGATCCGTCGAACGCGGGGCTGGAGTCCGCGGGGCGAACGCTGCTCGGCACCCGTCCCACCGCCGTGAACCTGCGCTGGGCGCTGGACGCCGTCACCGCGGCGCTGCGCGCGCTGCCCGCGGCCGAACGGGCGCCGGCCGCCCGCGCCGCCGCGGACCGCATCGCCGACGCGGACGTGGCGGTGAACCGCGCCATCGGCGACCACACGCTGCCGCTGCTGCGCGAGATCGCGGCACGCCGGCAGGGGGGCGCGCGGCTGAACGTGCTGACCCACTGCAACGCCGGCTGGCTGGCGACCGTCGACCGCGGCACCGCGCTGGCGGGCGTCTACGCCGCGCACGACGCGGGCCTGCCCGTTCACGTCTGGGTCGACGAGACCCGCCCGCGCAACCAGGGCGCGTCGCTGACCGCCTGGGAGCTGGACCAGCACGGCGTCCCGTTCACCGTCATCGTCGACAACGCCGGCGGCCATCTGATGCAGCGCGGGCAGGTCGACGTCGTCGTGGTCGGCACGGATCGCACGACGGCGGCCGGCGACGTGGTCAACAAGATCGGCACCTACCTGAAGGCCCTGGCGGCGCGCGACTGCGGCGTCCCCTTCTACGTGGCGGCGCCGTCGTCGTCCATCGACTGGACGATCGACGACGGGCGCGCGATCGAGATCGAGGAACGCGCGCCGGCCGAGGTCACGGCCATCGCGGGGCGCACGGCGGCTGGCGCGGTCGCGGCCGTGACGCTGACGCCGGCCGGCGCCGCCGCGAGCAACCCGGCCTTCGACCTGACCCCCGCCCGGCTGGTCACGGGCATCATCACCGAACGGGGCATCGCCGGCGCCAGCGCCGGGGCGCTCGCGGCGCTGTTCCCCGCCGAGGCAGCGCGGGCGGGCCGCGCATGACCACCGGCCGCGCGCGGCGCGACGTGCTCGAGACGGTGCGCTGGCTCGTGGAGCGGCGCCTCTACACGGGGACGTCGGGGAACGTCTCCTGTCGGATCGCGGGCGGGTTCGTCGTGACGCCGACGGGGATCGCGTGCGACGCGCTGGCCGCCGGCGACATGGTCCCCGTCGATGAGGACGGAGGCGTGCGCGGGGAGAAGCTCCCCTCCAGCGAGTGGCGCCTGCACCGCGACATCTACCGGCGCCGCCCCGAGGTGGGCGCCGTCGTCCACACCCACTCGCCCTTCGCGACGGCGCTGTCCAGCCTGCGCCGCCCCATCCCCGCGTTCCACTACATGGTCGCGAAGACCGGCGGGGCCCAGCTTCGTTGCGCGCGGTACGCGACCTACGGGACCGAGGCGCTGTCGCGGAACGCGCTGGCCGCCCTCGACGGCCGCCGGGCCTGCCTGCTGGCCAACCACGGGGTCGTGGCCCTCGGCCCCGACCTCACGGCGGCCCGGCTCCTGGCCGAGGAGATCGAGCTGCTGGCGCTTCAGTGGGTCGTGGCGCGCGCGGCGGGCTCGCCCGTCATTCTCCCGGCGGTCGAGATGGCGCGGGTCGCCCAGAAGTTCGCCGGATACGGACAGCCCGGGCCTCGGCCGCGGGCTTCATAGCGCCCCTCGTTCCGGGAGGTGGGAGCGCGCCGCAGCGCGCCGCACCCTGTGGGAGCACCGCCCCTACGCGACGCAGCTTGACCTCCTGGTAACGAGCGCTCGATGGATGAATCTCCGGCGGAGCTCCCCTTCATGAGAGTTGGGTCCGGGCCACCTTTTTCTGACAAGCCGCGCCCTCCCTCGACAAGCTAAGATGCGTGTTCGTGAGTCACTTGCGACTGGTCTCGACCCCCTCGCCCCAGGTGAGCGCGGACGAGACATGCCTCGACGCGTTCCAGCGCGAGCTCGACTACGTCTTTCGGACGTTGCGGCGGCTCGGCACCGCGCCGGCGGAGGTCGAGGACCTGGCGCAGGAGGTGTTTCTGGCGCTCCGGAGCTCGTGGCCGGATTACGACGCCAGCCGCCCGCTGCGCCCCTACCTGTTCGGGATCGCGTTTCGCATCGCCGCCGCCCATCACCGCAAGCGCAGGCGCGAGGTGACTCTGGGCGTGGTCGAAGTCGACGACCTGGCGCCGAACCCCGACGATGCACTTCAGGCAAAGCAGGCCCGCTCGCTGGTGCTGGCGGCGCTGGAAAAGATCCCACTGCCGCGTCGGGCGGTGCTGGTGATGCACGACATCGATGACGTTCCGGTCGGGGAGGTTGCGCGCGTGTTGTCCATTCCGTTGTTC
>CAZJMY010000237.1:0-1245 GCA_964546845.1 uncultured Myxococcales bacterium | reverse complement strand
AGACACCAAGAAGATGGGAAGGGTCATCGCGGTAGCGAACCAGAAGGGCGGCGTCGGGAAGACCACGACGGCCGTCAACCTGGCGGCCTCCTTGGCGGCGGCGGAAAAGAGCGTCCTGCTGGTCGACATCGACCCCCAGGGGAACGCCAGCTCGGGCGTCGGGTACGTCCGCGGCGAGGCAGGCAGCCCCAGCGTCTATGACCTGCTGGTCGGCCAGGCGACGCTGGAAGAAGTCGTCCGCAAGACCGAGCTCCCGCACCTGGACCTGGTCCCCGCCGACGCGGATCTGGCCGGCGCCGAGATCGAGCTGGTCCCGGTGGCCGACCGCGAGCGGCAGCTGCGGCGATCGATCCGCGCGGCCGCCGACCGTTACGACTACGTCCTCATCGACAGCCCGCCGTCGCTGGGGCTGCTGACCCTGAACGCGCTCTGCGCCGCCGACGCGGTGCTGGTGCCGCTGCAATGCGAGTACTACGCGCTGGAAGGGCTGTCCGCGCTGCAGCGGACGATCCAGCTGGTCGGCGAGGCGCTGAACCCGGGGCTGGAGATCGAGGGCATCGTGCTGTGCATGGTCGATCCCCGGCAGAACCTGACCGAGCAGGTCGCCGGCGAGGTCCGCGGCCACTTCGGCGACAAGGTCTTCACCACCACGATCCCGCGCAACGTGCGCCTGTCAGAGGCGCCCTCGTTCGGTAAGCCGATTCTGCTCTACGACATCGCCTCGAAGGGGGCCAAGAGCTACCTGGACCTGGCGCGCGAGCTGCTCGCCCGGCACGGACAAGAGCGGCGCGCCCCCGCCGCGGCGGTCTCGCGATGAGCGCCCCCAAGCGCAACGCTCTCGGCCGCGGGCTGGCGGCGCTGATCCCCACCGCACCGGCGCCGGCCGCGGCGCCCGCGTCGACCCACACCCTGATCCCTGCGCCCGCCCGGACGGGGGACGGGACGCGGACCATCGCGATCGAGGACATCCACCCGTCCCCCGGGCAGCCGCGGCACCACTTCGACGACGCCCGCCTCGAGGAGCTGGCGGCGTCCATCCGCGTGCAGGGGATCATCCAGCCGCTCATCGTGCGGGCCCGCCCCGACGGCGGGTTCGAGCTGATCGCCGGCGAGCGCCGCTGGCGCGCGGCGCAGCGGGCGGGCCTTCATCAGGTGCCGGCGGTCGTGCGCGACGTCGCGCCGACCCAGGCGTTCGAGATGGCGCTGGTCGAGAACCTGCAGCGCGAGGATCTCAACCCGCTGGAA
>CAZJMY010000236.1:0-1765 GCA_964546845.1 uncultured Myxococcales bacterium | reverse complement strand
TTCTTGATCATAAGGAGGTCCGGGACCCGACGCACCATTGCGCCGGGTCCCGGAATCGTGATTCAGAGTGTCAGGTTCAGTGACTGCCGACTAGGTCCCGCTGGTGATGGCCAGCGCGGGCACCGACGACTTGGCGGCGGCCACCTCGGACTGCGGCACGTCCTCGGGCGCGCGCGTCGGGATGAACTCCGGGTAACCCGGCAGGCCCATCTCCGGCACGTCCAGGCCGGCGATCTCGACGGCGGCCGGCACGCGGTTCGACCCGAGCACCTTGCCGATGACCCAGAAGGCCAAGCCGCCGACGACCACGTTCCAGGCCAGGCCCACGCCGGTCTCGATCAGCTGGGCGACCAGCTGCTTCGAGTCGCCGTAGAACAGACCCGTCACGCCACGGCCGGCGACGCCCAGGTAGTCGGTCGCGCCGACGCCGTTCCAGCCCTGGCCGTAGCTGCCGTCCGAGAACAGACCGACGGCGATGAGCCCCCAGGCGCCGTTGACGCCGTGGACGCTGATCGCGCCGACCGGGTCGTCGATCTTCAGCTTGTCGAAGAAGAACACGCTCACGACGACCAGCACGCCCGCGATCGCGCCGATGATGAACGCGCCCACCGGGGTGACGAACGCGCAGGGCGACGTGATGGCGACGAGGCCCGCCAGCATGCTGTTGCACATCATGCTGGGGTCGGGCTTCCCGTAGCGCATCCACATGTAGAGGATGCCGGTGAACGTCGCCGACATGCCGGCGATCATGGTGTTGGTCGCCACGATGCCGATGCGGCCGTCGCCGCCGGCCAGCGAGCTGCCGGCGTTGAAGCCGAACCAGCCGAAGGCCAGGATGAACGTCCCCAGCTGCACCATCGGGATGTCGTGCGGCAGGATCGGGTTGACCTTGCCGTCGGCGGTGTACTTGCCGATGCGCGGCCCGATCAAGATGGCCGTGATGAGCGCCAGCGCCCCGCCCTGCAAGTGAACGACGCCGGAGCCGGCGTAGTCGACGGCGCCGTGACCGAGGCCCGCGCGATACCCGAGCTGGGCCAGCCAGCCGCCGCCCCACACCCAGCAGCCGAAGACCGGGTAGATGAACGCGCCGACGATGATGCTGAAGATGAAGAAGCTCTTGAAGCTCCAGCGCTCCGCGCAGGCGCCGGTGACGATGGTCGCCGTGGTGTCCATGAAGACCATCATGAAGAGGAACAACACGATGGCCGCCCCGTCGTAGCCATTGCCCGACAGGAAGAACCCGGTGGTGCCGAGGAGGCCCCAGCCGTGGTCACCGTTCACGGCGCCGCCGACGGTCAGCATCGAGTGCAGCGTCGGAACGCCGCCCAGCGAAGCCGGCCCGCCGATCGCGGTCCCGTTCATGCCGCCGCACATGAAGGCGAAGCCACACACGAAGAAGCCCAGCATGCCCAGCGCGTAGACGGCGAAGTTCATCGACATCGTGTGCGAGGCGTTCTTGGCTCGTATGAGGCCGGTCTCGACCAGCGCGAAGCCGGCCTGCATGAACATGACGAGGAAGCCGGCGATCAACACCCAGACGAAGTTCACGGAGAACATCGCGTGGGATGCCGACTGCGCCACCGCGTCGACCGCGACCGCCAGGTCCTTGGTCGTGGCCTTCGCGGGGTCGGGCTTGGTGTAGCCCGGCACCGTGTAGGCCGTCGGCGTGGTTTGGAACGCGCCCGTCTTGTCGGGCACGGGGTCGTCGGCCATCGCGCGCGAGGCGGATAGGCCGACCAGCGCCACGGCCAAGGCCATGGCGGCA
>CAZJMY010000235.1:0-3250 GCA_964546845.1 uncultured Myxococcales bacterium | reverse complement strand
ATCAACGCCGACGATTTCGGGCTCTCGCCGGCCATCTCGCGCGGCATCCTGCGCGCGCACCGCGAGGGGGTCGTCACCAGCACCTCTCTCCTCGGGAACGTGGCCGATCTCGCCGGCGCGCGGGCGCTGCTGTCGGAAGCCCCCGGGCTGGGTGTCGGCGTCCACCTGGCCCTGACGGGGGGAGGCCCCGTGGCCCCCCCCGACCGCGTGCGGTCGCTGCTGGCCGGCGCCGGGGCCGACACCTTTCACGCCCGCGGCCACGACTTCATCACCGCCTGGGCGCGCGGCCGCATCGCGCCCGAGGACGTCGAGCGCGAGCTGGACGCGCAGGTCGGCCGCATCCGAGACGCCGGCATCGCCGTCGACCACCTCGACACACACCACCACCTCGGGTTCCTTCCCGTCGTGGGCCGCGCCGTCGAGACCGTCGCGCGCCGGCACGGGATCGCCGGCATCCGCAGCGCCGTCGAGCGCCCCACCCTGGCCTGGGTGACCGAGCCGCGCCGGGGCCTCGAGGCCAGCCTGCTGACGGGCCTGGCCTGGGTGACCCGCCGGCAGCTCGGCGCCCGCCGCCACGGGCCGCAGAGCTGGGGCTACGTCGAGTCCGGCCACCTGGACGAGATCCGGATCCTGGAGATCATCGGCCGACTCTCGACCGGCCCGCACGAGCTCATCTGCCACCCTGGCGAGGACGACGCCGACCGCGTCGAGGAGTCCGGCCGCTACCAGCGCCTCCTGGAGCTGGGCGCGCTGACGTCCGAGAAGGTGCGGCGCGCGCTGGGCCAGCGGGCCATCACGCTCTGCCGCTGGGGAGACCTGCTTTGACCGGCGCGCCGGAGGGCGACGGGGCAGACGCCGCGCCGCCGGCGCCTTACGTCCCGGCCGACGCCAACGTGCGCGAGCTGACCCTGCGCGCGATCGCGCTGGGCATGCTGTTCGGCGTGATCTTCGGCGCCGCCACGGTGTACCTGGCGCTGAAGGCGGGCTTGACCGTCTCGGCGTCGATCCCCATCGCCGTGCTGGCCATCTCGCTGTTCAAGCGGCTCGGCTCGTCGACGATCCTCGAGAACAACATCGTCCAGACGATTGGCTCCGCCGGCGAGTCGATCGCCGCCGGCGTGGTGTTCACGCTGCCGGGCTTTCTGTTCCTGAGCCGTTCGCCCGCGACCGGCGCCAGCGTCGGCGAGCCGTACTTCTCGTACTGGACGATCCTGTCGCTGGCCATGGTCGGCGGCCTGCTGGGCGTGCTGATGATGATCCCGCTGCGCCGCTCGCTGATCGTCAAGGAGCACGCGCGCCTCCCCTACCCCGAAGGCACGGCCTGCGCGTCGGTGCTGATCGCCGGGGAGCGCGGCGGCGATCTGGCGCGCACCGCCTACCAGGGGCTGGGCGTCGCCTTCGCCTACGCCATGCTGCAGAAGGTGATCCGGCTGGTGGCCGAGGCGCCCGCCATCGCCGTGCGCGCGACCAGCCGGTACTTGCCGGCGGCCGTCATCAGCGGCGACATCACGCCCGAGTACCTGGGCGTCGGCTACATCATCGGCCCGCAGATCGCCGGCGTGCTGGTGGCGGGCGGCGTGCTCGCCTGGCTGGCGCTGATCCCGCTGCTCACGGTGGTCACGCCGCCCGACGCGATCGCCGCCCAGCTGGTGAAGCTCGGGTATCTGGCCAGCGTCGCCACGGCTGGCGGCCCGGGCGGCTGGAACCCGGCCACGCACGCGTTCGCCGACAGCGCCACGGCGGTGTACCGGGCCTACGTGCGGCAGATCGGCGCCGGCGCCGTGGCCGCGGGCGGGTTCATCACGCTGCTGAAGACGCTGCCCACGATCGTCTCGTCGTTCAGGGAGAGCCTGGCGGCGCTGAGGCGCCGCGACCGCGGCGGCGCGGCGCGCACCGAGCGCGACCTGCCCATCACGTTCGTGCTGATCGGATCGGCGGTGCTGGTCGTCGTGATGGCGCTGCTGCCGTTCGTGCCGGGCCCGGGCATCGGCAGCAAGCTGCTGCTGGGCGTGCTGATCGTGATCTTCGGTTTCTTCTTCGTGACCGTCGCGAGCCGGGTGGTCGGCCTCATCGGCTCGTCGTCGAACCCCATCTCGGGGATGACGATCGCCACGCTGATGGCGACCTGCCTGGTCTTCGTGGGCCTGCACTGGACGGGCGACGTCTACCAGCCGATGGCGCTGTGCGTGGGCGCGATCGTCTGCATCGCCGCCGCCAACGCGGGCGCGACCTCGCAGGACCTGAAGACGGGGTTCCTGGTCGGCGCCACGCCGCGGGCGCAACAGATTGGTTTGCTCATCGGGGTGACGACCGCGACCGTCGTCGTCGGCCTGACGATCCGGATTCTCGATCGGCCGCCGCACCACCTGATCGGGTCCGATCTCTACCCCGCGCCGCAGGCCACGTTGATGGCGACGCTGATCCGCGGGCTGCTGGCCTTCAACCTCGACTGGCAGTACGTGATGGTGGGCGCGGCGCTGGCCGCGACCGTCGAGCTGTGCGGCGTCGGGTCGTTGTCCTTCGCGGTGGGCGCGTACCTGCCGCTCTCGACGACGTCGCCGGTGTTCGTCGGCGGGCTGGTCCGCGCGCTGGCCGACCGCGCGGCGCGGCGGCGCGGCGAGCGGGTCGGCGGCCCCGACGCGGAGCTGGGGCCGGGAAACCTGTTCGCGACGGGGCTGGTGGCCGGCGGCGCCGTGGCGGGCGTCGCGGTGGCGCTGCTCACGGTGACCGACACGGGCGCGCGCGCCGTGGCGCACCTCTCCGTCGAGGCGGCGATGACGCGCGCGCTGGGCGCGGGCGGCTATCAGCTGCTGGGGCTGGCCGTCTTCGGGGCGATGGCCGCGCTGCTGTGGCGCATTGCGCGGCACCCCCGACCCGGCGTCTGAAGGCGATCGCGGCGGGCGATCTCACGCGCGCCACGTCGGCGCGCTTCTGTGCGGCTGGCAAGATTCGAACTTGCTACCCCCGGCTTCGTAGGCCGGTGCTCTATCCAGATGAGCTACAGCCGCTTGCGTGGACGACACGTATGCCGTGCGCGTCGGCGAACGTCAAGTGCGTCGTGAAGCGGTCGTCACTTGCGCGCGCGCGCCCGTTCCTCTATGGTGCCCCCTGCCGTGCAAACGGCATGGAGAGGTGGCCGAGAGGCCGAAGGCGGCGGTTTGCTAAACCGTTATACGGCCCAAAAGCTGTATCGAGGGTTCGAATCCCTCCCTCTCCGCTGAGCGGTCATTACACTGTGGTGTCATCGGGA
>CAZJMY010000234.1:0-3281 GCA_964546845.1 uncultured Myxococcales bacterium | reverse complement strand
TGGCGTGCGCCGCCCGCGCGCCGGCGGACCCCGGCCTGCGCGCCGTCGGGCGGCAACTGCTGGGCGCGCTGGGTGTCCAGGACGCCGCCGGACCAGGCGGCATCGTGCCGATTCTGGAGAGCGCGCTATGAACGGGGGGTGCACGTCCTGGAACGCGAAACGATCATCCCGGCACCAGTGGAGCGGGTTTTCCCGTTCTTCGCCGACGCCCGCAACCTGGAACGGATCACCCCCGACGCGCTGAAGTTCCGGATCTTGACGGAGGGGCCGATCGAGATGCGCGCCGGCGCCGTCATCGACTACCGCCTGTCGCTGTCGGGGCTGCCGTTCCGCTGGCGAACGATCATCGAGGTCTGGGATCCACCGCGTCGGTTCGTCGACGTGCAGGCCAAGGGTCCCTACAAGCTGTGGCGCCACACCCACAGCTTCGAGGCGCTGCCCGACGGCACGACCCGCATGCGCGACCGCGTCGAGTACGCGCTGCCGTTCGGCCCGCTCGGACGCCTGGTGCGCCGCCTCTTCGTGGGCCGGCAGCTGGACGCGATCTTCGGCTTCCGCCAGAAGGTCATCTCCGACGTCTTCCGAAGCGCATGATGGACGTCCGCTCACCGCTCGCCCGCGCCGCCGCCTTCTCCGATCGCTTCGGGCTGGCGCGGCCGATCCTGCTGGCGCCCATGGCGGGCGCCTGCCCGCCGTCGCTGTCGATCGCGGTGGCCGGGGCAGGCGGCATGGGCGCGGCCGGCGTGCTGCTGCTGGAGCCGGATGCGATCGCCGCCTGGATGCGCGAGTTCCGCGCCGGCAGCAACGGCCCCGTCCAGTTGAACCTGTGGGTCCCCGACCCGCCGCCGCCGCGCGATCCCGCCCACGAGCGCCGGGTGCGCGAATTTCTGGGGGGCTGGGGGCCGCCGGTCGCCGCCGACGCCGGCGAGGCGACACCGCCCGACTTCGCGGGTCAGTGCCAGGCCGTTCTGGACGCCGCGCCCGCAGCGGTGTCGTCGATCATGGGCGTCTTCCCCGCGCCGTTCGCGGCCCAGCTGAAGGCGCGCGGCATCGCCTGGTTCGCCGTCGCGACCACGGTCGGCGAGGCGATCGCGGCGCGCGACGCCGGCGCCGACGTCATCGTCGCGCAGGGGTCCGAGGCGGGCGGCCACCGCGGCGCCTTCGATCCCGCGCTGGCCGAGCGGCGGCTGGTCGGCACGTTCGCGCTGGTCCCGGCCATCGCCGATGCCGTCGACGTGCCGGTCGTCGCGACGGGCGGCATCGCCGACGGGCGCGGCGTCGCCGCGGCGCTGGCGCTGGGGGCCAGCGCCGTTCAGATCGGGACGGCCTTTCTCCGCTGCCCCGAGGCGCAGCTGCCCCCCGCCTGGTCCCAGGGGCTGGCCCGCGCCCGTCCCGAGGAAACGCTGTTCACGCGCGCGTTCAGCGGCCGCCCCGGACGCAGCCTGGCCACCCGCTACGCGACCGCCGCCGCGGCCCCCGACGCGCCGCCGCCCGCCCCCTACCCCGTCCAGCGCGGCCTGACCGCGGCGATGCGCGCCCAGGCGCAGAAGGACGACGACCTGGATCGCATGCAGGCGTGGGCCGGGCAGTCCGCCGCCCTGGCGCCCGCGCTCCCGGCGGCCGACCTGGTCGACCGCCTGTGGCGCGACGCGCGCGTGCTGCTGGGCGGCGCCTGAGGGCGCCGATCAGGCGGCGATGTTGGGCAGCGGGGTCTTGCTGCTGCCGGTCAGCGCGGGGTCGCCGAAGCCCGTGTAGTTCGTGATCCCGAACGCCTCGCACACGTTCAGCAGGATGCGCTCGTGCCGCTCCGTCGATTTCACGTAGCGGCCGCCCGTCGCCGTCTTGAGGTAACCGCCGTTGCCGCTGGCCAGAACGAAGCGCATCGACTGCTGGTTGTGGTTCTGGGCGTCGCCCATGTCGCGCGCCCAGATCATCAGCGTGTTGTCGAACAGCGTTTGCCCGCCGGTGCCCAGCGGATCCGGCACGGCCTTCAGCGCGTTGATGATGCTCACGAACTGCTGCGCCAGGTACGCCTCGAACTTGACCAGGTTGGCGTAGTTCGACGCGGCGCCGCTGTGGATGAACCCCCCGTGCTGGTCGTCGTACGGGATCCCCTGCGCGTTCACCATCAGCTTCTGGTCGTTGCCGTACTCGAGGCAGGCCACCCGCGTGATGTCGCACGCGAACGCGCTGACGATGATCTGCTGGTGGACCAGGTTCGCCGCCAGCGCGTCCATGCCGCCCATGAACTGGAAGGTGCTGTCCGCCCCCGGCGCGTTCGGCTTCGTGCACGAGCCGCCCCCGCCCCCGCCCCCGCCCGTTCCGCTGGACTGCAGCTTGTTCTCGAGCTGCCGGATGGAATCCAGGTGGGCTTCCATCTTGGTCTTCTCGACGCTGCCCAGCGTCCCCTCGAGGCTCTTGATCTCGTTGCTGACGGTGTCGAGGATGCTCTTGCGGCGCGTGAGCAGCGCCGACGCCGAGCCGCCCGACCCGCTGGGCATCGCCGCGCCGAAGACCGTGTTGTACGCCGACAGCGGCGACCCGATCGTCGGCAGGTTGCCGCCGTTCGCGCCGCCGTAGAACTGCGAGAGGCCGCCGTTCTCGTTGCAGTTCGCGCCCAGCAGCAGCGACGCGATGGGGCGGTTGACCCCCTGCGCGATGAGGTTCTTGGCCACGAACTGGTCGACCGACGTCTTGATGACCGGAACGTTGTTGACCGCGTAGTAGCCGAACCCCTGCCCCGTGAGGCTGTCCGACGCGCCGTGCCCGTCGTTCGGGTTGCCGGTCGGCATCCCCTCGACCAGCACGATGTTGCCGGCCACGGCCGACAGCGGCTGGGTCATCGCGCTCCAGCTGGTGATGCTCTCGCCCGAGATGCCGGTCGGCGTCCAGAGCGGCGGGTAGGTCCCCATGCTGCAGAAGACCAGCAGGCGCTTGGCCTGCTTCGTGGCGGCCTGCGCCTGACGGCGCATCCCCATGTTGACGAAAGGAGCCAGCAGGAGGCCGGCGCCGACGCTACCAACGAACTGTCTGCGGGTAGGCATGCCTGGTCGTCTCCTCTACTGATCCTGGACGCGGGTGGTGAAGTTCGCGGCGTGGATGATCGCCATCAACACGCTCTTCAAGGTGAAGTTGTTGCTCTTCGCCTCGTTGTAGATCGCGTCGTAGGTGCAGGCGTCCTGCGACCACGAGCTGGACCCGTACGTGTAGTACGTCCAGTACCGCTGCATGCAGCGGGTCACGTCGTCGCTCTTGGCCAGCACGTCGCCCAGGCTGCCCGC
>CAZJMY010000233.1:0-1549 GCA_964546845.1 uncultured Myxococcales bacterium | reverse complement strand
GAGCCACCCCGGCTGCCGCCGGCACCGGGCCCGTCGCCGCCCACACCCGACGTGGCGCTGCCGTCCGGAAAGATCGGCTGTTCGCGAAGACCACCGCACCCGAAGCTGGATGCCCCGAGAACCACCGTGACCAGAACCAGTCTTCGCAGCATCGTGTCTCTCCAGCTCAGAAGCGAAGGGCGCAGCCGACGCCCCGAACACCGACGTCCGGAACACAGGCGAACGCCCGGCTCGATCCGGCGACCTCGCCGCCACGCTCGTGGTCGGGCGACGACAGCACGAACAGCACGGCCGACGTGACCGCCAGCGCGCCCGCGGCCGCGAAGCCCACGATCGACAGCGTATGCGCCTGGTCGTACGCGTCTTTCAGCGGCTTGCACGCGTCCGACAGCTTGGCGGTGCCGCAATCCTGATACGCGACGCCGCCCATCGTGCCGGTGTGGTTGTTGAAATCGTCGCGCTTGCTGGCGGCGTTGAACGCCTCCGCGGTTCCGAACGCCAGCGCGGCGACGGCGACCCCGCCCGTGATCCAGGCGGCCAGCCGCTCCCCGCCGGCGGCGTTCGACCGCGCGCCCGCCCTGTCGGGCTCCGCCGAGGTCCCCCCGCCGGCCGTGGTCCCGGCCGGGGACATCCCGGTGTCCGCCGGCGTGGCAGCCACCCGGGGCGGCGGCGCGGGGACCAGCGCGAACGTGCGGCGCTCTCGCTTTCCGGGGGTGATGGTCAGCGTGTCGCGAGCGGTCTCGAAACCGGCGGCCCGCACCTCGACGACGACCTGCCCCTTGTCGACGCGGATCGGTCCCGTCAGCAGAGCGGCGTCGACGGGCTTTCCGTTCAGCAGGACGTCGGCGCCGGCCGGCGACACCGTCAGGACCAGCTCGCCGATGCTGGCGCGCGCGGCCTCGAGCTGTCGCTTCAGGACCGGCTTGTTCTTCGCGATCCACGGGTGCTCGGGACTCGCCAGCGCCTCGCCCAGATGGCGCTCGGCGTCGACGTAAGAGCCGAGCTCCATCTCGCACAGCCCCAGCTGGCCCGCGCTGCGCGGCGTTCGCGAGATCTCGTACGCCTTCTGGAACAGCGGCAGCGCGCGCGCGGTCTGATCCTGACCGCGCAGGCGGACCCCTTCGCGGATCAGCGCCTCGGACTGCTCCGCGTCGGTGGCGGCCCGGGCGGGCACCGGCTGGAACATCGTGACGGCGGCAAGCACCGCGGCGAGCGCGGCGGCCCCGACGGGCCCGGCGGTCCGGCTGATCGCTGACGTGGTGTGCATATGTTCGCCGTGCCTCGATAGGTGAGTGAAGGCCGTCAATCCAGCAGCGGGACGCCGTTGTGCATGCGGACCTCGGAGCCGTCGCGCGGCCGCGGCGTGGAGGCCCGCTTGCGAGACTCGGCTTCCGTGTCGGGCAGGTCGGCCGCGGGTGCCGCCGGCCGCTCCCGACGGGCGGCAGCCACCGGCCGGGGCGGCGACGGTTCGGCCGCCAATCGGGGCGCCGGCGGTTCGAGCGCCGGCGGCTCGCGCACCGGCCGGGACGGGGACCGTTCGGCGGCGGGT
>CAZJMY010000232.1:0-1799 GCA_964546845.1 uncultured Myxococcales bacterium | reverse complement strand
CCCACGCACCTCTTCGATCTTATGGATCTTGCCGGTGTAATAGAGGATGCGCTCGGACAGCGTTGTCTTGCCCGAGTCGATGTGAGCGGAGATCCCGATGTTGCGGACTTTGTCGAGTGAGATCGAGGCCATGACGGGTGGGTTTCCTTCGTTGATGAAAAGGCGCGGGGAGCTTAAATGAATTTGCGGCTTTCGCTAGGCGAAAACCGCATGCTCTGGGATGCCGCGCGCGGTCGCGAGTTACGATCGCGCTACTTGACGCCGACCAGCTCGACGTCGAAGACCAGCGTCGCGTTGGGCGGGATGGGGCCGCCCGGGGTGCCCCGGGCGCCGTAAGCGAGGTCCGGCGGGATGGTCAGCTTGCGCTTGCCGCCCACCTTCATCCCCTCGATCCCCATGTCCCATCCTTTGATGACCACCCCCGCGCCCAGCGGGAAGTCGATGGGCTGGCCACGGTCGAGCGAGCTGTCGAACTTGGTCCCGTCCGTCAGCCGCCCCGTGTAGTGAACGGACACGGTCTTGCCGCGGGTCGCGATCGCGCCCTCGCCGGGTTTGACCTCCTCGACCTGAAGGCCGCCGGACTGCGCGCTCTTCTTCGATTCGCCGGAGGCGGCCGAGCCGGCCTTGCGGTGGCACCCTGGTCCGAGGGCGAGCAGGATGAAGAGGGGGGCGAGGCGCTTCATGGCGCGGCACCATAGCATGAGGCGGCCTCCCCGACCGCCCGCAGCGCCGCCGTGTGGACCAGCAGCTCGGCCACGGGGCCGCGACGCGACGCGACCGAGTTGATCGCGCGGCGAGCGGGCAGTGAAGCGGAGGGCAGCCCCTCGTACAGGCGCCGCGTGTCCGCGCAGTCCGAGTTGGAGAGGACGGCGGCGATCCCCTTGTCGGACAGGCGGCGCAGCTGCTGGGCGAGCCGCTCCTGGTCGGCCATCGAGAAGCCGCCCGCGTACCCCGTGAAGGAGGCGGTCTTCGAGATCGGCACGTAGGGCGGGTCGAGATAGACGAAGTCGTCCGCGCCCAGCCGGCGGCGACCGCGGCCCGAGAGGACCGCGTTGAAGTCGCCGCACACCAGCTCGACACCGGCCAGCGCCTGGGAGGCGGCGCGAAGGCCATCCGGGTCGCAGATGCGCGGGCGAGCGTAGCGGCCGAACGGGACGTTGAAGTTCCCGTCGCTGTTGACTCGGTAGAGGCCGTTGTAGCCACAACGGTTGAGGTAGATGACCCGCGCGGCCCGCGCGACTGGATCCAGGGCGTCGGGCCGCTGCGCGCGGATCTTGTAGTAGGTGGTGGGAGTGTTCCGCATGCGGGCGAGCTTCGCGATGACGCCCGCGACGTCGTCACGCACGGCGGAGTAACAATTGATCAGCTCGGCGTTCACGTCCCCGAGCACGGCGCGCCTGAAGCGGCGCTCGGCGGCAAGCGCGAAGAACAGCGCGCCGCCACCCAGGAACGGCTCGACGTACGTCCCGATCCGGGGTGGCACCAGGGCCAGGATGCGCGGCAGGAGCTGGCGCTTGCCCCCCGCCCATTTCAAGAAGGGCCGGGGCGCCACGCTGTCCGACATGCGTGTCTATTTCGTACAACGAACCGTCGATGACACGCAAGAAACACGACGCGAAAAACGCATTTTTCAGGGGTTTTTCGCCGCTTTTTTGTTTCGTCCGTCGATCTTTCGCCTTACAGTTCTGGCCCAATTCGCGTGTGGCGTGAGATCGCCCCGCGCCGAGCAAGTCTGCAAAGGAGAACGACATGGCGAAGGTTCTGACGAAGTCCCAGATCATTCAGACGATCGCGGACGC
>CAZJMY010000231.1:0-6724 GCA_964546845.1 uncultured Myxococcales bacterium | reverse complement strand
GCTCGGGCGCCGCGGCGGGCGGGGCCGGCGCGGGGGTGACGTTGGCGGGGACCGTCGTCGCGGGCCGCGGCGGCGGAAGCGGGGTCGCCCGGGCGGCCTCCAGCGCGGCGAGCGCGGCGAGATCGGCGCGCTTCATCTGGCTGCGCGTCCGGAAGGTGTAGACGGCGGCGGCCATCGAAACGCCGAACAGCGCCGTCAGGCCCAGGATCAAGATCGGCGTCTGCCGGCGCGAGCGGCCCGTCATGTTGGCGGTGGTGCCGAAGCGCGCCGCCGGCGGCTGGGCGGGGACGGTCGCCGTGCCCGCGCCGGTCCCGGGCGACGACGTCCCGGTGACGTCCTTCATCGTCGGGCTCGACGCGCGGGCGTTCGGGGGCAGGGGAGTGGCGGGCCCGCCGGCCGCTCCCAGGACCCCTTCCAGCACCTCGCGGAAGGCGGCCGCGTTCGGGTAGCGAAGCTCGCGGTCCTTTTCGAGCCCGCGCAGGACCACGTCGTCGACGATCTTGGGGAGCCTGAGGTCGGGACGGCGGCGGCTGGGCGGCACCGGCGGCTCGACGAGGTGGCGGCTGACGATGGCCACCGGTGAGTCGGCCCGGAACGGGATGTCGCCGGTCACCATCTGGTAGAGGATGACCGCCACCGAGTAGAGGTCGGCCCGCCCGTCGATCGTCTCGGCGCGGGCCTGTTCAGGCGACATGTATTCGGGCGTTCCGCAGACCAGCCCCTGGATGGTCAGCATCGCCGCCCGGTCGTCCTCTTTGCCGTCTTCCAGCGTCGCCTTGGCGATCCCGAAGTCGCAGACCTTCACGAAGTCGCGCTCGTCCCGGCGCGAGACCAGCATGATGTTGCTCGGCTTCAGGTCGCGGTGGATGACCCCGCGCGCGTGCGCCTCTTCCAGCGCCGACAGCACCTGCGACAGGATCCGCACGACCCGCGGCAGCGGCAGCGGGAACTCGTCGCGGATCACCTGCGCCAGGTCCCGCCCGGCCAGCAGCTCCATCGCGATGTACAGCGTCCCGTCGCGGTCCTGGCCGGAGTCGATGATCTGGATCGAGTTCGGGTGGTTCAGCATCGAGGCGCTCTTGGCCTCGCGCTTGAACCGCGCGACCAGCTTGTCGTCGCCCATCAGGTGCTGGTGCAGCACCTTGATGGCCACCGCCTTGCCCAGCGACAGCTGTTCGGCCCGGTACACGTTCCCCATCGCGCCGCTGCCGATGAGGCTCTCGATCCGAAAATTGTCCGCCACGGCCCGGCCCAGAAGGGGGTCGAGCTCGGACAGCGTCGGATTCTGATCCTGTGTCACGGTCATCGACCTGGCGCGTGGCCGGCCGATGATACATCAGGTGCGCGGCTCAGTCGCCCAGGCAGATGCCCAGGTCCCGGGCGGTCTGGACGGTGTCCGAATCGAGCGGGACGGTCTTCATGACGGCGATGGCTTCCATCATCGGCACCGGCACCATGTGCGGCGGGTGGTAGGCGACGATGTGCCCGAACTTCCCCTGTTCGACCATCCGCACGGCGGCGGCGCCGAAGCGCAGCGCCAGCAACCTGTCCCGGTGGGTGGGGCTGCCGCCGCGCTGCAGGTGACCGAGCACGAGCGACCGCGTCTCGAACCCGGTGCGCTCGCCCAGGTACTGGCCGACCCGTTCGGCGAGGCCGCCGATGCGGACCTCGCGCCCCAGCTCTTCGCCGATGACGCTGATGGTGCCGTCCTTCGGGTGGGCGCCCTCGGCGACGACGACGATGCAGTACCGGCGCCCGGACGCGTATCGCTTCTTGATGCGGTCGACGACCCGGTCGATGTCGTACGGGATCTCGGGCAACAGGATGACGTGCGCGTTGCCGGCGACGCCCGCGTGCATGGCGATCCAGCCCGCGTAGCGCCCCATGACCTCGACGACCATGATGCGCTCGTGCGATTCGGCCGTGCTGTGCAGCCGGTCGATGGCCTCGGTGGCCACCGTGACCGCCGTGTCGAAGCCGAACGTCGCCTGCGTGCAGGACAGATCGTTGTCGATCGTCTTGGGCACGCCGACGATGGGCATGCCCTTCTCCGTGAAGCGGGTGGCGATCCGGAAGGCGCCGTCGCCGCCGATCGCGATGAGCGCGTCGGCCCCGATCTCTCGGAAGCGACGCATGATGTCGTCGGAGACGTCGATGGTCGTCTTCTTGCCGTCACGCTCGGCGATGAACTCGAAGGGGTGCCCCTTGTTGACGGTGCCGAGGATGGTTCCGCCCAGGTGGGCGATGCCGCGGACCTTGTCGCGCGTGAGCTCGATCAGCCCCTCTTGCGGGTTCTCGAGCAGGCCGTGGTACCCGCGGCGGATGCCGGTGACCCGCCAGCCGCGGCGGAGCGCGGACAACGTGACCGCCCGGATGACGGCGTTCAGCCCCGGGGCGTCGCCTCCCCCGGTGTTGACGAGGATGTACATGTCCTACAGGCCATATCCCGGCCGCGGAATTATGGCAACAAGGATGCGAAGTGCGCTCGTACCCGTCCCGGCGGGCCGCCAAAAATGGCGGGGGCGGCCCGGACGCGCGCCCGGGACAGCCCCTAGGACTCCAGCTCGCGCAGCTTTTCGCGCAGCGCTTCCAGCTGGGAGGCCAGGTCGGCGGCCGCCGAGACGGCGGAGTAGGTCTGGTCCTCCAGCCGGCGCTGGGTCCGGTTCTGGACGCGCATCTGGCGAAGCTGCCAGTCGAGGCGCGCCTGGCTGTCGTTCGACAGCGCGAGCTGCGTCTGCTCGTAGAAGGGGTTGCTGCAGGTCTCGCCGCGCACGATCGCGATCGGGTGGGTCCGCAGGACGTCCTGCACGCGATGAGCTGGCACGACGGCGCGCGGGTACCGGCAGAGCGCCGTGACGGGCAGGCGCGCGAACGTCTCGTTCACCTGGGCTTCGTACTGGACGATCCGCTGCCAGTCGGCGTCGGCGGGGACGTAAACCAGCTCGCCCGTGGCGTAGAGGCCCGTGAACCCGTCGGCGACGGCGTCCCGCACGTGCTGGTCGATGCGCGCCAGCACGACGTCCGGGTTGAACACGCCGTTGTCGAGATAGGCCTCTTCGCGCGTGCGGAAGATGATCCGCTGCCGCTGCATCGCGCGCGAGAGGCAGACGCCGGCGGACTCCAGGGAGCCGCCCAGGTCGGACAGCTCTTCCGAGCTGCCCACGAAGAGGCAGCGCTTTCCCTGCGTGAGTCCTTCGATCAGAAAGGCGGCGACGGCGTCTCGCTTTTCGGAGTCGGTCTCGAACGGAAGGCACATGTGGCGGCCACGGTGAACATCGTCGTAACCAGCGTGCGTGAATGTCATTGCGTCATTAGCTCTTCCGGCGCGAGTGTAACACCCACTGGCAATTTGCAGCAGCAATTTTGTCGGCTGCCTCTTGGTCAGTGGTCAGGGCTCCCCGACCGGAACGAGAAGCGCGGCGGGAAGCATGGAAAACACCCCCGCCACTGGCAACGTTCGAACCCCGGAATGTTCATCGACTTTGATGTTGGTATCGGCGATGACGTCCCGCAGTTCCCCAGTCCGGATCTGGTCCGGAAGGACGACGCGCGTGTCGTGCCAGACGTCGCTGCCCACGGGCCGCCGGGCGGCGGCGTCGAGCCCCGCGAAGAAGCGCCCCACGACCGTGAGGGCGACGTCGCCCTGGTCGCCGACGCGAGCGAATGCCACGACGTGGCGCGCCTTCGGGCCGACCACCTCGAGCGGGACGTAGGCGCCCTGGCCGAACAGCGCCTGCCGTTCGCGGCGCGCCGCCAGCGCCCGCGTCGTGACCAGCAGCTTCAGCGCGCCGTCGGCCGGCGAGGCGACGGCGCTCTCGACGGTCGCGCTCAGCGCGCCCGGCTCGGTCAGCCGTCCCCGCAGAGCCCGGCGGGCGGCGTAGTCTACGGGTCGCCGGTTGTCCGGGTCGACCAGCGAGAAGTCCCACAGCTCTGTCCCCTGATAGAAATCCGGGACTCCCGGCACCGTGATCTTCAACAGCGCCTGTGACAGGGCATTGTACAGGCCCGGCAGCGCGATCCGCCCCAGGAACTGGCGCAGGTCGGCCAGGAACGGGTTGTCGCCGTTGCGCCGATCGAGCACCCGGGCCAGGAATTCCTGGGAGGCTTTCTCGTAGGGCTCGTCGACGTTCACCCAGCTCGTGTGGAGCTTGGCTTCGCGCAGCGCCTTCGTGAGGTAGCCGCTCACGCGGTCGACCAGCGTCTTGTGGGCGGCGTCGTCCAGCTCGGCGGAGATGCCCTCCAGCGGCCAGACGCCGACCAGCGTCTGGTAGATGAAGTACTCCTCGTTGCTGCCCGGGACCGCCGCATCCTCGACGCGCGGCTTGGCGCGGCGGTTCAGGCGCTCCCAGCGCCGCAGCGCCGCCAGCCACTCGCGCGGGATCTCGGAGAGCACGTCCAGGCGCGCCCGGGTATCCTCGCCGCGCTTCGTGTCGTGGGTCGCGCTGGCGGACAGCGCCGCCGGCCAGCGTTGCAGGCGGCGCTGGCAGTAGTCGTGGAAGTGGTCCAGCGGCACGACGCCCGTCGTGGGGCGCCCGCCGACCTCGTTCAGCGAGGCCAGCGGGAAGTAGCGGTAGAAGACCGTGTCTTCCAGCCCCTTGGCCATCACCGGCCCGGTGAGCTGCTGGATGCGCAGCACCAGCTCGCGGCGCTCGGCGCGGTCGGCGTCCGAGATCCCCTCCGGATCGCGCAGCAGCAGCAGGTCGCCGATGAAGTCGAAGATCGACTCGCTGGTGGACCGGTTGCGCCGCTTGGCCTCGCGCAGCGCCCGCAGGACGTGCATCCGGTCGTTGGGGCTGATCTCGTGCGTGTCGGATTCGGCGTACGTGCGGTAGACCGGGAAGCAGGCGATCACCTCGCCCAGCGCCAGGTGCAGCGTGCTGGCCGTGAAGTCGCGCGACCAGCGGTGCTGTTCGGAGATGCGATCCAGACGGCGCGCCAGCACGTAGAGCTCGCTGGACATCGCGGTGCGCAGGATCAGCTTCTTCGCGCGGTACAGCATGTCGTCGAAGGTGCCGTTCACCTCGAGCAGGCGCTGGTAAGAGCGATCGATGAGGCGGAAACCGCCCGGCTCGACGAAGAGGCCGTTGACGACGTTCAGCAGCTCGTACCCCGTGGTGCCGTGAATGGGCCAGTCGGTGGGGAGCTCCTCGGCGCCGGTCAGGATCTTCTCGACGACCACGTAGATGCGCCGCGGATCCGTGCCCGGCGCGGACGGCGGCTCGCCGTCGCGCGGCCGCTGCAGGTGTTGCAGATAGCGCAGCGGATCCAGCAGGCCGTCGACGTGGTCGACGCGCAGCCCGGTGATCTTGCCGTCGCGCAGCAGCTCGAAGGCCTTGGCGTGAACCGCCTCCAGCACCTTGGGCTCCTCGATCCGGATGGCGGCCAGGTCGTTGATGTCGAAGAACCGCCGGTAGTTGATCTCCTCGGCGGCGACGCCCCAGTACGACAGGCGATAGGCCTGCTCGGCCAGCAGCCCCTCCAGCTGGTCGAAGCTGCGCGGGTTGCCCTTCTCGCCGTTGATGGCCTTCAGGCTGCGTTCGAGCGCGTCGCGCACGGCGGCGCTGTTCGAGACCAGCGCGTCGATGCGGCGCTTCACGATCTCTTTTTCACGCTGCCGCTCGCGGATCCGGTCCGGGTCCGTGTCGAGCCGCGTCGGCAGGTTCTTGGTCGCCGTGACGATGCTCTCCAGCTCGAGCAAGTCCGGGTGGTCTTCGGGGTGGGTGCGCCGCAGGTCGGCCACCATCGGCTCCAGCAGGGGCAGGATCGTGCGCGGCCCGATGGGGAACCGGGACTGGAAGTACTGCACGAAGAAGGCGCCGCCCTCGTATCCGACCGAGAGCTCCTGGTTCTCCAGCACGCGCCCGTACTGGGCGCCCAGGACGGGCAGCAGGATCTTCTCGTGCAGCTCGGGCTTGGGCGGGTTCCAGTCGATGTCGAAGAACGTGGCGTAGGGCGAGCTGCGGCCGTTCTCCAGCACGTCGTTCCACCAGTGGTTCTCGGACGTCGCGATGCACATGTGGTTCGGGACCACGTCCAGGACCATCCCCATGCCGCGCGCCTTCAGGGCGGACGCGAGCGCGTCGAGGTCGCTCTCGGTGCCGAGCTCGGGGTTCAGCCGCCCGTGATCGACGACGTCGTATCCGTGCACGCTCCCCGGCCGGGCCGCCAAGATTGGCGACGCGTAGACGTCCGTGATCCCCAGGTCGGCCAGGTAGTCGACCAGCGCGGTTGCGTCACGGAAGGTAAAGTCTTTGTTGAACTGCAGGCGATAGGTTGCGCTGGGGATACGAGGGGTCATCGGCCGTTGCGCAACGTAACCGCCGCCCGGTCGAAAGCAAGCCGCCGCGGCGCGTCCGTCAGCGGACCGACGGTGGCAGCGGCTGGTCGCCGTCGCCGGTCGGCGGGGGCGCGATGTCGCGGGTCGGCGTGTCGTCGAGCCGGGCGGGCGGCGCGATGTCGAACCCGGGCGCGGCCGGCGCCGTGCGGGCGGGTGAGCTGGAACGATCGCCGCCGGGAGAGGGGGCCGCCTCGGCGCCCGGCGGCGGCGTCGGCTCGCCCGGGGCCGCCGGCGCCGCCTCTCCGGGGGCAGCGCTGCCGGTCGAGATCTCGATCGTGCCTGGGTGGTCGACGTAGTGGACGACGCCCGCTCGCGGCGCCCGTTGCCGCCGGGCCGGCCTGTCGGAGGTCGCGCGCGCCGTCCGCTCGGTGGTCGGACGGGCGGGGC
>CAZJMY010000230.1:0-1040 GCA_964546845.1 uncultured Myxococcales bacterium | reverse complement strand
GATCGGCGGCGGCGTCCCGCCCAGCTCCGACGCGCGCTGCTGGCGTTCGAATTCGACCGCGGGGTCACCGTGAAGGCGCCCCGGATAGTACGTCTTGCGAAAGTGCAGCGGGTAGGTCTCGGCGGCCGGATGCGCGCGGCGCGTCTCTTCGCCCGCGATGACCAGCTCCGCCGACATCAAGGGCAGCCCGTTGGCCTCGCGCCGTGCGCGCGTGCGCACGACGAAGTCGTGGCGGACGGGCCTGTCGATCAGAGGGAACAGCTCACCCGCCAGCAGCACGGTGTGCCGGGGTGACACCGCGATCGGCCGCATGTCGTCCACCTCACCTGCCTACGCCCGCCGGCGGCTCAGCACAAGTCACCTACGCGGATCCGCCGCTTGCCCGAGCGCCCCGGCGACTCACGTTGTTGGGCGCGGCCTCATCGGCGCGGCGGTGCAATGAACAACCCGGGGATTTCGGCGCTTCGGCGCCTGGGGGTCGCGGCGTGGGCGGTTCTGGCCGGCGCGGCCGCCGGCGCGTGCGGGCGGTCCGGCGCCGCGCACGGCGGACCGCCCCCGGCCATGCCGGTGCAGATCGAGACGGTGCGCGCCGTGCCGCTGCGCGACGCCACCGAATACGTGGCGGTCCTGAGGTCGCGGCAGTCGGTGCAGGTGCAGCCGCTGGTCGAGGGGCACGTCTCGAAGATCTTGGTTGCCTCGGGACAGGACGTCCAGCCGCGCACCGAGCTCATTCAGATCGATCCGTCGCGGCAGCAGGCGGCGGTCACCAGCCAGCGCGCGCTGCACGCCGCCGACGTGGCGGGGCTCGAGCTGGCGCGCAAGCAGTTCGGCCGCATCGAGCGCCTCTTCAAGTCCGGGGCGGCGACCCGGCAGGACTTCGACCAGGCGCAGAGCGCGCTGTTGCGGGCGCAGGCGGCGGTAGCGGCGACCGGGGCGCAGACGCGCGCGCAGTCCGTCGAGCTTCGCTACTACGGCGTCGTCGCGCCCGTCGCGGGGACGGTGGGCGACATCCCCGTGCGCGTCGGCGATCTCGTCACGCC
>CAZJMY010000229.1:0-5707 GCA_964546845.1 uncultured Myxococcales bacterium | reverse complement strand
ACAGCGGTGAGCTGGTCCGGACGATCGCGCGCAGCACTTCCGCGACGCTCCAGGCCTGGGCGGTGCACCCGCGCGGCAGGAACGGCGGCTCGGCGTCGAAGATCTCGCTGATGGTGCCGATGCAGGCCGCCGAGAGCTCCTGGTCCACGCCGTCCAGCAGCCGCCGTGCGCCGTGCCGATCGTCGGGGAACGCCTTCAGCCAGGCGTCGACGAACGGGCCGATCAGCCACCCCCAGATCGTCCCCTGGTGGTACGCGGCGTCTCGGGCGCGCAGATCGCCGTCGTAGCGCGGCTTGAAGTCGGGGTGCCCCGGCGCCAGCGACCGCAGCCCGAACGGGGTGGCCAGCTGCTCGCGCACGACGTTGAGGACCGGGACCCAGTGGGCCGTGTCCAGCACCGCGTGCGGCAGCGAGATGGCCAGCACCTGGTTGGGGCGGATGCTGGCGTCGTCGCACGAGCCCTGGCGGTCGGGCTCGCCGTCCAGCACGTCGAACAGGCATCCGGTGCGCGGGTTCCAGAAGCGGCGGTTGAACGACTCGCGCAGCCGGGCCGCGGCCGCGACGACCGTCTCCGAGCGCAGCGTCCACCCCTCGTGCCGGCCGGCCGCTTCCTCGTCCGCCAGCCAGCCGCCCAGCAGCAAGAGCGCGTTGTAGAAGAGCGCGTTGATCTCGACGGCCTTGCCGCGGCGGGGCGTCACGACCCAGTCGCCCACCTTGGCGTCCATCCAGGTCAGCTGGTACCCGGGCGCCCCCTGGCGCAGCAGGCCGTCCGCCGGGTCGAGCCCGATGCCGAACCGCGTGCCCGCCAGGTGCTTCTCGACGATGTCGACCAGCTTGGGCATCAGGAACCGGCGCGTGTCGGCGTCGCCCGTCGACCGCTCGTAGCGGTCCAGCGCGTGGAAGAACCAGAGCGTGGCGTCGGCCGTGTGGTACAGGCCCTCGGTCTCGCCCTCCGGGAACAGGTTCGGGATCAGGCCGTCGCGAATGTGCTTGGCGAAGGTGTGCAGGATGCTGCGCGCCTCGGGCTGGCGTCCGGTCAGCAGCGTCAGCCCCTCGAGGCTGATCATGGTGTCGCGCCCCCAGTCCGTGAACCAGGGGTAGCCGGCGATGATCGTGCGCGCCTCGTCCCCCTCGGCGTGCAGGCGCGCCTCGTCGGCGGGACGCACGCGCGGCGTGATGATGAACTGGTCGGCGGCCAGCACCAGCTCGGCGCCCAGGCCGTGCTGCAGCACCGCGTGAGCCTGCGCGATCAGACGCTGGCGGCGCTCGTCGTCCAGCGACATCGCTTGATCGACGTCCAGCTCGCGCAGCCCTTCCCAGGCCTCCGTCGAGGCGGTGAAGTGGGCGCTGCCACCCGGTGGCAGCGTCAGCTCGAACTGCCCCAGCCGCCGCAGCGGGCCCCGCCATTCGTAACCGCGCGAGCGTTCGATGCGATAGATGACGTCCAGCGTCCCGTCGCCGCCCGCGCCCGTCATCGTCATGGGCACGGCCTTGTCGGTGCGGGCCTGCAGGCGCAGGGCGGGCAGGGCGCCCGTGCCGTCGGTGGCCGTGACCTCGACGCCGTCGCCGGCCGCCTTCACCAGGTACGTGCCGGTCGGCTGGTCGACGCGCCCTTCGTGCGAGCGCATCGAGACCGCCGGCTCCAGGCGCAGCGTGACCGGGCCGGGCGCGGCGATCAGCCGATAGGAGACGCGGGTCGTGTTCTGCCGGTAGGTGACCACGATGCGCTTCTCCAGGACGATGCCGTCGTGCTCGAAGCGCCAGATGGGCCGCCCGTTGTCGATCCAGAACTCGACCAGGTGCTCCGGCAGCAGCGCGCTGGCCGGTCCCTCGACGCCCGACAGCCGGATCTCCGGACCGCTGCCGGGGATCAGCGTCTCCAGCAGGTGATTCAACATCAGCGTGCGGCCCAGCGGGGCGGGCAGCGCGGCGATCAGCAGCCCGTGCGACCGTCGGGTGGGCGTCGCGCCGATGGTGCCCGACGCGTAGCCGCCCAGGCCGTTGGTGAGCAGCCACTCGCGCCCGAGCAGGACGTCGGTCGACTCGCCTTCGTGCCAGCCGCGCCGCGTCGGCGCCCCGCTGCTCATGACAACGCCTCCGGAGCCAGGACCACCGCCGCCTGTCCGGGCAGGTTGAAGCCGTCGTCGCTCTCGACGGGGCCGGTCCCCTGGCCGCCGTAGCGCGGATCTTCGCTGGACCACAACGTGCGCCAGCGGTGGCGGTAGGGCGGGGCCAGCAGCGGCTCCGCCACGGCGCCCAGCGAGAGGTCACGCCCCAGATTCACGATCAGCAGGCGATCCCCGGTCGGGCAGGCGAACCGCAGCACCAGCGCGTCGCGATCGATGACCGCGCCGTGGATGCAGCTGCAGTCGCCGCGCGCGAAGGCCTGGTCCTCGCGCCGCAGCCGCAAGAGATCGCGGTGCAGCGCCAGCCAGCCCTGGTTGCGCTCACGCTCCGCCCAGTCGAGCTTGCAAGCGGCGAAGGTCGCCTCGTCATGCGGGGTCGCGATCTGCGCCTGCGCGGCCTCCGTCGCGGCCGACGGAAACTGCGACAGGAACTTGCGCCGCCCCTCGTCGACCGCCTTGGCCAGCTCCGGCTTGTGGTCGGCGAAGTAGACGAAGGGGCGCGTCGAGCCCCACTCTTGCCCTTGAAACAGCATCGGGGTGCCGGGAGCCAGCAACACGACGGCGGTCATCGCGCGCAGCATGCCCGGCGCGGCCAGCGTCGTCAGCCTCTCGCCGCGCACGGAGTTGGCGACCTGGTCGTGGTTCTCCAGGAACGTGACGAACGCAGCGGCGGGCAGGTCCAGCGCGGGTGTTCCGCGGCGCTGCTTCTGCCAGGCGTAGCGCTGCCCCTGATAGAGGTAACCCCACTTCACGGCGGAGAGGAGCTCTTGCGGGGTGCCCCGGTAGTCCGAGTAGTAGGCCTCGTTGTGGCCGGTCAGCGCGACGTGGGCGCTGTGGTGGAAGTCGTCGTTCCACAGCGCGTCGAGGCCGTAGCCCCCCGCCTCGGGCGCGCGCACCATGCGCGTCTCCTGCGGCTCGTTCTCGGCGACCAGCAGGCAGCCGCGCCCGCCCGCGGCCGCGCGCACGCGCCGCCCGACGGCGGCGACCAGGTGATCGGGGGAGGCGTCGAAGATCTGCTGGGTGGCGTCCAGGCGCAGCCCGTCGAAGTGGAACTCCTCGACCCAGTAACCGGCGTTCTCGATGCACAGCTGGCGCACGCCGGCGGAGCCGGGACCGTCGAAGTTGATCGGCTCGCCCCACTCGTTCTCGTACTTGTCCGAGAAGTAGGTCTTCGAGAACTGCGTCAGGTAGTTCCCGTCGGGGCCGAAGTGGTTGTAGACGACGTCCAGGATCACGCCCATTCCCAGCGCGTGAGCGCGGTCGATGAACCGGCGCAGGTCGTCGGGGCGGCCGTAGAGGTGGGTGGGCGCCCAGAGATCGACCCCGTCGTAGCCCCAGCCGAACCGCCCCGCGAACTCGGCGACCGGCATCATCTCGATCACCGTCACGCCGACCTCGGCCAGCTGCGGCAGCCGTTCGGTGGCGGCGGCGTACGTCCCCTCGGGGGTGAACGTGCCGATGTGCATTTCGTAAACGACCGACCCGCGCGGGGCAATCCCCTTCCAGGCACCGTCCGTCCAGGCGAAGGGGGTCGGGTCGATCAGCTCCGAGGGGCCGTGCGGCCCGTCGGGCTGGAAGCGCGAGGCGGGGTCCGGGTAGGGGTGCGGGTCGTCGTCCAGCCGGAAGGCGTAGCGGCCCCCCGCCGTCAGGCCGTCGACGACGCCCGAGAACATCCCGTCGCCGTCCTTCTCTGCGGCCAGCGGCGCGCTGCGCTCCAGATTTCCGCCGTGCACGACGGTGACCCGCTGGCGCGCGGGCGCCCAGACGCGGACGTGCGCGCGGCCGTTGGGCAGCAGCTCTGCCCCGATGGGAAAACGACGCCCGCCCGTCGCGCCTGTCATGCGGAACCTAAGGTGATTCCCCACCCGGTCGAGTCAATGGTCGGACTTCAGAGCCCGCGAGGCCCGCCCCGTCTCGGCCGCCAGGTCGGCCAGGCGCTGGGTCGTGTCGCCGTCCTTCTCCAGCTCCTCGGTCGTCCTGGGGGCGCGGTAGGTCCAGTTGGAGCCGTCCGTGACGGTCGGGTCGTTGATGCGCCCGCGGCCGCCCATCAGGTCCTCCAGCGTGACCAGCGTCAGCGTGGACTTCGAGCCGTAGAGGGCGCGCAGGATCGCGTCGCGCACCTCGGGCCCGAAGGGGGCCGCCGGGTCGATGTTGGCCAGCGCCGGGATCGTCTGCAGCTCCTTGCGCTCGTCCGGGGTCAGCTTGTCCCACCATTCGGCGGTCGTGTCGGTGTCGTGGGTCGCGTTGGTGGCCGCCGAGATCTCGGGCCAGCTGCCCGGGTCGCGGTAGTGGTCCTGCTCCTTCTCCCAGCGCAGCACGCGATACCCGGCGATCCCGATCCGCTCCAGCGACGGCCGCAGGTAAGGGGGCAGGGTGCCCAGGTCCTCGGCCACCACCTCACCGAAGCGGCTCATGAGGTGCATCAGCCGCTCGCCCTGCTGGATCTGCTCGCTCTCGTCGGCGGGCCAGAACTCGCCCGGCGGCAGCTCCTTGTCGCCGGGGGCGCCGGCCGGCCGCGAATACTCGCGGTAGCAGCCGATGGCGTGGTCCACCCGGTAGACGCTGAACAGCTCGCCGTTGCGTTGAGCGCGCCGCCGCATCCACGAGAAATCGTCCTGGCGCATGGCGCTCCAGTCGTAGACCGGCAGCCCCCAGTCCTGGCCGGTCTTCGAGAAGTCGTCCGGCGGCGTCCCCAGGCGGCGGTCGATGCGAAAGAGATTGCGGTTGGCCCACACGTCGGCCGAGTCCGACCCGACGATGAAGGGAAGGTCGCCCATCAGGTCGACCCCCTCCACGCTGGCCTGACGGCGCGCCCGCCGCCACTGCCGATTGAGCTGCCACTGCAGCCAGGCCTCGCGCAGCAGATCGACGCCCTGCTCGCGCCGGACCTTGGCCAGCGCCTCGGGCGCCCGGTCGCGCGGGCCGGCCGGCCAGTCGGTCCACGCCTTGTTCGTCTGGCGGTGCCACACGGCGAAGAGCGCGTAGTCGTCCAGCCAGTCGCGGTTGTCGCGCATGAACTCGGCCAGCTGCCGGCTGCGCGGGGTGCGCTTCTCCCACTCGTCCTGGCGGAACTTCTGGAACGCCAGATCGAAGGCGGCGTTCTTCAGCTCGCGGACGGCCTTCCAGTCGACGCGTTCGGCGCGCTCGAGCTCCTCGATCCGTTTGCGCTGCGCCTCGGGCAGCGCGTCGCGCCCGCCCGCGGACTGGAAGTCCTCGCAGTCGTCCAGCGCCAGGTAGACCGGATCCAGCGCGAACGCCGAGACCGACGCGTAGGGGCTGGGGTCCGCCCCCGAGGTCGGGTTCACAGGCAAGAGTTGCAGCACGGAGAAGCCCGCCTGGCCCGCCCAGCTGGCGAACCGCGGGATGTCGGCGATGTCGCCGACCCCCCAGCCCTTGCCCGACCGGATCGAGAACAGCGGGATGACGACCCCGGCCCGCCGGCGGCGCCGCTGCGCCTCCTTCTTGACGACGCGCGCCGGGGCGGCGGCCGCCTCGCGGGCGACCTTGGTGTCCAGCGGCTGGCGCAGCACCGCCAGGCCGCGCCCGCCGACCTTGTAGGTCTCCTTGCACGCGACGTCGGCC
>CAZJMY010000228.1:0-2464 GCA_964546845.1 uncultured Myxococcales bacterium | reverse complement strand
TCCCTCATCGGCGCGGGAGTGGCCGGCGCCCGGTACTGAGGCTCCTCCCGCGCTCCGGCGGGCCGGCGCGGGCGCGGTGATCGCCTTTCCGATTGCCTTCGGCGCGACCGGCTCCAGTTTGTCGCAGGCGATGAAGAAGCGCGCGGCGATCGTGATCGGTCTTCTGGCGTCGGCTCTGAGCGGCGGCGCGCAGGCGCAGTGGCGGGGGCGTCCCCCGCCGCCGCCGCCCGGATACGGGGGCGGCTGGTATGGAATGGCGGGCTGCGGCCTCGGCTCCGTGATCTTCGGGCCCCTCAACACGCCCGGCGCGCAGGTGATGGCCGCGAGCACGAACGCCACCGGCGTCCAGACCTTCGCCATCACGTCGGGAACGTCGAACTGCATCTCGGGCGGCGTGGTCGCGATGGACCGGCGTCAAGAGGTCTTCGCCGAGGTGAACTTCCGCGACCTCAAGCGCGACATGGCCGCCGGCGGGGGCGAGTACCTGAGCGCGTTCGAGGATCTTCTCGGGTGCGACGGCGCCGTCCACCCGGACGTCGCCCGTCTCATGCAAGCCGAGTACGAGACGCTGCTCCCCTCGGAGTCGACGACGCCGGACCAGCTGGTCGGCGCCGTGCACGCTCGCATCAGCGCCGACCCGGACCTCGGGCCGCGCTGCCGGAACGCCGGGTAGGCCACTTCAGCGGGCGATTCGGTCGGTTCCCTTCCACAGCGCATAACCGCCCGCGAATGCGTGGGCGTTGCTGCCCAGGCGCGTCCCGGGCGGAAGCCGCTTCAGAAAGCGGGAGTTGCCGCCCCCGAGCACGACGTCGTCACAGACGACCGCCTGGCGGAGGAGCTCGACGACAGCCGACACGTGCGCGCGCCAGCGCTTCTTGCCGAGGCGCCGCAGCCCGCGCAGGCCCACGTAGTCCTCGAAGGTGCGATGTTTGCGGTACGGCAGGTGCGCGAGCTCCAGCGGGACGACCACGCCCTCCGCGACCAGCGCCGAGCCGAGCCCGGTTCCGATGCCCAGGAACAGCATCCGCCCGCCGCGATAGCTGCCCAGCGCCTGCATGGCGGCGTCGTTGATCAACTTCACGGGGCGCGCGAACGCGGCGGCGAAGTCGAACTGCTTCCAGCCGCGCCCCAGATTCACCGGGTCGGCGACGACGCGACCGTCCAGGACGGGAGCCGGGATGCCGATCGAGACCACGTCGTACTTCCAGTCGGCGACGGCCTCTTCGACGGCGGCGACCATCTTGCCGGGGGTGAGCCGGGGGCCTGAATCGATCCGGCGCTTGAGTCGCTTGCCCGTCGCCAAAAGCTTGACGTGCGTCCCCCCCACGTCGACGACCAGGATGTTCATGCGACCTCATCGTAGCCCGAATGGGCACGGGCTTCACGGCTCCCCGACGGAGACGACGCCCGCGCATCCTACTTGAAGACGCCGGTCAGGCTGGTCTGAATGGCTGCGTCGGTCGCGTCGCTGGTGACGTCGGCGATGACGACGCCTTCGAAGAATGCGCCCGTTCCGAGCTTCGACCCGTCACCGCCCTCGCCGAGCGACAGTCCTCCTTCCTGCTTGAGGGGGTTGTACCCGGGGGGCAGCGCCCCGTTCCAGGCGGTGATGAGATTCCCCTTGCTCGCGTCGCCGACCTTCAGGATCCACGACGTCGTGCCGTTGGTTTTCGACAGCACGGTGGCGATGGGCCAGGTGAGCGACGGGTTGTTCGGGTTCACTTGCCCGATGCGATAGGCGCCGGAGTAGACGCCCGCCTCGTAGTCCACCATCCCCCACGGGCCGGAGCCGGCGCCCGGGTTCGCGTAGCCGTTGTCGCTGGTGCCGATGTTGAGCGCGCTCATCTTGCCGGGGCCGTTCGTGCTCGAGACTTTCGCGACCTGCTCCATGTTGCCGTAGTCCCAGCAACACTTCTCGTTGAAGAACTTCGTGTTCACCACGAAGTATTCGGTCTGACTGGCGGCGCCTCTGGGGATCTTGGTCGTGTTGGTTCGATTCCTGAGGTACTGCTTGTTGACCGTCACCGCCATGGGCACCTGCGCGCCCGTCGGTGTCACGTAGAGCTGCAGCGACATCTGGCTGGCAGGGTCCGTTTGCGGAAGATCGTTGCCGTTTCCCGCCTGGTCGTAAAGCAACGCAATCGTGCAGGTGCTTCCGGCGCAGAATGTGTTCAACGCGCTCAGGTTCACCTTGCCGCCGGGGCTGGCCGGGCCGACGTCCTGCGTCTTTCCGTCGGGCCGCCTCACCTGAAACAGCTTGCCGCCGTAAGCGGCGTACATCGCGCGGATCATGCTGTGGGCGGCGACCAGGGGCGTTCCGGCGCTGGCGGCGATGTCGCCCGGCAACGTGCCGCCACCGGTCGTGCCCGCCGCGCCGCCGATGCCGTTCCCGCCGCCGCTGCCCGTGGCGCCGCCTCCGCCACCGCCGTCCGGCCGTGCCCCGCCGGAGCCCACCGCGCCGCCC
>CAZJMY010000227.1:0-4425 GCA_964546845.1 uncultured Myxococcales bacterium | reverse complement strand
CGGCTGGATCCGGAAGCTGGCCGCGTACGCCATGGTCAGCAGCCCGCGCCGCACCGCCTCGTTGAAGATGCGCTCGGTCACCCGGCGCGGCAGCGGCGCCTTCGTCTTCTTGTCGGCCACCAGCTCCATGCGAATGAGCAGGCCCACGCCGTCGACGAAGCCGACGAACGGGTAGCGGTCGACGAACGCCTCCAGCTCCCGCTTGAGCACGCCGCCCACGACGCGGGCGTTCTCGGTCAGGTCCTCCTCGTCGATGATGCGCAGCGCCGCCGCGCCGGCCGCCGCCGCCAGCGGGTTGCCGCCGTAGCTCGACGACGAGCCCGACGGGTTGCCCCAGGGCTTGGCCTGCGCGATCTCGTCGGTGGTCAGCAGCCCCGACAGCGGGAACCCGCCGCCGAACGCCTTTCCGATCGTCACGACGTCCGGCCGCACGCCGGTGTGGTCGACGCCCCACCGCATGCCGGTCCGGCCCAGGCCGGTGATCATCTCGTCGACGATCAGCAGCGCCCCCAGCTCGTCGGCGATGGACCGAACGGCCGGCAGGAATTCCTTGGGCGGGATCACGTTCCCCGCCGTGCCCTGCATCGGCTCGACGATGACGGCCGCCACCTCCCCGGCGCTGGCGATCTTCACCTGCTTGCGCGCGATGTCCGCGCAGGCGACGCCGCAGCTGGGGTAGGTCAGGTTCACGGGGCAGCGGTAGCAGTCGGCGTACGGCACCTGGTGCGCGCCCGGCACCATCGGCCCCAGCTTGTCCTTGAACGTCGACCCCATCAGGGACAGCGCGCCCATGGTCTTGCCGTGGAAGCCGCCCCAGAAGCTGACGAACTCGTACTTGCCGGTGGCGCACTTGGTCAGCCGCAGCGCGCTCTCGACGGCCTCGGCGCCACCCGAATACAGCTGCAGCCGGTGCACGCCCGGCGCGGGCGGCTTGGCGGCCAGCCGCTCGGACAGCTCGACGCGCGCGCGCGACGTGAACGACCCGACGGAGGCCTTGGCCGCCTGGTCCTGCACCGCCTTGACCCAGGTCGGGTGGCTGTGCCCCAGCGCGTTGACGTTGATGCCGCCGATGAAGTCCAGGTACGTGTTGCCGTCGACGTCGGTGACGGCGCTCCCCTGCCCTTCGTCGACGACAATCCCCGCCATGACCGCATAGCCCTGCAGGCCCGGCGCGGCGTGGACGTCCTCCCGCGCGCGCAGGGCGCGGCTCTCCGGACCCGGGACCGCGGTCTTGAGAACCGCCTTCTGATTCTTGGGCTGCGACTGGTTCATGAGCTGGTGTCGTGGGCGGCGGGCCGCGGGGGTTGGGCAGCGCTTCGGCCAGCAGCGTCTGTCGTGGGAGAGAACACGAAGTATCGCTGCATCGGGTAATTCCAGGCGTTGCTGACGATCACGGACGTGATCACCCGGGCCAAGAAATACTCGATGCGCAGGATCACGTGGAAGAAATACTCGCCCGCCGTGTTCAGCCCCAGGCTGGCCAGCGAGACCACGCCGTAGCGCCAGGCCTGCCGGGTCGCCGGCTGGTCCTGGGTCCGGTAGGTGTACCAGCGGTTCATGAGGAAGCTGGTGATCGCCCCCGCCAGGGCCGCGATCGGCGTGGCGGCGACGGCGTTGAGGCCGCCGAATTCGACGCAGGCGACCATCACCAGGTAGTCGACGGCCGTCGCCACCAGCGCGACGGTGTGGTGGCGCCCCCACTGCCGCCAGCCGCGCGGCGCGGCGGAGGCCGCTGCCCCTTCGCTGCCCAAAGGTGCTGCTAGACCGTCCCGACGGGGACGTCGGGCTTCGTGACGATCGCGTCCTGCGCGTCGAAGGCGTCCCGGGCGGCCTTTTCACGCGCGCGCAGCGCCGCGGCGACCGCGGACAGGCGCTGCACCACCGAGACGTTGGCGACGACCGCGACGATCGTCAGCGACAGGATGATCGGCAGCTCCCGTAGGGCCAGCGAGGGTGACCCCGCGAAGATCGTGCTGCAGATGGGCGTCAGCGACGACCCGGTCAGCAGGTACGCGGCGCGCTCGCCACGGCGCATCGCGCCGCGCGGCGGATCGACGCGCATCGCCTCGGCCTTGGCCGTCGCGTAGCTGACCATGAAGGCGCCGGCCAGCGCCGCCAGCACGATGAACAGCACCTGGTCGTGTCCGCGGTAGTAGTAGACGAGGCCCGCGAAGAAGAAGAGCTCGCCGTACCGATCGACGGCGGCATCCACCACCTCACCGGCGTCCGAGGACTGGCCGGTCTTGCGCGCCAGCAGGCCGTCGATGATGTCGCCGAACGCGGCCAGGATGGCCAGCACGCCGGCCAGGCCGAACCAGCCGAACCCCAGCGCCACGCCCGCGGCCGCCGCCGGCACCAGCGACCCGATGGTCACCATGTTCGGCGTGATGTGCAGCGCCGCGAAGAGGTCGATGAGGGGCTCCAGCACCCAGTAGACCATCTCCATGACGGGCTTCTTCAGGAACAGGCTGCCGCCGTCCGACTCCGTGCGCCGGTGCCGCACGCGCCCGACCAGCGCCGACCGGACGGCGTAGGTGAGCGACAGCAGCGCGAACAGCGACGTGGCGACGATGGAAATGGTCAGGTCGGCCATGGTGTTGCTCCCTCAGCCCCGCGAGGCCCGACTCCGCTGACTGCGGGTCGCCGACACCTCGTCGGCGTCCAGCGCGGCCAGCCCGTCCAGCGGCAGCTCGCGCCCGCCGTCGCGGGCCGAGGCGTAGGCCGTCGTGATCAGCTGAACGCAGCGGAACGATTCTTCGGCCTCGCGCCCGACGTATTCGCCGCGGGCGATCGCGCCCTTGAAGTCGTCGAACATCGAGTTGAACCAGGTGACGTGGCTGGAGTCCATCCAGTCCGACGAGATCGCCTGGCGTTCGAAGGCCCACCCAGTCGCGCCGCCGGCGCCGCGTTCCTGCATGGCCACCTCGACGTCGTCGTCCTCGACGCGGATGGCGCCGCGGTCGCCGTGCACGGTGTAGAGCACCTTGCGGACGCCCGCGTTCCAGGACAGGTGGGCCGACGCGATCCCCGTCGGGAACCGCAGGTTGCACGAGAAGTCGTCCTCGGTGTCGTACGGGCCCAGCGTCGCCGTCCGCGCGCTGATGGCGACGGGGTACGCGCCCAGCCACTCGAACGCCAGGTAGAACGTGTGGCTGCCGTGATCCATCGCGATGCCGCCGCCGGAGTAGCGGCGCTCGCGCCGCCAGTCCGTGCGCCAGGTGGTGACCCCCTTGGCGTGCGTGTTGCGGAACGTCTGCAGCGTGACCAGGTGCACCTTGCCGATGCGCCCCGAGGCCAGCACGTTGCGCACCGTCTTGATCACCGGCGCGTGCTTGTAGTTGTGGCAGGGGTAGAGCACGCGCCGGGACGCCATCGCCTGGCGCAGCATCGCGCGCGCCTCGTCGAGCGTGGCGGCCAGCGGCTTCTCGCAAAGGACGTGCAGGCCGCGCGACAGCGCGTCGAGCGCCACGGTGGCGTGGTCCGACGGCGGCGTCGCCACGTCGACGAAATCCAGGTTCGCGGCCTCGGCGTCCAGCAACGCGCGGTGGTCGGCGTAGATGCGGGCCTTGGGCCAGGCGGCCTGCGCGGCGGCGCGGCGGTCCGCCGAGACGTCGGCGATGGCGACGATGTCGACGTCGCCGCCGGACCCGGCGCCCGTCTCAGAACCGACCTTCTCGGCGCGCTGGCGGTACCCCGCGGCGTGCCCCTTCTCCATGATGAAGCCGTAGCCGATCAGCGCGCCGCGCAAGGTGTGCATTTCGCTCCTGATAGATGCCGCATTTCGCTGCCATTTACCACAACCGTGGATCTAAGTCCGAAACCGGGGAGATCCATTGACGAACGCCCGCCCGGGAGACTAGTTTCCGCTGCCATGAACGACCCGCTTTCGACGAGCGATCCCGAGGTCTTCGAGCTCTGTCGCGCGGAGGAGCGCCGGCAGGCCGAAAAGATCCGCCTGATCCCTTCCGAGAACTACGTCTCGAAGGCGGTCCTGGAGGCCTCGGGCACGGTCTTCACGAACAAGTACAGCGAGGGGTATCCCGGCAAGCGCTACTACGAGGGGCAGGACTTCGTCGATCCTCTCGAGCAGCTGACGATCGAGCGGGCCAAGGGGCTGTTCGGCGCGGCGCACGCCAACGTGCAGCCCTACTCGGGCTCGCCGGCCAATCTGGCCGTCTACCTCGCCTTTTTGAAGCCGGGGGACAAGGTGATGGGGTTGGCGCTCCCGATGGGGGGGCACCTGACCCACGGCTGGAACGTGTCCATCACCGGCAAGTTCTTCACGCCCGTCCAGTACGGTGTGCGCAAGGACACAGGGCGGTTGGATTACGACGAGATCCGCGACCTGGCCAAGAAAGAGCGTCCCGCGCTGCTGTGGGCAGGCGGAACGGCCTACTCGCGGCTCTGGGACTTCGAGACCATGGC
>CAZJMY010000226.1:0-5671 GCA_964546845.1 uncultured Myxococcales bacterium | reverse complement strand
GCAAGACGCTGGCCGACGCGGGGTTCCCCGACGCGGACGTCGTGAAGTACGCGGACCCGACCGGGCAGCACCCGTACAACTACATGGTGCGGGTCGGCGCCGTCTCGGTCGTCTCCGAGCAGCAGGCCAAGCAGATCCAGGAGTCGCTCGCGAAGGTGGGCGACGCGTCCCTCAAGCGGTTCGAGTGGTCGGAAGGCGGGGACAAGGTCTACCTGCGCTACGACAAGCCGGTCGAGCCGACGGCGCTGGCGACCTCGCTGAAGGCGCTGGGCGTGAACACCAACCAGGTGCAGCCGTTCGGCCGCGCCGACGAGAACACCTACGAGGTCACGCTGGTCGGCCTCGACACCGAGATCCGTCACGCGCTGGACGCCCGGCTGGGCGCGGGCGCGGTGGCGGCCATCCCGTCCGTCGAGTCGGTCGGCGCCAAGGCCGGCAAGCAGCTGCAGTACGACGGCGCGCGCTCGCTGATCTACGCCATCTTGCTGATCATGGTGTACATCGCGTTCCGGTTCGACCTGCGGTACGGGCCGGGCACGGTCGCCGCGCTGCTGCACGACGCGATCATCACGGTCGGCGCCTTCGCGGTCACCTACAAGGAATTCTCGCTGACGACGGTGGCGGCGGTGTTGACCATCATCGGCTACTCGATGAACGACACGATCGTCGTCTTCGACCGCATCCGCGAGAACGCCCAGCGGCTGCGCGACCGGAGGTTCGATCGCGTCGTCAATCAGTCGATCAACGAGACGCTGTCGCGCACCATCTGGACCAGCGCCACGGTCTTCTTCGTCACGTTCGCCATGAACGTCTTCGGCGTCGGCGTCATCCGCGACTTTGCCTTCGCGATGAACGTCGGCGTCATCGTCGGGACCTACTCGTCGATCTTCATCGCCAGCCCGATCCTCATCTGGCTGAACGACAAGTACCTCGCCAGCCAGAAGAAGCAGCAGGCCCAGGGCCGCAACGCCCGCCGCGGCCGCCGCGACGAGCTCGAACCGGAAGTCTAGGCGGGAGGGGCTGGCGCCCCCTCCGAGAGGTTCTCCTGCGGATCGATGAGTTATCCACAGGAGGCGGTGATAGCGTGGCGGCGTGATTGTTTGGCGCGCGCCTTTGGTGGATGACCGGCAGGTGGCGGCGCTGGCGGCGGAAGCGCGGCTGCGGCCGCTGACGGCGCGGGTATTGGCGGGGCGGGGGATCGGGGCGGAGGCGGTGGCGAAGTTTTTGGAGCCGCGGCTGGCGGATCTGAGGCGGCCGGAGGGGATGCCGGATCTGCCGCGGGCCCTGGAGAGGCTGGTGGCGGCGCTGGGCAGCGGCGAGACGATCGGGGTCTTTGGCGACTACGACGTCGACGGGGTGACGACGGCGGCGGTGCTGGCCAGCGCGTTTCGCGCGATGGGCGGCAAGGTGATCCCCCGGGCGGCGAGCCGGCATGCGGGGTACGGCGTGGGAATCGAGGACGTCGCACGGTTCGCGGCGGACGGGTGCCGGGTGCTCGTGACGGGCGACTGCGGGACCAGCGACCACGACGCGCTGGCGGCGGCGCGCGCGCGCGGCATCGACGTCATCGTCATCGACCATCACGAGCTGCCCGCCGCGGAGACCCCCGCCTACGCGCTCATCAATTCGCGCCGCCCCGATGACGCGTTTCCGTTCAAGGGGCTGGCCTCTTGCGGGGTCGCCTTCTACCTGGCGGCGGCGCTGCGGACGCGCCTGGGCGCCACGTTCGACCCGCGCGAGCTGCTGGACCTGGTCGCGCTGGGGACCATCGCCGATCTGGTTCCGCTGACGGACGAGAACCGGATCCTGGTGGCGGCCGGGCTGAAGGTGCTGTCGGCGCGCAAGCGGCCCGGGCTGGCGGCGCTGGCCACCCGCGCCGAGCTGACAGAGGGGCCGATCACCGCGCATCAGGCGGCGTTTCGCCTGACGCCGCGCCTGAACGCGGCGGGGCGCCTCGGCGAGGCGCAGCTGGCGCTGGATCTGCTGCTGGCGCCGGCCGCCGACGCGGAGCGGCTGGCCGCGGCCATCGAGGAGCAGAACACGGAACGGCAGCGCATCCAGGAGCTGGTCTGGATCGAGGCCCGGGCGCAGGCCGCGGAGCAGGCGGACGCCCCTGCCATCGTGGTCGGCGCCGAGGGCTGGCACCACGGCGTCGTCGGGATCATCGCCGCGCGCCTGGTCGACGGCTTCGCGCGGCCGGCGATCGCGATCGGGTTCAAGGACGGCGAAGGGCGGGGCTCGGCCCGCACGGTGGCCGGGGTCAACCTGTTCGACGCGCTCGGCGCGTGCCGCGAGCACCTCACCCGGTTCGGCGGCCACGCCGGCGCCGCCGGGCTCAGCATCACGCGCGAACGGCTGGAAGCGTTCCGCGCCGCTTTCGCCGCCGAGGCCGCCCGCCAGGCAGCCGGCCGCGCCGGCGCCGCCGCCGTCGAGGTCGACGCCGAGGTCGCCCTGTCGGACCTGGATTTGGCGTTCGCCGAAGAGCTGGCCCGCCTGGGCCCCTTCGGCGCCGCCAACCGGGAGCCCGTGTTCGCGCTGCGCGGCGTCGTCGCGCGCACGACCCGCGTCGTGGGCAAGGGACACCTGCAGCTCACGCTGGACCATGGCGGGGCCATCAGCGAGGCGATCGCCTTCGGCCTGGGCGACGCCGATCCGGGGGCCGGAGCGGTCCTGGATGTTCTCGCCACCGCCGAGCTGGACACATTCAGGGGGACGCGCCGCGCGCGCTTGCGGGTCACCAAACTCGCCCGCCGGCCGAACGCCGACTAAGATTCGTCCTTCCGTGTCCCAACCCCCGTCCGAGCCCGCCCCTGGGACCCGCGCGGAAAGCGCCGAGTCCAGCCGTCCTGCGCCCCGGCCCCCCGGTGTCCGCAACGCGTTCCGTGCGCGCCTCAACCCGCGCGAGCGGAGCTACTGGCAGCTGGTCCCGCGAAAGAACTTCCGACTGGCGCTGCTGCTTCTCGCGGTGATTGTCGCGATCGTCGCGCTCAAGCGTCGCGGCGGGACGTCGCTCAGCCACATGTTCGAAGCGTTCGCGCCGCCCGTGCCCGCTCAACGATCCCAGGCGCCGCAAACGGGGACGTTCCAGCACCTGGAAGTTCGTCCCGCGCAGCCGAAGCGCCCCTGAGATGCACGCATCCGGCGGGCCCCTGGCGTGGGCGATTTTCGGCGTCCTGGTGGTGGGGATGCTGGCGCTGGATCTCGGCGTCTTCCACCGCAAGGCGCACGTCGTCCGCGGCCGCGAGGCGGCCGTGTGGTCGCTGGTCTGGATCGGCCTTTCGCTGGCGTTCAACCTGGGCATCTACCTGCACTGGGGGGCGGACCGCGGCCTGGAGTTCTTTCAGGCCTGGCTGATCGAAAAGGCGCTGTCCGTCGACAACCTCTTCGTTTTCCTGGCGGCGTTCTCGTACTTCGCCGTCCCCGAGAACCTGCAGCACCGGGTGCTGTTCTGGGGGATCCTGGGCGCGCTCATCACGCGGGGCGCCTTCATCGCGGTCGGCGCCGCGCTGCTGGCGGCGTTCCACTGGGTCACCTACATCTTCGGCGCTTTCCTGGTGTTGACCGGCGGCCGCCTGCTGTTCGGCGACGGCGAGGAGGTGAAGCCCGAAGGCAACCCCGTCCTGCGCCTGTTCCGGCGATTCGTCCGCACCACGCCCGACTACGACGGCCCGCATTTCTTCACGAGGCGCAACGGGCTGCTGTACGCGACGCCGCTCTTGATGGTGCTGGTCGTCATCGAGGCCAGCGACGTCGTCTTCGCCGTCGACTCGATCCCGGCCGTCTTCGGCGTCACGCGTGACGTGTTCATCGTCTACACGTCGAACATCTTCGCCGTGCTGGGGTTGCGAGCGCTCTGCTTCCTGGTGGCCCGCCTGGTCCGCCGGCTCGCCTACCTGAAGCCGGCCCTGGCGCTGGTGCTGGCGTTCGTCGGCGCGAAGATGCTGAT
Organism: uncultured Myxococcales bacterium; assembly: GCA_964546845.1. Classification (GTDB taxonomy): domain Bacteria; phylum Myxococcota_A; class Polyangia; order Fen-1088; family Fen-1088; genus JADGRB01. Next base: position 1,725 of record CAZJMY010000226.1, on the reverse strand, counting down.
CGGCGACAAGGTGCACATCTCCGACGTCGTGTCGCTGCTGGTCGTCACCGGCCTCATCGGCGCGGCGGCGCTGCTGTCGCTGCTGTTACCCCCGAAGCAGAGCTAGCGCCAATGCTGTTCGGATAAGAGCCACGCCAGGACTTCGGAACCGCCAGGATCGGGAGTTCTAAATGGTTCGGATGGCGTTCCTTGCGTCCTGGCGCTTAACCGAACGGCATCGGAGCTAGCGCGTCGGAAAGTCGAGCCGCCGGTGCGACAGGCAGGGGAGCGCCGACCTGACCTGGTCCTGGTAGGCAAAGTTCAGCCGGGCCAGCGCGAACCCTTCGTGGTCGCCGCACTCGGCGATCACGGCGCCCCAGGGGTCGACGACCAGCGCGTGGCCGTAGCTGGCCCGGTTGGGGCCGTGCGCGCCGAACTGGGCCGGCGCCATCACGAAGACCTGGTTCTCGATGGCGCGGGCGCGCAGCAGCACGTGCCAGTGATCCTTGCCCGTCTGCAGCGTGAACGCCGAGGGGACCGCGATCACCCGCGCGCCCCGCAGCGCCAGCGTCCGGTACAGCTCCGGGAAGCGCAGGTCGTAGCAGATGCTCAGGCCCAGACCGCCCCAGGGGGTCTCGGCGACGACCACGTCGCCGCCCGCCTCGATCGACTCCGACTCGCGAAAGCGGCGACCACCCGGGACGTCCACGTCGAAGAGGTGAATCTTCCGGTACACGGCGGCCACCGCGCCCTGCGGGTCCAGCAAGATGCCTGTGTTGCGGATGCGCTTGCCGTCCCCGCGCTCCGGGAAACCGCCCAGCAGCAGCCAGGCCCCGGTCCCCCGGGCCAGTTCCTGCATGGCGCCGAGGATCGGCCCCGCGGCCGGACCGACCGCGCCTGTCCCGGGAACCGCCTCCGCCAGCGCCAGCCGGTGATCGTTGTCGTTGCCGAGATATGCGAAGTTCTCCGGGAGGCCGATCAGCGTCGCGCCCGCGCCAGCTGCCTGGCGCACCAGCTCGCCGGCGCGCCGCAGGTTGCCGCCGACATCGTCCGTCGAGCTCATCTGCACCGCGGCGACGACCAGGTCCGACATCCGGGCAGCCTATCAGCCGACCCTTCGCCGTCCAGACTGAAAACGGGGAGACGATGCGGGCGCGGCTGGGATGGCAACCCGGAAACAATCAGGGAAAACACCGCGAAAATATTCGCGTTTAGGTGCACCTGCGCGTCTTGCACCCCCCATGAGGCCATGTTATAAAACGCGGCCTCGAAGACTGCGTTGCCTCCGTAAAAGGGTGGGCCGCGTGCCCGCCCTTTTTATTTTCCCCACCGAAAACCCCCAAACCCCCGATGCGAAAGGACCTTCAAGACTTGTGGCTGCTGGCCGAGCCCTACGTCCGCGATGCTGGCTTCGATCTCATCGAAGTCCAGTACGGTCGTGAGCAAAGGGGCATGGTGCTGCGGCTCTTCATTGACCGTCCGGCAGCGACCGGGGCGGGGGGGATCAGTGTGGACGACTGCGAGCGTGTCAGCCGAGATGTCTCGGCGGCGCTGGACGTCGCCGACAAGATCTCGCAGGCATACCAGTTGGAAGTGAGCTCGCCCGGGCTTGACCGGCCCCTGAGGCGAGAGCGGGACTTTGCGCGGTTTGCGGGAGAGAGCGCACGTATTCGGCTCGCCGAGGGTGTCGAGGGGCGGCGCAACTTTACCGGGACAATCCGCGGGGCCAAGGATGGCCGCGTGGAG
>CAZJMY010000225.1:0-2558 GCA_964546845.1 uncultured Myxococcales bacterium | reverse complement strand
AAGCTGAAGTCCGCCGTGTCCGGCTGCGCGCGCGAGTGCGCCGAGGCGCAGGGGAAGGACTTCGGGATCATCGCGACGGAGAAGGGGTGGAACCTCTACGTCTGCGGCAACGGCGGCATGAAGCCGCAGCACGCGCAGCTTCTGGCCACCGACCTCGACGAGGCGACGCTGGTCCGCTACATCGACCGGTTCCTGATGTTCTACATCCGCACGGCCGACCGGCTGCAGCGGACAGCCGGCTGGCTGAACAACCTCGAGGGGGGCATCGCCTACCTGCGCGAGGTCGTCGTCGACGACAAGCTGGGCATCGGCGCCGAGCTGGAGGCCGAGATGGCGCACGTCGTCGGCACGTACAAATGCGAGTGGAAGGACGCGCTCGAGGACCCGCAGAAGCTGGCCCAGTTCCGCGGGTTCGTGAACAGCCCCGCTGCCGATCCCAGCCTGGTCTTCATCCGCGAGCGCGGCCAGCCGCGCCCCGCCCACCCCCACGAGAAGCGCGAGCTGCTGGACCGGCTGGCGGATCCGTCGCCCGCGAAGAAGAAGGAGGCCGCATGAGCGTGGCCATCCACGCCGAAGCGCTGGCGTCGCCCGATCCGGAGCTGGTCTGGATCGACACGTGCGCGCTGGACGACATCCCGCCCGCCAGCGGCGTCGCGGCGCTGATCGGCGACCGCCAGATCGCGCTGATCCGCCCCGACGAGGGCGACCGCGTCTACGGGCTCTCGAACTACGACCCCTTCAGCGAGGCCTTCGTGATCTCCCGCGGCATCGTGGGCGACCGCGGCGGCCGACTCAAGATCGCCTCCCCGATCTACAAGCAGACGTTCGACCTGGAGACGGGCGCCTGCTTCGACGACCCCTTGGTGAAGCTCCCCGTCTACCCGGTCCGTGTGCGCGACGGCCGGGTCGAAATCGGCATCGCGCCGTGAAACGGAGATTGACATGAAGACCGAGAGTAACTTTCACACCGGCCCGCACTGGATCAGCGAGTGGAACCCGGAGGACGAGACCTTCTGGCGCGAGACGGGGCGGCGCGTGGCGCGCCGCAACCTGATCTGGTCCATCCTGGCCGAGAACATCGGCTTCTCGGTGTGGCTGATCTGGAGCGTCGTGGCGCCGCGCCTCAACAAGGTCGGCTTCCACTACACGACGGAGCAGCTCTTCTCGCTGGTCGCGTTGCCGGGGCTCCTCGGGTCGCTGATGCGCTTCCCCTACACGTTCGCGGTGCCGCGCTTCGGCGGACGCAACTGGACGATCGTCAGCGCGCTGCTGCTGTTCATCCCGACGACGGCGCTGGTGCTGCTGGTCCGCGACCCGTCGACGCCGTACTGGTTGATGGCGCTGGCCGCGGCGACCGCGGGGCTGGGCGGCGGAAACTTCGCCTCCAGCATGGCGAACATCTCGTTCTTCTACCCGGACCGGGCCAAGGGTTTCGCGCTGGGGCTGAACGCGGCGGGCGGCAACATCGGCGTCAGCACGGTCCAGCTGCTGATTCCGCTGGTCATGACGGTGCCGATCCTGGCCGCCACGACCAAGCTGCACCTGGAGAACGCCGGGCTGTTCTGGATGCCGCTCATCGCGATCGCGGCGCTGGGCGCGGCGCGGTTCATGAACAACCTCGCCTCGGCGCGGTCGACGTTCCGCGACCAGATCACGGTCACCCGCAGCAAGCACACCTGGGTGATGGCCTGGCTCTACATCGGCACGTTCGGCTCGTTCATCGGATACTCGGCGGCGTTCCCGCTGCTCTTGAAGACGCAGTTCCCGCAGGTGACGATGAACCTGGCGTTTCTCGGTGCGCTGGTCGGTTCGATCGCGCGGCCGCTGGGCGGCAAGCTGGCCGACCGCATCGGCGGCACGCGCGTCACGATGTGGAACTTCGTCGTCATGGGTCTCGCGACGCTGGGGGTTTCACACTTCGTGCACCAGCATTCGTTCGGCGGGTTCCTGGGCGTGTTCCTGCTGCTGTTCGTGACGACGGGCGTCGGAAACGGCTCGACGTTCCGCATGATCCCGGTGATCTTCCGGCGCGAGAAGCTGCGCGCCGTCGAGGGCCAGGGGCCCGAGGCCGAGCGCCAGGCGCTGGCCGTCGCCCGCCGCGAGAGCGCCGCGGTGCTGGGCTTCACGTCGGCCATCGGCGCGTGCGGCGGGTACCTGATCCCGCGCTCGTTCGGGGCCTCGATCCACGCGACGGGCGGCGTCGAGCTGGCGTTGCACGGCTTCCTGGTCTTCTACGTCACGTGCGTGGCGCTGACCTGGTGGTTCTACGGCCGCAAGGCGGCGGCCGCGGCCGCCCCGGTCCGCAACCTGGCGGAGGCACAGGTCGGGACGATCTGAGCAGCACGCACCCCCGCGGGTGCCACCCGATGTTACTTGCATTGTACCGGGCCGAAACCACCTCTTAACCACTGCGGGCACAAGCTGGACGGGATGGCACTGACGGTCGACGAAGCAACACGGATCGTCCAGTTCTGCCTGGCGGGGGATGGCTGGGGGAAGGCGTTGTACGAGGGCGACGTCCGCACGATCAACCTGGTCGTGCACGCCGCCGACCGGAC
>CAZJMY010000224.1:0-3097 GCA_964546845.1 uncultured Myxococcales bacterium | reverse complement strand
CGGCCACACGCGCTGGGCGACCCACGGCCGACCGAGCGAGGCCAACGCCCACCCGCACCGGGTCGGCAGCGTCTCGGTCGTTCACAACGGGATCATCGAGAACTACCTGCCGCTGCGCGCGCGGCTGGAGGGGACCGGGCGAAAGTTCTCGTCGGAGACCGATACGGAGATCGTCGCCCACCTGATCGACGAGGCGCTGCTGGCCGGCGCGCCGTCGCTGGTCGAGGCGCTGCGGGTCGCGCTGCGGCAGGTGCACGGCGCGTACGCGCTGGTGGCCATCTCCGACAAGCACCCGGGCGAGATCGCCGCGGCGAAGAACGCGTCGCCGCTGGTGCTCGGGCTCGGCAAGGGCGAGACGTTCCTGGCCTCGGACGTGCCCGCCATCCTCGAGCACACGCGCGACGTCATCTTCCTGGATGAAGGGGACGTCATCTCGGTCACGGCGGCCGGGGCCACCATCACCGACGTCGAGGGGAAGCCGCGGCAGCGCGCGACCCGCACGATCGAGTGGGATGCGGCCGCGGCGGAGAAGGGCGGCTACCCGCACTTCATGCTGAAGGAGATCCACGAGCAGCCCCGCGCCATCACGGACACGCTGCGCGGGCGGCTGCTGCTGGAAGAGCACGACGCGGATCTCGAAGGGTTCGAGGTCGACGTGCGCAACCTGCGGCGCGTGCTGATCCTGGCCTGCGGGACCTCGTATCACGCGGGCCTGGTCGGCAAGTTCATGATCGAGGGGACCGCGCGCATCCCGGTCGAGGTCGACCTGGCCAGCGAGTTCCGCTACCGCGACCCGGTGGTCGGGCCGGCGGACCTGGTCATCGCGATCTCGCAGAGCGGAGAGACCGCCGACACGCTGGCGGCGGTGAAGGAGGCGCGGGCGCGCGGCGCGCGCGTGCTGGCCATCTCGAACGTGGTGGACGCGGCGATCCCGCGCGCTTCGAACGGCGTGCTCTACACGCACGCGGGGCCGGAGATCGGCGTCGCCTCGACGAAGTGCTTCACGGCGCAGCTGGCCGCCCTGTCGCTGATCGCCATCCACCTGGGCCGGCGGACCGGCAACCTGGCGCCCGAGGCCGCCGCCAAGCTGGTCGAGGAGCTGGCCCTGACGCCCACCAAGATGACGGAGGCGCTGGAGGGGCTGGGCGACCTCAAGCAGCTGGCGCGCGAGTACCGCTACGCCAAGGACTTCCTGTTCCTGGGGCGCGGGCCGAACTACCCCATTGCGCTCGAAGGGGCGTTGAAGCTGAAGGAGATCTCGTACATCCACGCCGAGGGTTACGCGGCCGGCGAGATGAAGCACGGCCCGATCGCGCTGGTCGACGACGGCGTGCCGGTCGTCGTGCTGGCGCCGCAGGGCCCCGGCTACGAGAAGGTGCTGTCGAACCTGGCCGAGGTGCGGGCCCGCAACGGGCACATCATCGGCGTCGGCACCAAAGGCGACCAGCAGCTGGCCGACCAGTGCGACCGGGTGCTCAGCATCCCGGACGCGCCGGCGCTGCTGCAGCCGTTCCTGACGGTGCTGCCGCTGCAGCTCATGAGCTACGCGATCGCCGTCGCCAAGGGGAACGACGTCGACCAGCCGCGCAACCTGGCCAAGAGCGTCACGGTCGAGTGAGCAAGCCCGGCCGGCGCCTGACCCACGTGGACGGGCGCGGCGCCGCGCGCATGGTCGACGTCGCCGCCAAGCCGGAGACGGCGCGGGTCGCCGTCGCCTCGGCCGAGGTCCGGATGAGCCCGGCGACGCTGCGGCTGGTGGTCCAGGCGACAGGCGCGCGCGGCAAGGGAGACGTGCTGGCCGTGGCGCGGGTGGCCGGCATCATGTCGGCGCGTCGCACGTCGGAGCTGATCCCCCTCTGTCACCCCGTGCGCTTGACCAGCTGTGACGTGGACCTGGCCGTCGACCGCAAGCTGCCCGGCGTCCGCATCCGCGCGACGGCCCGGGCCTTCGACCGGACCGGGGTCGAGATGGAGGCGCTGGTGGCCGCCTCGACGGCCGCGCTGACGGTGTACGACATGGTCAAGGCGGCCGAGCGGGGCGTGGAGATCCGCGCGGTCCGCCTGGAAGAGAAGGACGGGGGGGCCAGCGGCCGGTGGCGCCGGCCGCGCTAAATCCTTTGCTAGCGGAGCGGCATCCACTAGAAAGCGACTAAAGGACGCCCCATGTCACCCATGCCCCTGCCCGAACGAACCAAGATCGCCATCATCGGCTCCGGCCCGGCCGGCTACACCGCCGCCATCTACGCCGGGCGCGCCAATCTGGACCCGGTCCTGTTCGAGGGGGGCGGCGCCGCCATCGAGCCGATTACCGTGCCGGGCGGCCAGCTGATGATCACGACCGAGGTCGAGAACTACCCGGGCTTCCCCAAGGGGGTGCAGGGGCCGGAGCTGATGGAGCTGTTCAAGGCGCAGGCCGAACGGTTCGGCACGCGCGTCGTGACGGCCGACGTCACGGCGGTGGACCTGTCAGAGCGCCCGTTCCGGATCACTTCGACGGAGGGCGAGCTGCTCGCCGAGGCCGTCATCATCGCCACCGGCGCGTCCGCCAAGTGGCTGGGGATCCCGTCCGAGCAGAAGTTCCAGAACTACGGCGTGTCGGCCTGCGCGACCTGCGACGGCGCCCTGTTCAAGGGGCGCGAGCTGGTCGTGGTCGGCGGCGGCGACACCGCGATGGAGGAGGCGACGTTCCTGACGCGCTTCGCGACCAAGGTGACCATCGTCCACCGCCGCGAGGAGTTCCGGGCGTCGCGCATCATGCTCGAGCGGGCCGCGCACAACCCCAAGATCACGCTGGTGACGAACGCCGTCGTCGACGAGATCCTGGGCGAGCTCCCCAAGCCGGGCGTCATCGGCGTGCGGCTGCGCGACACGCGTGACGGCTCCGTGCGGGAGCTGCCGGCCGGCGGCGTCTTCGTCGCGATCGGCCACGAACCGAACTCGAAGCTGTTCCGCGGTCTGCTGGACATGGACGAGGCGGGCTACCTGAAGGTGAAGCCCGGCTCGACGGCCACCAAGATCCCCGGCGTGTTCGCCTGCGGGGACGTCGCCGACCACGTCTACCGGCAGGCCATCACGGCCGCGGGGACGGGCTGCATGG
>CAZJMY010000223.1:0-2761 GCA_964546845.1 uncultured Myxococcales bacterium | reverse complement strand
GCCGAGGCCGCGCCGGAACCGGCGGAGCCGGAGTCGATGTCGCCGCTGCGGCTGCGCGTCGTGCGGATGCTGGCCTACGCCCGCAACGAGGGGATGCAGATCCGGCGCGACCCGATCCGGCTGATGTTCGCCTTTCTCGGCTCGGCGCTGCTGATGCTGGTGTTCGGGTTCGGCATCACGACCGACGTGGAACACATCCGCTACGCGACGCTGGATCTGGATCGTTCGCCGGAGAGCCGCGTCTACCTGGAGCAGTTCGCGGGCTCGAACCGATACTTCACCAGCACTCCGCCGGCGGTCTCGGCGGAAGAGGCCTTGACCCGCATGCAGGCCGACGACATCTCGGTCGTCATCGAGGTCCCGCCCCGCTTCGGCAGGGACTTCCGCAAGGGCGCCGCCCCCGACGTGATGGCCCAGGTCGACGGCGCGATGACGTTTCGGGGCGACACCGTCGAGCAGTACGTGCGCGGCGTGCACCAGAACACGCTGGCCAATCCCGCGACCGGGCTGCCGACGTCGGAGCCGCGCAAGTACACCGCCGACATCGAAGAGCGGTTCATGTACAACCCGTCTTTCCAGAGCATCTATTCGATCGTCCCCAGCGTGCCCGCCCTGCTGCTGCTGCTGATCCCGGCCATCCTGATGACCGTCAGCATCGTCCGCGAAAAGGAGCTGGGCTCGATCGTCAACTTCTACGTGACGCCGACGGCGCGGCTCGAGTACCTGCTGGGCAAGCAGCTGCCGTACCTGGCGATCGGGATGATCAACTTCGTCATCCTGACCGCGCTGGCGCTGGTCGTGTTCGGTGTGCCCATCAAGGGCAGCTTCGTCATCCTGACCATCTGCACGCTGCTGTACCTGATGTCGACCACGGGCCTCGGCATGGTGACGGCGACGTTCACCAGCAGCCAGGTGGCGGCCGTCTTCATCACGGCGCTGCTGACCATCATCCCCACCATCCAGTTCTCGGGTCTGTTACAGCCGATCTCGACCCTCTCCGGGTCGGCCGCCGTCATCGGGGCCATCTGGCCGGCCTCGTACTACATGCACACCAGCCTGGGCGCCTACACGAAGGGGCTGGGGCCGGGGCTCATGATGCAGGACATCCTGTTCATGCTGGTCTGCGTGCCGGTCCTGGTCATCATCGGTATCGCCGGGCTCAGAAAGCAGGAGCGCTGAGGTGGGCTCCGCGACGAACATCCTGTGGCTGGGGCTGAAAGAGATCCGCAGCCTGATGAGCGACATGGTGATGATCGTGTTCGTCATCTATGCGTTCACGCTGGGCATCTACATTCAGGCCACCGGCACCTCCAGCGAGGTGACCAACGCGTCGATCGCGTTCGCCGACGAGGACGGCTCCGTGCTGTCCAAGCAGCTGTTGAACGCCTTCTACCCGCCGCGCTTCCGCCTGCCGCGGCTGATCACCGCCGATCAGATCCAGCCCGAGATGGACCGCGGGCGCCTCATGTTCGCGGTGGTCGTCCCACCGCGCTTCGAGCACGACCTGCGCGCCGGGCGCAATCCGGCGATCCAGGTCGACGTCGACGCCACGGCCATGCAGCAGGCGGGGATCGGCGCCGGCTACATCCGCAACATCATCGACGACCGCGTGCATTCCTATCTGGCGCGCACGGACGCCGCGGCGAACCCGCCCGTGAACCTGGTCATCCGCAAGCTCTTCAACCCCAACAGCCAGTCGTCCTGGTTCAAGAGCGTCGTCGCCGTCATCAACCAGATCACGCTGCTGACGGTGGTCCTGACGGGCGCCGCCGTGATCCGGGAGCGCGAGCACGGCACGCTGGAGCACCTGCTGGTCATGCCGCTCACGGCGTTCGAGATCGCGATGGCCAAGGTCTGGGCCAACAGCCTGGTGATCCTGGTGGCGACCGCGGCGTCGATCCTGCTGATCGTGCACCTGGCGCTCAGCGTCCCGTTCGCGGGATCGGTCGCGCTCTGGTTCCTGGGCGTGCTCCTGTACCTGTTCTTCGCGACGGCGCTGGGCATCTACCTGGGCACGGTCTCGCGCTCGATGGCGCAGTTCGGCCTGTTGATCGTGCTGGTGATCGTGGTGCTGCAGCTGCTGTCGGGCGGCAGCACCCCCGTCGAAAGCCAGCCGGGCTGGTTGCAGGCTCTGACCTACCTGCTGCCGGCGCGACACTTCGTCAGCTTCTCGCAGGTGATCATCTACCGGGGCGGCGGGCTGACCGCGGTCTGGCGCCAGTTCCTGATGGTCACCGGCGTTGGCCTGGCCTTCTTCGTCTACAGCCTGAGCCTGTTCCGCAAGTCCATCGCGGTCACCAAGTAGCTCGGCGGCGGTTCAATTTTTGGGCTTCAGCGCGTCGGTGACGGCCGCCAGCAGGCGGTTGAGGCCGCCGGCCACGTCACGCCCCAGGTGCGCGCGCAGGGCGCGGCGGCCACGCTGGGCCAGCACCTCGAAGTCGCCGCGCGCCTGGGCCGCCTTCACGATGCCGAACGAGTACTTCTGTCCGGGCACCATCAGATCCGCCGGATCGTCGCAGGTGACCTGCAAGAAGACGCCGCTGTTCGGCCCACCCTTGTAGGCCTGCCCGGTCGAGTGCAGGAACCGCGGCCCGAACTCGAGGCAGGTGGCGGTGTGCGTGGCGTACAGGACCCGATCGCGGATCGCCTGCAGGACCTGCCGGTGGGCCTCGTTCATCTCCAGGTACGCCAGCAGCGCGAAGTAGTCGCCCGGGCCCAGCCGGCGCAGGTGCGCGCCCAGGACGCTCTCCAGCGTGGCCGG
>CAZJMY010000222.1:0-39079 GCA_964546845.1 uncultured Myxococcales bacterium | reverse complement strand
CCGACCCGGCCGCCGCCGCCGGGGCTTCCGCCGCGGTTCGCGCCGTCGGAGCCGCCGCTGGCCAGGCCCGTCGAGCCTCCGGTGCTGGGGCCGCCGCCGCCGGCCCCTGAGGTGCCGACGCCGCCGCTGCTGGAGAGCGAGCTCCCGCCCGCACCCGGCGCGCCTCCCGAGGCGCTTCCGCCGGTGCCGGAGGTGCCGTTGCCGGCAAACCCGCAGCTCGCGGTCAAGCACATCAAAGCCAAGCCCCCGATCGTCGCGAGTCGTGTGGCGGTGCGGGTCGCGGGGCAAGTCATGGAACAGAAGAGGGGCGGCGGCCGATGAGTTGGTGCCGGCGCCGGGGCGCGACAGTTTCTACGAGCGTCGCCCTTTACTGGCAGCGGCCGATCGCGCCGCGTGGATGGGGGGCACCTCGATGAACGTTCGCCCGCGGTCAGTGATGCGCTGCAGCCTCCTGGCCCTCTCGCTGGCCGTCGGCTGTTCGGGGACGTCGGGAACCGAGACGCCCCCACCCGGTGGGCAGACGGGAGGCACCCCGGCAACCGGAGGGACCGGCGGTGGCGGCAGGCCGGGCGCCGGCGGCACCGGGGGCGACGCCGGCGGCCCGAGCGCGGGAACGGGCGGATCCATCACGACCGGGACGGGCGGCGGTCTCGCGGGCGCCGGGGGAACGATCGTGATCAGCCGCGGTGGGTCGGCGGGCGGCGGCACGGGCGGCAGGGGCGGCGGCACCGGGAACGTCGCGGGGAGCAGCGCGGTCAGCAACGGCGGCGGCGCCGGCACGTCCGACTGCCCGCTGGGGGTCGTCTTCTGCGACGACTTCGAATCGTACGCGCCGATGGCCCAGCCGACGGGCAAGTGGAAGACCTGGACCGTGGGCAACGGCAGCCTGGTCGTCGATTCCCTGCAACACGCCAGCGGAATGAAGGCGGCCCACTTTCACGGCAAGGTTTCGCAAGCCGCCGCGACGAAGGAGCAAGCCTTCATGCTCGCCCAGCAAGCGCCGTCGTTCCCCGTCAGCGGGACGACGTTCTACCTGCGGTTCATGATGTATGGAGCGCGGTTTCCCTTCACGAGCTTCAGCGACGCCAACCACACGGTGATCGCCTGGATCGGTTCGACGAAAGCCCTGAATGCGCCCGATCGCGGCGCGACCGACGAGGGCTACATGTTCGCCGACTACAACGGCATCTCGATCGAGCCCATGTGGAGCGGCTACTACCGCGACACGAGCAAGCACTTCAAGGACGCCAGCCAGGCCAACGCCTGGCACTGCTGGGAGATCGAGATCGACAACGCCGGCGGCGCCCCGTCGGGCGGCACCGGCGTGGCCCGGCCGCACATCTGGGAGGACGGCGTCGCCCTGAACCTGGTCGCCAAGGGCGGTAACTACGCCGCCATCCCCTTCGAGGCGATCCTGTTCTCCCTGTGGTCGCCTCAAACGGACGACGCCGTCGCCGACTACTGGATCGACGACGTCGCCGTCTCGAAGTCGCGCATCGACTGCCCCGCCAGGTGAGCGCGCGCCCGCGTCTCCCCGCGACCGAGCTACACGACGGCGCGGCGCCGCGTGACCAGGCGGTAGATGCCGAGGAGCAGCATCGCGCCGACGATCGAGGCGATGAGGCCCGGGCCGACGTCTCCCGCCTGGTACCAGCCAAGAGCGCGGCCGATGAAAGCCGCCAGCATCGCGCCTGCGACGCCCAGCAACGCGGTCACGATGATCCCACCCGGATCCTTGCCCGGCATGAGCAGCTTGGCGATGGCACCGACGACCAATCCGACGATCAGAGACCAGAGAATGTGCATGTCACTGTCCTTTCGCTCGTACGATTGTGGAAGGTTGTGAGATTCAGAGCGGCGCTGCGTGGTCCGTTTCGGACGGAACGTCCTCGGCGGGATGACCGGCTTCGAGCCGTTCGAAGTCCGCCTGCATCGCCGCCCCGAGAGCCTCGAGATCAGCCTTGTCGAAGAGCTTCTTGACCTTGGGGAACAGCTCCTTCTCCTCCTCGCCGACGTGGTGCTCGACCTGCTCTTTCAGCACGGTGAGCTTCGCGTCGTACGTCTCGTCCGACGCGTCGAGCTTGAGGAGATCGGCAATCACGCGCTTGATGCCGAGGTGCTCTTCCAGCGACTCGAGCAAGATATCCTCCGTCTGCTTGGCGCGCACGGCGGGATAGAAGTGACGCTCTTCGATCGTGGCGTGGCCGGCCAGGTCGTCGGCCAGCTCCGAGAACAGCCGTTGCTTCGTCCGGTGGTCTTTCGTGCTCTCGAGTTTCGAGAACAGCGTCTCCACTTTTCGGTGTTGCGACTTCAGCAGCGCGATGGCGTCCATGGTGAGCTCTCCTGTTGGCTGTCTAGGCAAGCCTCAGGCAGCGTTACCTAAGCGATACCCGTGCCAGCCGCAGCCCCCACCAAGGCGGCCCTTTCCCCGGATGAGGTTACGTGGTGGTAACCCAACCGTCGCTCCCGGGTGTCCCGCAGCGGACGAGCGGCGATTGGCGGCGCGTGGACTTCGCACTTTTCGTCGGGTCGGACGGCCTCCCGAGCGTTCGCTCCCGGCCCCAGCAGCGACGCGTTAGATTGCTCTCGTGGGCACCTTGCTCGAGGCAGATGCATCCGACAGCGGGGACGTCTCGGTGGCCGTGGCGCATCAGCTCTGCATGCTCGCCAGCTTCTGGCATTGCCTTCAGGACGTCGAGCGGCGTGACACCGCCATCGAAATGGTGGCGTTGCTGCTTCAACGGTCTCCGGATCCGCTCTGACTCCCTCGCAACACGCCGGTCAGAAAGTCGCGGTTCATCCGGCCGATCAACGCCGACGGGATCGACTTCGGACAGGCGGCCTCGCACTCCCCGATGTTGCTGCAGCCGCCGAAGCCTTCTCGATCGGCTTGCTTCACCATGGCCACCGCGCGCGACCCACGCTCCGGTTGCCCCTGCGGCAGGAGGCCCAGGTGCGCGAGCTTGGCCGCGGTGAACAGCGCGGCCGAGCCGTTGGGGCAGGCCGCCGCGCAGGCGCCGCACCCGATGCAGGCCGCCGCATCCATCGCGCGGTCGGCGTCGGCTTTGGGGATCGGGAGACTGTTGGCCTCCGGCGCGCTGCCCGTCGGAGCGCTGACGTAGCCACCGGACGCGATGATCCGGTCCAGGGCACCGCGATCGACGATCAGGTCGCGCAGCACGGGGAAGGCCCGCGATCGCCAGGGTTCCAGCCACAGCTCTTCGCCGTCGCGGAAGCTGCGCATGTGGAGCTGGCACACGGTCGCCCCGGGTAGGGGGCCGTGCGCGTCGCCGTTGATGACGAACCCGCAGGAGCCGCAGATCCCTTCGCGGCAGTCGCTCTCGAAGGCGACGGGCGACTGCCCGGACGCGATGAGCTGCTCGTTCAGGAGATCGAGCATCTCCAGGAACGACATGTCCCGGGAGACGCCGCCGACCTCGAACCGCTCGAACCGGCCCGCCTCATCGCGGGCGGCTTGCCGCCAGACGTGCAGGACGAACTTCACGCGTAACTCCGTCGGGTGGGGGTGACGGCCTGGAAGACCAGCGGCTCGACGTGCCGTCGTGGCGTCGCGCGCGCGCCGGCGTACTCCCAGACGGCGACGTGGCCGAAACGTTCGTCGTCGCGCAGCGCGTCTCCTTCGGCCGTCTGGTGTTCCTCGCGAAAGTGTCCGCCGCACGATTCGTCACGCGCCAGCGCGTCGCGACACATGAGCTCCGCCAGCTCGAGGAAGTCCGCCACGCGCCCGGCCCGTTCCAGCTGCTGGTTGATCTCTCCCTCGCCGCCCAGCACGCGGACGTCGCGCCAGAACTCCTCGCGCAGGTCCGGGATGTGTTGCAAGGCCTGGCGCAGCCCGGCGGCGTTGCGCGACATGCCGCACCGGTCCCACATCAGCTTGCCCAGCCGCCGGTGAAACGATTCGACCGTCTGGCGGCCGCTGATTCGCAAGAGCCGCGCGATGCGGTCGCGCACGTCTGATTCGGCGGCCGCGAACTCGGCGCGCTCGACCCCGGCCGCGGGCAGCTCGGCGGTACCCAGGTAGTCGCCGACGGTCTGCGGCAGAATGAAATACCCGTCGGCCAGCCCCTGCATCAGGGCCGACGCCCCCAGCCTGTTCGCCCCGTGGTCCGAGAAGTTCGCCTCGCCGATCACGAACAACCCGGGGATCGTGCTCATGAGCCCGTAGTCGACCCACAGGCCTCCCATCGTGTAATGGACGGCCGGGTAGATGCGCATCGGGACGCGCGTCGGATCGTCGCCGGTGATCCGCTGGTACATGTCGAAGAGGTTGCCGTATCGGTCGGTCATGACGGCGGAGCCCAGGCGCTGCAGAGCCTCGGCGAAATCCAGGTAGACGCCGTACCCGCCCGGGCCGACGCCGCGCCCTTCGTCGCAAACGACCTTGGCTGCGCGGCTGGCGACGTCGCGCGGCACCAGGTTGCCGTAGGACGGGTAGAGCCGCTCGAGGACGTAGTCGCGGTCGCTCTCCGGGATCTGATCGGGCGGGCGCCCGTCCCCCTTGCGCTTCGGGACCCAGACCCGCCCGTCGTTGCGCAGCGACTCGCTCATCAACGTCAGCTTCGACTGGTGCTCGCCGTTGACGGGAATGCAGGTGGGGTGGATCTGGGTGAAGCACGGGTTCGCGAAGCCCGCGCCCCGTCGCCACGCGCGCCAGATGGCAGTCGCGTTCGAATTCTTGGCGTTCGTCGACAGGTGGAAGACGTTGCCGTAGCCGCCGGTCGCCAGCACCACGACGTGCGCCGCGAGCCGCGAGATCGCGCCGGTCATCAGATCGCGGGCGATGATCCCGCGCGCGGCACCGTCGGCGACGACCAGGTCCAGCATCTCGTGACGCGTGAGCATCCTGAGACGCCCCAGGCCGACCTGCCGCTGCAGCGCCTGGTACGCGCCCAGCAGAAGCTGCTGCCCCGTCTGGCCGCGCGCGTAGAAGGTCCGCGACACCTGCGCGCCGCCGAATGAGCGGTTCGCCAGGCCACCGCCGTACTCGCGCGCGAACGGCACGCCCTGCGCGACGCACTGGTCGATGATGTTCGACGAGAGCTGGGCCAGTCGGTAGACGTTCGCCTCGCGCGAGCGGTAGTCGCCCCCCTTGATGGTGTCCAGGAACAGCCGGAACACGCTGTCACCGTCGTTCGCGTAGTTCTTGGCGGCGTTGATCCCGCCCTGCGCGGCGATGCTGTGGGCACGGCGCGGGGTGTCGTGGAAGGACAGGCAGGTCACCCGGTAGCCGAGCTCGGCCAGTGAGGCGGCCGCCGACGCGCCGGCCAGACCGCTGCCGACCACCAGCACGTCCAGCGTGCGGCGACGCGCCGGGCTGACCAGCTTCATCGTTCGCCGGTACGTGTCCCACTTGGATTCGAGCGGACCAGGGGGGATGCGCGGATCGAGCTTCACCGGATCACCCCCGTCATCACCCCCAGCACGACGGCGCCGAGCCCGGCGACCGCCAGCGCCGTCAGCGCCAGCGCCAGGCGGGCCAGCGGGCCGCGGCTGGGCGCCGCCGCCAGACCCGTCGAGCGGAACAGGCTGCGCGTGCCGTGGACCATGTGCGCCGCCAGCGCCAGCAGCGCCGCCAGGTAGAAAAGTCCCCAGCCCGGGATGCGCAGCAGGCGGGTGACGTTGCCGTAGACCTGCAGGTGCACGAACCGGGGATGCAACGACCCCCAGGTCAGGTTGCCGAGGTGCAGGAGCACGAACAGGCCGACGAAGAGCCCGGTCCAGAGCATCGTGCGTCCGGCTCGGTCGACGGGCGCGGGCGGCCGGCGACGATACGGGACCGGCCGCGCGGCGCGGTTGGTGCGGGCCAGGTCGACGCCGATCCAGACGTGGACCAGGAACGATCCGGCCAGGACCGCGCGCACGGTCCACAGGAGGAACGGCGTCTCCCGCAAGGCGCGGGCGTAGCCGTCGATCCGCGCGGCGCCCGCGAAGATCTGGAGGTTCGCCGCCGCGTGGACCAGCACGAAGCCCACCAGCACCAGACCGGTGAGGGCCATGGCCACCTTTTTGACGACCGTCGCTCCCATCGCCGATCTGGGATAGCGAACCGGCGTGCGAACGACAAATCTAATAAACTATAAGGATGGATGAGAAATTCTAATGACTGTCGAGTCGCTGAAGACGTTCTGCGACCTGGTCGAGACCGGCAGCTTCTCGCGCGCAGCCCGTCTCAACTTCGTGACGCAGTCGGCGGTCAGCCAGCAGCTCCGCAACCTCGAGCGCAAGTACGGACGCCGGCTGGTCGAACGCGGCCCGCGGCGCGACGTGAGCGTCACCGATGCCGGCAAGGTGGTCTACGCCAGCGCCAAGCAGGTCGTGGCCCAGCTCGCCGCGCTGGACGAGACGCTGGCGCATCACTCGAACACGATCGTCGGAACGGTCGTGATCGCCGCCGTGTACAGCGTGGGGCTCTACACGCTGCCGGCGCCCATGAAGCGCTTCTTCTCGGCGCACCCGCAGGTCAACCTGCGCCTGCTCTACCGCCGCACCGACGAGGTCTACCGCGCCTGCCTGGAGAGCGTGATCGACCTCGGCATCGTGGCGCTGCCCGCGCGCCGTCAGCAGCTGGACGTGATTCCGCTGCGGGACGACCAGCTGGTGCTGGCCTGTCCGCCGCGGCACCCGCTGGTCGCGCGCTCGGGCCCGGTCAGCGCGGCCAGCCTGGCCGGCGCCCGCTTCATCGCCTTCGACCGGGACATCCCGACGCGCCGGCTGGTCGACCGGCTGCTGCGGGCACACCGCGCGCCGGTCAGCGTCGTGATGGAGCTGGACAACATCGAGACCATCAAGCGTTCGGTGGAGGCGGGGATGGGCGTGTCGATCCTGCCGCGGCCGGCCCTGCACAACGAGGAGAAGGCTCGCACCCTGGTGGTCCGCCCCTTCCGCGAGCCGGGCTTCACGCGCCCCATCGGCATCATCTTCCGTCGCGGTCGCGAGATGTCGTCCGCCGCGCGCGCCTTCCTGACGCTGCTGGAGCAGCAGCTGGGCCGCCCGCCCGCGCGCTGACGTCAGGGGGCGAGCGGGATGTAGGGCAGGGCGGATGCCGGATCGGGCAGGCGCCAGGCGCCGGCCGCCGTCCTGACCTCGACGGCGAACAACGCGCCGGCGCCGCCGCCGTCCACGACCGCCAGAAAGCTGCCGTCGGCGTCGCGGGTCGCCGGGACCGCACGCCAGTCCGTTTCGCTCGCGAACGGCTTCCACAGAACGTTCACGGCCACCTCTCGGAGGGGACCGGCGAAACGAGCGCGAACCTGCCAGGTCGGTGCTGTCGGATCGGCAGGGGTCACCGAAAAGTCCGCCATCGCGGGCGGCGCCGATCGGGGCGTGCCGAGCCACACCTGCGAGGGCGGCAAGGCGCCGCTAAAGCTCGGGGGCGCGGCCGCGGCAGCCGCCTCCAGAGCTTGCGCGTCGGCGCTCAACGTCGAGACCTCGCGCGACCAGTGAAAGGGGTCGTAGCCGAGGGGCGCCATGCGCAGCCGTTCCGGGAACGGGCGGATGTACCCCGTGTCGTCGGCCAGCGCGCGCCAGTCGGCGTCGGCGGCGCTGGTCGCGACGCGCGCCGATTCGATCCAATCGGCAACCCCCGAGCGCTGGTAGACGGCGAGGGCGGTCGCCGCCTGCAGCTTGTGTCCAAAGTATCTGCCCAGGTCGGCCAGCGCCGAACACTCCCGGACGACATCGCGTGCCAGCGCGCCGCTGGCGGGCGCGGCCGTGGCCTGCGCGGCGAGAGCGGCGTCGCTCGAGACGAAGGACGCGACGTCCACCGGCGTCAGGCGGCTCGTCGGAACGCCCGCGACCAGGTCGGCCGCCGCCTCGGCGGGGGACGCCACGGCGAAGGTGTCGAACGGCGCCGCGCCGTCGCAGGAGGGCACCACGTGTGGGCCGTCGGAAAACCCGGCCCACTGGCCGACGTCGCCGCCCAGCTCCATCTCGGGCTCGAAGTTGCGCGAATCGGGGCCGCAGGTTCGACCGGTCACGATCCAGGGAACGATGTCGCTGGCGGCCTGCACCGCGGGCCAGAGGGCATCCGTGCCGGCCTCGCGCGCCAGGATCTGCCGGAAGTGCGCCTCGGGTTCGGAGGGATCGTAACCGAGCCGCCCCCACTCCAGGTACATGAGGTCGTCACGCGCGAATGCCCACGGCGAGAACTGATCTCGTGCGCTGGCATGATAGAAATCTCGCTGCGGGGTGTAAGCCGTCGGCGGCTCGAGAGTGAAGCCCGACACCAGCGGCGAGAACGCCAGCGCCGCGATCGCCCGCCGGGTCCGCGCGTAGGACGCTTCCCGGAAGATCTGATGCGACCCTCCGGCGCGCACCTGGAACACGAACGTCCAGGGGTGCGGCGGGTTCAAGTAGTCCTGGTAACTGTACGACGACCATCCCGCCATCGCACCGCCGGCGATGGCGTACGGCGGGCCGAGGTGTTCGCCGTTGAACTTGGCTTCCAGGACCATGTTCTGGCCGATGCTGGTCGCCACCGACAGGATCTCCGTCTTGCTGCTTCCCCACGTGCGCGTCGCCAGGGTCATGTCCGGCGCGACTTGCCGAACCCCGGCGACGAAGGTGTCGGCGTACCAGCGCGCCGGGCGCCCGCTTTCACCGGTTCGAAAGCCCATCATCGAAAGACCGGGGAGGCGCGCCGCGACGTCGGCAGCGGCCTCGCGCACGTAGGTTTGAAGATCGCCGTCCGCCAGAGTCACGGTCGATCCGGGCATGTCCGCGGTGGCGGAATACGTCATCAACCCGACCCGGATGCCACGCGCGCGCGCCATTGCGATCACCCGCCTCAGCATGGTCACGTTTCGATCGCGGTCAGCGACCGGCGCCCCCACCCCGGGAAAGCTGGGCGAGCGCGCGAGGTAGAGGAGCGCGTTCGGAAAACCGGTGCTCCCGAGGTCGTACATCCCGTGCAAGTCCAGAACGTTCAGCCGGGCATGCGCCAGCAGATCCAGATAGTCGCGCCAGAAGCCCTCGTCGAGAAACCACCAGGTGGTCTCACCCGCTTCGGGAAGCACCCAGAACAGGTTCGCCGCCCGGAAGCTCAACGCCGGCGCCCCCCGGACAGAGCCGCCGGGCGGTAGCGCGGTGGCGCCGTCGAGACGGAGGCGCTCGGCGACTTGCAATGCTCCGTACATCGCGCCAGCGGGGTCGCGGCCGACGATCCAGGTGGTACCGTTCACCGGAGCGATCACGTACGACTCGGGACGCTGGTCCAGAAGCCGCGCCAGGGCGGCTTCGACGGGCGCGGCGGCCGGGTCGTCGACGGTGGTGACGGTGACGGCCTGCGACGCGTGAGCCTCGGCCAACGCCTGGTCCAGCGCGCACCGGCCATAGTCGACGGGATCGGTCGGCTCGTGACCGTCGCGGCAACGCACGCTCCAGACCCAGGTGACCGGTCGGCTGTCGCCGTCTGGCGCTGCGCCATCTCGGCCGCCCGCGTCCGACGCGCCGGCATCGGATGTCGCCGGCGTGCGGTCAGCCAGGTGCGTCGGCGGGCGCGAGCAGCCGGCCAGCGCGGCCAGCCCGAACAGCGCACCGTAGACGCGACCCATGGCCATTGGAGCTATGCCGAGCCGGGGGAGAATGGACAAGCGCCCGCCAGCAGAAGTCCGACAGTCGGCCTCCTGAGCGCGATTCCGCCGACTTTACAGCGAATCGATGGCTGACGGACCGCCGGACAGTCAGCTACGGTAGCGTCTGGTCCTTGAACACGCCCCAGGCCGTGGCCGCGACCTTCGCGGCGCTGCTGGAGTAGGCGGCCAGGTGGCTCGACGAGTTGTTCGTGCACAGCATGACCGTCGTGTTGCCCATGCAGGACGGGTACTGCTGGCAGATCGAGTTGCCCGAGTACGTCGTGGGCGTGCTGCCGCAGCCGTCGAAAGCTGCCCAGGTCTGCGCGTTCACCACCGCGCCCGGAAACCCGATCCCGACGCAGCTTCCACTGGCGGGACAGTCGGTCGCCAGGCCGGGGGTCTGCGCACCCTTGTAAGGGACGATCGAGTTGTCGGTGGCCTCGTCGTAGGCGACGACCGCGATCGGGCGCGGCAATTTGCAGACGCAGGCGGTGTTGTTCGCCGCGGTCACGCTTCCCGCGTTCGCCAGCGGATCCTTCCCGGTGACGCATCGGAAGTCGACGGGCGCGACGGCCGCGATCATGTCCGCGGCCTCGCACGCCAGCCGGTAGGTCATGCCGCCCCCGTTGGATCCACCGCTCGCGTAGATCCGTTTCGAATCGATGCAGGCGTTCGCCTTCAGCCACTTGACCATGTCGCGGGCGAACTGGACGTCGTCGATCTGCATCTTCTCGGAGTTCTCGCAGCAGTAGCCGGCGTTCCAGGACTTGTCGCCGGCCTTCGCGGACGAATCGGGGAAGATGGCGATGCAGCCGACGCTGTCACACTGCGCCTTCCATCCCGAGGAGCCCTCTTGCTGGCTGCCGGTGCCGCCGAGCGGGTGGAAGTCGAGGACGACCGGCGCCGGCGTGCCGTTGCTGTAGCCCGAGGGGACGTGAACGATGAACGTGCGGGATTCCCCGCCGGAGCTGATGGTTTCGTTGTTGTCGCCGGCCTTCAGCGTCGAGGTCGCCGGGCAGGTATCCGTGGAGCCGCCTCCGGTGCCGCCCGTGCTGGAACCGCCCGTCCCGCGGCCGGCCGCCCCGCCCGTGCCGGTCCCGCCGTTGCCAGCTCGTCCGCCTGTTCCCCCGGTCGCTCCGCCGCCCGTGCCGGTGAGCGACCCGCCGGTGCCGGTGACGCCGCCCGTTGCAGAGCCGCCCGTGCCCGTCACGCCGCCGGTGGCGGAACCGCCGGCGCCTGTCAACCCGCCCGTCGCCGTGGTGCCGCCGCTCGCGGTGGTGCCGCCCGTGCCTGGGACCCCGCCCGTCGCGCTGTTTCCGCCCGTGTTCGGGCTGCCGCCCGTTCCGCCTCCGCCCCCCGCTGATCCACAGGCCGACAGAACCAGCATCGAGGCGAGCGCAGACCAGCGTGCGGCAGATGAACGAGAGTGACGTGACGGAATCATGGCTCTCCCTTCTTCGTGCCGTGGACAGAGCTCACGCCAGGCACGGCGGAAGTCGTCACGGCTCCGTGAGGGACGTCGGACCGAAGTCGACGGACGTCCGTATCCTACTCATGCGGGAAGAGGCGCGAATCGATCACACAATCGACGCGGAGGTCAGTTCGCGCTCATGGAGTCACTGCGCGACGCAGTTCGCCTGCATGAGCGCCCAGATCGCGGCGGCGATCGCGGCGCCCCCGGCGGTGGAGGGCACCAGGTCGTCGGCGCCCGTGTACTCGGGATGTCCCGACCAGACGGGCTGCAGGTCCAGGAAGTAACAGGGGACGGCGCTGGCGGCGCAAGCCTGTTGCAGAGGCGTGCGCAACGCCGCGACGCCGGCGACCGTGGGGAGCTCCGGCGGCAAGAAATAGATGATTTGCTGGACCGTCCCGTCGCTGGCCACGCGATCCAGGAATTGTCGGAACGTATTCACGACGGTGGTGACCGACGCGCTGGAGCCGTTGGTGGTGAGGGTGTCCCACGTTCCGCCGTCCATGATCAACACCTTGGCGGGCATCCCGCTGGCTTGTTGCGCCGTGTACTGGCTGACGACGGCCGCCATGTTGGCGGCCGCCGCGGCGTCGACGGTGTAGGCGTCGTTGGGACCGATGGCGTGGATCGCGCGCGCCCGATCGCTCACGCCGGTGACCTGGTTGCCGGGGACCAGCACCCACGAATCGCCGATCCAGACGACGGCGGCGGCGCCGGTCTGTGCGTGCGGGCATGCGCCGCCTCCGTCGGTCGCACCGCCGCCGAGCCGGATCGTCCTGCCGTCGCAAGCCCCCAGCAACGTCACGACGCCCCAAATGCCGGCGGCCAGGACCGAAGCGGCCGATCGCGACATCGAGCCTGATGCTACCATCGCGGCCGATGATGCTGGGCGCCGCCCTGCTGGTCGCGCTCGTTTCGCAAAGCGTGCTGCCCCCGCCGGCCCGGGCGGGCGCGCCGTCTCCGCAGGTGAGGCTGGAGATCCGGGGGGACGTCGATTGCATGTCTCCCGCCGATCTGAGCGCGCGCATCAACGCGCGAACGGTTCAGGTGGAGATCACGGACGAAGCCCCGCTCGCCGCGCGCGTCACGATCAGCTCCACGCGGACCGGGAAGCTCACGGCGGACCTGATCCTCGGCAGTGAGCCGCCGCGTCGGATGACGGCCCCTTCGTGCCGCGACCTCGCTGACGGGCTGGGCTTGATCATCGCGGTGACGCTGGATCCCAGCTTGCGCGCCCAGGTGCAGAAGGGCCAGCCTCACGAGCCAGGCGTTCCCGCCCGCGCGCCCGGCCAGCCGAAGCCCGCGGCCTCGACCGCCGCTGCGGCGCCAGCCGTTCGACCCGCGCCGACCTCCGGCACGAAGTCGGTGGCGGCGGCCAGGCCGGCGGCCTCTTCGGCCGTGCCGCCACCGGCGGCGCCCAGCGCCACCGTCACTCAGCCGCCGCGCCCGCAGCCCGGGCCCCCGCGTGAGCTCCACGCCGCTTTGGCCGGCCAGACGATCTTCGGCCCGGCGCCGGAAGCCATGCCGGGCGTCGCGCTTTACGTGACGGCCGCGCTCGAGCGCGACGGTCCGTGGGCGCCGGCGCTGATCGTCGGCGCGGTCCATGTGTGGCGTTCGGATCTGGTTCAGCGCGGCGGGACCGCGTCGTTCACGCTGGATGCCGGGAGTCTCGACGCCTGTCCGCTGCGCATGCGTTGGCGGCGCGGCACGGCGCGTCCCTGTGTGGCGGCGCTGATCGGCCGCCTGGCCGCCCAAGGTTCGAACACCGCCCCGGCGTTCAGCAGCGGACGGATGTTCGCCGCCGCGGGCGCGGCGTTGTCCGCCAGCTATGGCTCGACGATCGAGGTATCGGCCCGGCTCGGGCTCGGCGTGACGATCGTCCGAGACGCCTACGAATTCGCGAACGACGTGTTCCATCGCGCCGATCTGTTCGTGGTGTCCGCCAGCCTCGGCATCGGGACACGCTGGCATTGACGAGCTAGCGAACCGGTGTCTGCCGAGACAGGCCCGCGAGGCTGGCCACCTTCTTCGCCAGCAGGCTGCCGTGGTACTCGGCGACGAACTGGTTGGCCAGCGCCCGCGCCTCCGTCTGGCGCCCGAGCCTGACCAGCGCTTCTATTTTCAGGGCGGACGCCTCCGGCTGAAAGCTGCCGGCCGGGAACTTGTCGTGATAGCGCCCGAGCACCTGAAGGGCGCGCCGCGGGTCATCGTGCGCGATGGCGGTCCGCGCGCCATCCACCAGCGCGATCTGCTCGTGAAGATCGGCGCCGACCACTGACAGGGATGGTTTCTGTGGCGCGGCCGCGCCGCTGGCGGTCACGGGCTGAACGTCGGGAACAGCGGGTGTGGCTTCGATCGCCGGCGTCGCGGGTGCCCCCTCCGCCTTGACGGGGGCGCCGCGCCAGGCGTGGACGCCGATGGCCGCCGCCGCCAGCACCAAGCCGGCCGCCACGACCGGCAGCCAGGGCGTGACCGCCGGCGCGAAGGTCGCGGCGGTCCGGGCGGCAGCCACCTTCGCGGCAGCCGCCGGCGCTGACGGCAGGGGTCCGCCGGTGGTCACGCGCACGCCCAGTGCCGCTGCCATGCGCGCCGAGGACTCGAGCGCCGGTCCTTTGGCCCGCGCGGCCTCGAGCACGTGGCGCTCGAAGTCAGTCGCGTCCCCGGCGAGCAGGCGCTCCGGCACCTCGTCGGGACGCCTCATGAGTGGCTCTCCTTGCGCAGGCTCTTCTCGATACGCTGCGCGGCCGCGCGAAACTGCTCGCGGGCGCGCCGCAGTCGCGACGCGACGCTGCCCAGAGGAATGGACAGCAGCTCGGCGATCTCCGGCGACGTGAGCCCCTCGAGCTCGTACAGAACGAACACCTCGACCAGATCGGGATCGATCTTGGCCAGGACGAGATCGCACAGCTGCACGTCGGCACGCGCTTCGCCGGTGTCCCGCGCCGCGGAAGAGCGCTGGTCCATGTCTTCGTCCAGCTCCCAACGAACGGTCTTGCGGCCCAGGGTATGCGCAACGCGCAGCGCCGTGCCGATCAAATAGGCTCGCTCGCTTTCGGGCCTGATGTCGCTGAGGCGATCGACGGCCAGCAGAAACGTCTCCTGCGTGGCGTCGTCGGCCGCCTCCACCGAAAGACCACGTCGCCGCAGCGCCCGCCAGACGGCTGCGTGGTGGGCGTTGAAGATCCGTTCCAGGCGGGCACGGTCCACCTCCGTCGGGGCTGCTCGGTTGGCGGACACGGCCATCGTCAAACTGCGCACCTAATTATGCAGTCAGGCCCCCGATTCGATCACCAAAAGCGAAGTGGGGGGGGCGGACAGCTGCTCCGGGGAGGTCGGGCGGTCACTCGGCGACGGGCTGGGCGGCCGGAGGCGTCACGACATACGTGAGGAGGGCCCCCAAGTGCTTCGCCACCCGATGCGGATCCGGGATGCTTCCCCCCTCGTTCAGCACGGCCTGGGTGTGAAGCACCTCGATGATTTCGTCGATGCGGGGCGAATCGGGCTGGCGCTCCAGCAGCGACAGCAGATTGCCAATCACGGGATGGCCCGGGTTCACCTCCAGAATGCGTCGGCTGTGCGGGACGGCCCGACCGGTTCGGGTCAGCAACTGTTCCATGTAAGCGGAGGTCGAACCGGGGGGCGACACGACACAGCAGGGCGATTCGGTCAGGCGGGCAGAGGGCTTCACCTCTCGGACGTGCTCCGCCAGAACCTTCACCATCCTGTCGCACAGCGGCTTCAGATCCTGAGCGACCTGCTCCTGGCGCGCCTCCTCCCCGTGGGCGCTGGGCAACGGAAGATCGGCGCGCATCGCCGAGATCAGCCGCTTGCCCTCGAACTCGCCGATGCCACCCACGGCCCATTCGTCGACCGGGTCGGTCATGAACAGCACCTCGTAGCCTTTGACCAGCAGCCCTTCCAGGTAGGGCGAGCCGGCCACCGCCACTTTCGACGGGGCATAGATGTAGTAGATGGCGTCCTGACCCGCCGGCGCGCGGGCCACGTATTCGGCCAGCGATGTGAGCCCTTTGCCGTGCGTGCTCTCATAGCGCACCAGCTCCGTGAGAGTGCGCTTGTATTCGTCGTCGCCGTCGAGCGCCAATCCCTCTTTCAGGATCGGTCCGAACGCATTCCAGAACTCGACGTATTGCTCGGGCCGGTCCTTCGCCATCTCGGCGAGAAGATTGAGGACGCGTTTGACGATCTGCGCCCGAACAGCGGCCACGACGGCGGAGCCCTGGAATGTCTGGCGCGAGACATTCAGAGGGAGATCGTCGGAATCGATCACGCCGCGCACGAATCGTAACCACGAGGGCAGGATGTCTTCGCAGTCATCCATCACGAACATCTGACGAACGAACATGCGGAGCGACCGCCGGCGGCCAGCGGCGTCGTTGACGTCGTAGGGCGCCCGCCGCGGGATGAACAGCAGGCCGAACATGTCGAGACTGCCCTCTGTCTTGAAGTGCAAGTGGGCAAGCGGCTCCGAGAAATCGCGGCTGAGATGTTTGTAAAAATCTTCATAATCCGCCGCCGCGACCTGAGATTTCGGGCGGCGCCAGAGTGCGCTCGCCCGATTGACCTGCTGGAACTCCGTCCCCTGCGCGGTCTTGCATTGCAAACGAATGGGGTGGCGCACGTAATCCAAATGACGCTGGCAAAGCTCGCGCAGCCGGCGCTCTTCCAGGAATTCCGTCTCGGACGACCGCAGCCGCAGCAGAACCTGGGTCCCGCGGGACGCGCGATCGGCCGGTTCGATCGAGTAGGACGTCCGTCCGTCCGACGACCACTTGAAAGATTGGGAATTATTCCCCGCCGCGCGCGTTATGACCTCGACTCGTTCCGCCACCAGATACGCGCTGTAAAAACCTACCCCGAACTGGCCGATCAAATTGACGTCAGCTTTGTCGGCCGCGGCCACCCGTTCCATGAACGCACGTGAGCCGGAATGCGCGATCGTTCCCAGGTTGTAAACGAGCTCTTCCTCCGTCATTCCGATTCCGGTGTCTTCAATCCACAACAGGTTGTTGTCGCGGTCGATCCCGATCCTGATCTCCAGAGCCGGATCGTCGCCCATCAGACCCTCGTCGGAGAGCGCCCGGAATCGCAGCCGATCCAGCGCGTCGGAAGCATTGGCGACCAGCTCGCGCAGGAAGATGTCTTTATGGCTGTAGAGCGAATGAACGACCAAATCCAGGACCCGTCCGACGTCAGCCTCGAATTTGCGCGTCGTTTCTTCCATGGCGCGGCGACGTATAGTACGTTGGCCTGCGGAGCGTCAATGCAGGAGATTGCCCGCGCGCGGTGCTTTCCGCCGTCCTTCTCCGGGGCGCATTGTTCGTGGAAGCGTCACATTGCCGTGACGCCGAGGTGTGGCGAGGTGGCTGATTTGCCGACCTTCCGTCGCTGATGCCGGGTGCGAGGCAACGCGCCGGCGAGGCCGACGATCAAATGGGGGCGCGGCGTGAGCTGGTTCAAGCGCGCCCAATCGTGACGAAAGGACGTTCATGCGATTCGGACCTGGGGGTTTGGTAGAGGTTCTTCTTCAGCTGCCGGTGTTTCACTCCGAGTGGGTGCTGTACCTCCTGTTGCTGCTCTCGCTGTTGTCGGTCGCGGTGATGATCGAGCGTGCACTGTTCTACTGGAAGCGTCGGGTGGACACCGATTTGATCGGCGAGCGCTTCGCGCAACTTCTCTCGCGCGGGGACTTTCGGGGCGCGGCAGATCTCTTGCAGGAGCACGATGCCCTGCCGACCACCGTCGTCCTGGCTGGCCTCCGCGCCTACGAGATGGGCCCGGAGGCGGTCGAGGATCTGATCGTTGCCTCGCTGGGGAAGGAGAAGGCCAGGTATGAGCGCCGGCTCACCTTTCTGGCCACGCTGGCCAGCAACGCGCCCTACCTTGGGCTGTTCGGAACGGTGCTCGGGATCGTGCGCTCGTTCCGAGACCTGGCGACCCACTCCTCGGACGCGACGTCGGCCGTCATGGCTGGCATCGCCGAATCGCTGATGGCGACCGCGGTCGGTCTGCTGGTGGCCATTCCCGCCGTCGTCGCGTTCAACGCGTTCAAGGCGAAGGTCAAGCATGCCGTCACCGACGGGCAGGGACTGGCACGGGTGTTGCTGTCGCAGCTCAAGGCGGTTGAGCCGCTCCGAGACGCCGCGGAGTGATGGGTCGTGTCTGCTCTGAACACCTTCCTTGAAGAGAACGACGAGCCGATTTCGGCGCTGAACATCGTTCCGTTCGTCGACGTCATCCTCGTCCTTCTGATCATCTTCAT
Source organism: uncultured Myxococcales bacterium (assembly GCA_964546845.1). Lineage (GTDB taxonomy): Bacteria > Myxococcota_A > Polyangia > Fen-1088 > Fen-1088 > JADGRB01. Next base: position 21,735 of record CAZJMY010000222.1, on the reverse strand, counting down.
GCTGACCTCGAGCACCATCGCGCGCGACAGCTTCAAGGTCGAGCTGCCCAAGGCGGCCAGCGCCGGCAGTCACGTGCCGGCCACGCTCAACCTCGTCTATACGAAGGACGACCAGATCGTTCTCGACGGCAGCCGAGTCGACTCGCTGGCGGCGGCAGGTGAGATCATCGCAGCCCGCGCGCGGGCGAACGCCTCCACCCAGGCGGTGATCGCGGCGGACAAAGGGGTGGCGTACGGGCGGATCGTCGAGCTCATCGACGTCGTCAAGGCGAACGGCGTCTCGACGTTCGCCCTGGACGTCGAGCGCCGGTCCCCCGTGGGCGGTTCCGCGGCGTCGGTTGGAAAACCCCGATGATCCTTTCGCCACGACGCCTGTGGGCGTGCTAGCGAAAGCCGTGGACCGCGCGCCGCGCCGACTCTCGCTTGGCGTTCGCAAGCGAGCTCAACGACTGGAAGCGCGCCGTCGCGTCGCCGCACTCACCGCGCAGGCCCTCACGGCCGAGCAGCGGGCTCACGGTTCGCCTGCACCACCGACGGGGCGAGCGGGCGCCGGTCGAATGGCGGCGTCGTTGCTGGCCGCGGCAGCCCTCCACGGGGTGGTCCTGGCGGCCGGCGTGTTCTGGGGACAGCGTTGGGCCGTCGAGCCCGCGAAGACGACCGAAGCGATCAAGGTGGAACTTCGCGAGCCCGTCCCGCCGGTTCCCGAGGCGCCAGCGCCGAAGGCGGAGGAAGCACCGCGCGCAGCCGCTGCTCCGGCGAGCGCCGCCAAGCACGCGCGCCGCCCGCGCGCTCCAGCCGAGGCGCCGCCGACCGAAGCACCAACCGACGCGGATGCGCCGCCGTTACTCGCCGGAATCAGCCTGGAGGCAACCACGACCAGCGGCAATGGGCCGGTCATGGCGGTGGGGAGCCCCGGCGGCTCAGCGCGTGGGGTTCGCGGCACGGCGTCGCACGGTCCCGCGACCGCGGGGACGGGGGCCGGCAATGAGGTGGCGGCGACGATCGGAGGCCACGGCCGAGGTTTCGTTCTTCCGCGACGCCGGCGCCCACACGAGCCGCCGTACCCGCCCACGCTCAAAGCCCAGGGGGTCGAGGGAGAGGTGCTCGTGTCCGTCTCCATCGGCGACAACGGGAAGGTCACTAACGTTCGCCTCGTCCGCCCGTCGGCCTACGCCGAGTTCAACGAGGCCTCGCGCCTGGCGGCCCTCAGCGAAGACTTCGAGCCGGCGACGCGCGACGGAATGGCGGTGCCATACACGATCACCTACACATATCGTTTTCGGCTGGAGACCGAGTAGTTGCCGGCGTGGTCAGGTTCCGAGCGGCACGCAGCGGCGAAGCCGCACGGTGGGAGCCAGCCCGCTCGCGCGTTCGACGGTCAGCGCGATCTGGTGCTCGCCGACGTCGAAGGTCCTGAACCACCAGCGCTCCGGGCTGTCCTCGATCGGCGGGCGGAACGCCACCTGCCAGCCTCCGGCGTCCCTGACGTCGAACGAGAACGCGTCCAGCGGCAGCGCCAGACCCTGGCCTCGCGCCTTGATATAGGACTCCTTCAAGGTCCAGAGCGTCACGGCCCGCCGGCGCCGGTCGTCGGCGTCCACCGCCAGGAGCGACGCGTATTCGTCGGGAGCGAACACACGCGGGGCGACCTCGAGGATGGCGGTGGCGTTGGAGATCGGTTCCACGTCGACGCCGACCTCCAGCCCCGGACTCACGGCGCAAACCGCCAACGTGGGGCGATGCGAAACGTTGAAGAACAGGCCGCATGGGGGATCGATGGCCGGGCGGCCGAAATCGTTGCGAGTGAACCGCCAGGCGGCGGGCGTGACCGGCCGATAGCGGGACAGGGCCGTCCGGACCAGGACGCGCGCGAGGAGAGCCTCGCGCCGATTGCGTTCGAATCGATACGAGCGCACCTTGGCGCGCTCTTCGTCCGTCAGAAGCGCGTCGTACGCGGCGGCCAGCGCTTCACTTTCGAGGATCGATGGGTCCGCGACCCAGATGTCCACGTCGCCGCGCGCGAGCGGCTCACGGGCTGACGGCTGAGCGCTGGGGCGGATGGCGTGATGCTAAACTAGCCTCCACCGCGGGTCCACGGATCGACCCACGCAACCCCCGGTCGCTTGAGGGCGTCGAATTCGCAGAGGTCGTGCGTCGTCGAGGCAAAGATGAACCCGCCCGCGCCCACCCGCTCGCCGGGGGGCGCAGAGCCTGGCTCGCCTGGCTGCTCTCGGCGGTGTTGCACGTGGCGTTGCTGGGCGGGGTGTCCTATCTCGTGCGGAACCCACCACCGAGAGGCGACGGCACGCGGGCGGTGAATCGGCCGGTCGAAATCGAAATCACGGAGACCGTGAGCCGGGCCGGGGCAGCAAGTCAGACCGCCGCTCCGGCGGACTCCGGGAAGGCGATCGCCTCCTCGCCTCAATCCGCGAGCCGCTCGCCGACGCGCGGTCCGCGTTCCCCCTCCGGCGTGGGCTCCGCCGGGGCGAGCCCGACGATCGCCCGCGCGGAGCCCGCGCGCGATGGCGGGGAATCCGCCGGGACGCCCGGCAATTTATCGGCTGAGCCCGGCAACGCCGGGTCTGGCCCGGACCTATCGATTCGCGCCCTGCCGTCCGGTGTCTTGCGGGGCCTGGCGGGACCGTCCGTCGATGAGCTCAGTCGGAACGGATCCAAGCGGCGGTTCTCCGTGGATGAGCTTCGCGTCGAGACGGAGCGCGAGGAGGACGCCGTGGCAAACGTCGAGAAGGGACGGGTGGATCCGATCCTCTACGACTACCTGCGCGGCGCGCGCCGGCGCTTCGAGGTTTCCGCACGCCAGCTGGCCGACTCGATCCCGGTCGGCCCCGTCGAGATGCTCCGGTCGTGGCAGGGCGGACATCAGATGAGGATCGATGACCTCACCCGCGGCGGCGGGGTCGCCTCGACCTCGGGGCTGGACCCGGCGCTCGCGTCGGCTCCGTTCAGCCGCAATCAGCAGCCGGCGCCCGATCTGTTCGCAGCCTATGGCGAGGCCACCTTGCAAGCCGGCGAGGGCGCTGAAGAGCGGCGAGCGGAAGTTTGCTTGGACATGGGACCCGGAAAGGCATCGGCTCCGATCTTGCGGCGCCAGTCCGGCAACGCCGCGCTCGACCATTTGGTCGTGGACGCGTTCTCCCGCGCGATCGCCGATCGCCCCGTGCCGCCTGATGTGCGAAGTGGCATCGCTTGCTACGAGGTCCGCATCAGCGCCTTCCGCATGCCGCCGGTGCCCATTGCCGCGTGCGGCTTCGATAGCCAGGGCGTCAACTGCTTCTGGCCTTTCAAGAAGATCGCGTCCGTGAGCGGACGGTTGCTCAGCGTCGATTACACGCGCGGCGATCCCGCCGCCGCAAACCATTCGCTGATTCGACGTCCGCGCTGACGCCGATCCGGACGGCGCGCGCCGGCCAAATCACGTTCCGATCCATGCCGACGGTAAGGTCCGTTGCGGCACGCGCGCGCGGCAATCCTGTCGGGCGCGATTTGGGTAAGGGCGACGACCAGCCGTCGATCGGTTGTGCTCGCCGAATGTTTTTTCGGTGATATCGCCGGATCGGTCGGGAACATCCTCCGAGGTTCCCGTCCTACATACGCTGGCGTACGCCCGTGGTTTGCCTCCGAGACAAATTCAGAAGGAGCGTTGATGTCGAGCGAGCAGGAACGATCCCGGTCGCCTATCCAGCGCATGACGGCGTCCGAACGGCGCCGACTGCTCCAGCGGGCGAAGGACAGCAAGCTAGTTCGTGAGGCGGTAGCCGGCCGGCCGCCAATTCCGAAAATCGATCGTTCCGGTCCCCTGCCGGTGTCGCTGGCCCAGCGCCGACTCTGGTTCTTGGCGCAGTTGCCGGGCGCCAGCCGCGCCTATCACGTCTCGGGTGCGCTGAGGATCCGTGGACCGCTCGACAGCGCGGCGCTGGCGCGCGGGCTCGAGCAGATTGTCGATCGACACGAGGCGCTCCGGACTCGCTTCGTCACGATCGACGGCGAGCCCAATCAGGTGATCGATCCGCCCGGACGCGGCATCGTGCTCCGGACGGATGACCTGGGGGCCGCCGCTGCGGGTGAGGGTGGCGACGCGCTGGAACGCCTCATCGAGGCCGATGTCGAGGCGCCGTTCTCGCTCGAGGACGGTCCGCTGGTGCGCGCGCGTCTGGTGCGAATGGGCGCCGAGGAGCACGTGCTGGTCCTGGTCATGCACCACATCGTCTCCGACGGGTGGTCCCTGGGCGTGATGGTCAACGAGCTGAGCGCGCTTTACGAAGCGCAAGTCACCGGCAAGCCGGCGCCTCTGCCGCCGCTGTCCGTTCAATATGCCGACTACTCGGCGTGGCAGCGCGCCTGGCTCTCCGGCGCCGAGCTCTCGAAACAGGTCGCCTTCTGGACGGACGCGCTGCGCGGCGCCCCCCCGGTCCTCGCGCTGCCCACCGACCGGCCCCGGTCCGCCGAACAGGACTACGGAGGCGCCTCTATTAATGTTGGCGTCGACGTCGCGCTCACGCGTGAGCTGCGGGCCCTGGCCCAGCGTCATGGCGTCACGCTGTACATGGCGTTGCTCGGCGCCTGGGCGGTCGCGCTGGCACATCTGACCGGGCAAGACGATTTGGTCATCGGGACGCCGACGGCGGGACGCGCTCACGCCGAGATCGAAGGGCTGATCGGCTTCTTCGTGAACACGCTGGCGCTGCGGCTGTCCGTGGGGCGCGACGTTTCGGTTTCTGATTTCCTCGCGCACGTGAAGGCGCGGGTCCTGGCCGCGCAGGCGCATCAGGACCTGCCGTTCGAGCAGGTGGTCGAGGCCGTTCAGCCCGTGCGCAGCCTGGCTTACGCGCCGCTGTTCCAGACCATGTTCGCCTGGCAGAACGCACCCGAAGGGTCGCTGGAGCTGCCGGCGGTGGAGCTCTCGGCCGTCCCGATTCCGGCCCACGCCGCGCAGTTCGATCTGACGCTGGAGCTGCAAGAGACCGACGACGGCATCATCGGAACGCTGAACTATGCCACCGCGCTGTTCGAAGCGACCACGGTGGCGCGGTACTTCGGCTACTTCCGGAACGTCCTCGCCGCCCTGGCCGCCGGCGGCCGGGGGACTTCGGGGCGAGACGCGCGCCTGGTCGGCGGGTTGACCTGGCTGTCGCCAGACGAGCGCGCCACCCTGCTGCAGGTGTGGAGCGACGGCGGCTCGCCGGACCCGCGAACAGAGACGCGAGCCGAGACGTTTCCTGCTCTGTTCGAGGAGGTCGTCGCTCGCGCGCCGGACGCGACCGCGCTGGTGAGCGGGCCGCTTCGACTGACCTACGGCGAGTTGAACGCGCGGGCCGATGCGCTCGCCGTGCGCCTGCGCCGGCTGGGCGTCGGGCCCGACGTGCTGGTCGGCATCTGCACGGCGCGCGGCGCGCCGCTGGTCGAGGCGGTGCTGGCGATCATGAAGGCCGGCGGGGCCTACGTGCCCCTCGACCCCGAGCATCCCGCCGATCGACTGGCCTACATGGTGTCGGACAGCGCGCCCGCGGCCATCGTGGTCGACGCCGACGGACAGGCGGCCGTGAGCGCCGCGCTGGGCGGCGACCGGACGGTGCCGCTGATCTTCGCCGGTGACCTGGAGCCGCCGGACGAGGCGGACGATCCCGGTGTGCGGGCGCCGGCGAGCCGACTGGCCCCGCAGCACCTGGCCTACGTGATCTACACCTCGGGCTCCAGCGGCCGGCCCAAAGGAGTGCTCAACGAACAGCGCGGGCTGGTGAACCTGTCGCGCCTGAAGGCGCTGGACCTGGGGCCGGGCAGTCACGTGCTGCAATTTGCGTCGCCAAGCTTCGACGCCAGCACGTGGGAGCTGGCCATGGCGCTGGGGAACGGCGCGACTCTGCACCTCGCGACGCGCGATCAGTTGATGCCGGGACGCCCGCTCATCGAGACGATCGAGCGGGAGGGCATCACCCACCTGCTGTTACCCCCCTCGGCGCTGGCCGCGTGCGAGGAGACCGGGCTGGCTCTGGGCGTGAAGACCCTGCTGGTCGGCGGCGAGGCTATCCGGCTGGAGGACGCCAATCGCTGGGCCGGGCGGGTCCGGCTGATCAACGCCTACGGGCCGACCGAGGCGACGGTCTGCACGTGCATTCACGAGTGTCGCCCGGGCGCGCCGGTCGTGCCGATCGGCCGGCCCCTGCCGAACACGTGTGTCTACATTCTGGATCGGGCCGGTCAGCCCGTGCCCGTCGGCGTGTCCGGCGAGATCCACATCGGCGGTGCCGGGGTCGCGCGGGGTTACCTGAACCGGCCTGAGCTGACGGCGGCCCTCTTCGTGCCCGATCCGTTCGCGGGCGACGGCGAGCGCTCGACGGCGAAGATGTACCGCACCGGCGACATCGGTCGCTGGCTGCCGGACGGATCGGTCGAGTTCATCGGGCGCAACGATCTTCAGGTCAAAGTCCGCGGCTTCCGGATCGAGCTCGGTGAGATCGAGGCCCGGCTCGCCGACGCGCCCGGTATCGCGGAGGTCGCGGTGCTGGCGCGGGAGGATCAACCGGGCGACAAGCGTCTGGTCGCGTACTACAGGCGCAGCGGCGATGGAGCAGACACAGGAGCCGACGCCCTGCGCGCGCATGCCCGACAGCGGCTGCCCGAGTACATGGTGCCCTCGGCCTATGTCTCCGTCGAGGCGTTCCCGCTGACCACGAGTGGGAAGATCGATCGCCAGGCGCTGCCCGCGCCCGAACGGAGTGGCTTCGGGGTGGCGGCCTACGAGGAACCGCGCGGCGACCTCGAGCGGACCGTCGCCGAGATCTGGCGCCAGGTCTTGCGCGTCGAGCGGGTGGGGCGCCAGGACGACTTCTTCGAGCTGGGTGGACACTCGTTGCTGGCGGTCAAGGTGGTCGAACAGCTGCGACGCGCCGGGCTCGGCGCCGACGTTCGCAGCATTTTCGCGGCGCCGAAGCTGGAAGACCTGGCTCAATCTCTGGCGGCCGCCTCCGCGGGCGGGACACCCGACGTCCAGCTGGTCCCGCCGAACCTGATCCCCGGCGACGCGACCGCCATTCTGCCGGCCATGCTGCCGCTGGTCGACCTGGACGAGGCGGCCATCGAGCGGATCGTGGCCGTCACGCCGGGGGGCGCCGCGAACGTACAGGACATCTACCCGCTGGCGCCGCTGCAGGAAGGGATCTTGTTCCACCACCTGATGGGGTCGCAGGCGGACACCTACCTGCTGCCGACGCTGCTGGCGTTCCCCAGCCGGGCGCGACTGGATCGGTTCCTGGGGACGCTCCAGACGGTGATCGATCGCCACGACATCTTGCGCACGGCGGTCATCCACGACGGCCTGCCGCAGCCCGTGCAGGTGGTGCGGCGCCGGGCGCGGCTGAACGTCGAGCCGGCCGCCGTCGACGCCGGGCAGGGCGACGTCGCGGAACAGATGAAGGCCGCCTTCCGCTCAGGACGCTACCGGGTGCGGGTCGATCAGGCCCCGCTGCTGCGGGCCGTGGTCGCCGAGGATCCGGCGCGCGAACGCTGGCTGCTGCTGGTCGTGGCGCACCACCTGGCGATGGATCACGCCACGCTGGAGCTGCTGGTCGCGGAGGCCGATCTCATCGAGACGGGGCGGCAAGACCAGTTGCCGGTCCCGGTTCCCTTCCGGAACTTCGTCGCGCAGGCCCAGGCGGCGGGCGGCGCGGAGCGAGACGCGCCCTTCTTTCAGGAGATGCTGGGCGACGTCGACGAGCCGACGGCGCCGTTCGGACTCCTGTCCGCTCCCGAGGCGCGCGAGTCGGTCGCCGAGTATCGCCACGTCCTGCCGCGGTCGCTGACGGCCGGGCTGCGGCGCGCCGCGCGTGCGCTCGGTGTGAGCCCGGCTACGCTGGTGCACCTCGCCTACGGGCTGGTCGTGGGGCGCGCCAGCGGCCGGCGTGAGGTGGTGTTCGGGACCGTGCTGCTCGGCCGGATGCAAGCAGCGGCCGATGTGTCGCGCGTCGTCGGGATGTTCATCAACACACTTCCGGTTCGCATCGACCTGGACGGTGCCCGCGTGTCCGACGCCGTCCGGCGGGTGCACAGCCTGCTCATGCGCCTGATCGAGCATGAACACGCGTCCCTCGCGCTGGCTCAGAGGGCCAGCCGGGTGCCGGCCCCCGCGCCGCTGTTCTCGGCGCTGCTGAACTATCGACACTCTCCGGGCGCCGACCCGTCGGACGGCGGCGTCGTCCTCGACGGCGGCGACGCGGAAGGGCCTCCCGGCGGGGCGATCGAAGAGCTCTGGACGGAGGAGCGCACCAGCTATCCGTTCACCCTCTCCGTCGACGATCTGCCGGAAGACTTTGCCCTGACCGCGCTGGTGGCCGCGCCGGTGGCGCCCGAACGGGTGTGCGCGATGATGGAGCGCGCCCTGATCGGTCTCGTCGATGCGCTCGAGCGCGCGCCCGACTCCGCGGTTGGTGCCATCGACGTGCTCCCGAGCGGAGAGCGCCGGCAGCTGCTGGAGGAATGGAACGCCACGGCGGCGGAGTACCCCGACGCGGCGTGCATTCACGATTTGATCGCAGCGCAGGCCGCGCGAACGCCGGAGGCGGTGGCGCTGGAGCTGGACGGGCACCTTCTGACGTACGGCACGCTGGAGACCTGGGCGCGCCAGGTGGCAGGGCGTCTGCGCGCGCTGGGCGTGGGGCCTGGAACCAGGGTGGCCGTCTGCGCCGAACGCAGCTTCGAGATGATCGTTGCGCTGGTGGCGACGATGAAGGCCGGCGGGGCCTACGTCCCGCTGGATCCGACCTACCCGAGCAAGCGCCTGGGAGAGATGCTGGCCGACAGCGCCCCGGTGGTGGCGCTGACGCACGGGCCGGCGCGCGACGCGCTGCAGGCGGCGCTGGACGATTCGGGCGGCGCCGTCTCGGTGATCGATCTCGCGCACGATGTGCGGGGCTCCGCGGCCGAGGACATCGGCGGCCAGGACCTGGGGGGCGGTGTGACCGCGCGCGACCTCGCGTACGTCATCTACACGTCGGGCTCCACCGGCACGCCCAAGGGTGCCATGAACGAGCACCGGGCCGTCGTCAACCGACTGGTGTGGCTGCAGCGGCACTGGCAGCTGGGTCCGGGAGACGTGTTCCTGCACAAGACGCCGTTCACGTTCGACGTCTCGGTGGGCGAGATCTTCTGCCCGCTGATCTCGGGCGGGCGCCTGGTGATCGCGCGCCCCGATGGTCACAAGAATCCGGCCTACCTCGCCGAGGTGATCGAGGCGCGCGGGGTCAACGTGGTCCACTTCGTGCCCTCGATGCTGCAGCAGTTCCTGGACCACCAGGGCGTCGAGGAGCGGTGCATGAGCTTGCGTCGCGTGATGTGCAGCGGCGAGGCGCTGCCGGCGGCGCTTGTCCGGCGCTTCCACGAGCGGTTGCCCGGGGTGGAGCTGCTGAACCTGTACGGCCCGACCGAGGCGGCCGTCGAAGTGCTGAGCTGGCCCTGCCGCCCCGACGACGCAGCCGCCGCCATCCCGATCGGTCGCCCCATCGCGAACGCGAAGGTCTACGTGCTGGACCGGGCGCTGCGGCCGGCGCCGGTGGGCGTGGCCGGCGAGCTCTGCATCGGCGGGGTACCCGTGGGTCGCGGCTACCTGAACCGGCCGCAGCTGACCGCCGAGAGGTTTTTGGCCGATCCGTTCGCCGACGAGCCGGGCGCGCGCCTGTACAAGACGGGCGATCTGGCGCGCTGGCGGGCGGACGGCGTGCTCGAGTACCTGGGGCGAAACGATCTGCAGGTGAAGGTGCGCGGGTTCCGGATCGAGCTGGGTGAGATCGAGGCGCGCCTGGCGGACGTCGAGGGGGTGAAGGAAGCCGTCGTGCTGGCGCGCGAAGATCGGCCGGGAGACCAGCGGCTGGTGGCCTACTACACGGCCCTGGAGCCCTTCACCGAGGAGACGCTGCGCGCTGCTCTGCGGGCCTGGCTGCCGGACCACATGGTGCCGTGGGCGTTCGTGCACCTCGAGACGCTGCCGCTGAACGCCAGCGGCAAGGTCGATCGGAAGTCGCTGCCGGCGGTGGGCGGGGCTGTGTTGCGAACGCGCCCCTACGAAGCGCCGCGCGGACCGATCGAGACCACGCTGGCCGAGATCTGGGCGGAGACCCTGAAAGTCGAGCGCGTCGGCCGCGAGGACAACTTCTTCATGCTTGGGGGGCACTCGCTGTCGGCCATGACGGTTGTCGAGCGCATGCGCCGCGCCGGCTTGGCCGGTGACGTGCGCGCGCTGTTCACGACGGCGACGCTGGCCGATCTGGCGCGCCGGGTGGGTGGTGGCGCGCGCGCGATCACCGTGCCTCCGAACGGCATTCCGGGTGACGCCACCGCGATCACGCCAGAGATGCTGCCCCTGGTCTCGCTCGATCAGCCAGCCATCGATCGCATCGTGGCCAAGGTGCCCGGCGGCGCCGCCAACGTGCAGGACATCTACCCGCTGGCCCCGTTGCAGGAAGGAATTCTGTTTCACCATCTGGTGCAGACCGAAGGGGACCCCTACCTGCTGTCGGCGGTGCTGGCCTTTCCCAGCCGCGAGCGGCTGCAGGGCTTCACCTCGGCGCTGCAGCAGGTGATCGATCGCCACGACATCTTGCGGACGGCGGTGATGTGGGAGGGGCTTTCGGAGCCCGTGCAGGTGGTCCTGCGCTCGGCGCAGGTTCGGATCGAAGAGCTGGCGGTCGATCGCGCGCCCGCGGCCGACGCCGACGCGGTCGAACAGCTGAAAACGTTGTGCGACCCGCGGCGCATCCGCATGGACGTCAGCACGGCGCCGCTCGTCTCCGGGTATGCACTGCCCGATCCCGCCGGTGAGCGCTGGTTGCTGATGGTGCTGGCGCACCACCTGGCCATCGACCACACGACGCTGGAGCTGATGGTCGCCGAGACCGAGCTCATAGAGGCCGGCCGGGCCGACGAGCTGTCACCGCCGATCCCGTTCCGGACGTTCGTCGCGGAGGCACGGCTCGGGGTCACCCGCGAAGAGCACGAGGCACACTTCCGGGCGTTGCTGGGTGACGTGACCGAGCCGACGATGCCTTTTGGCTTGGCGGACGTCCGCGGCGACGGTCGAACCATCAGCGAGGCGCAGCTGATGCTGGATCGAACGCTGTCGAGTGCGGTCCACGAACGGGCTCGGCAGGTGGGCGTGAGCGCCGCCAGCCTGGTTCATTTGGCGTGGGCGATGGTCGTGGCACGAACCACCGGACGACGAGACGTCACCTTCGGGACGGTACTGTTCGGCCGGATGCAGGGGGGCAACAGCCCGGCCCAGGTGCTCGGCATGTTCATCAACACGCTGCCGGTCCGGTTCCTGGTCGCCGAGCAAGCGGTGGAGCTGGCGTTGCTCTCTGCCCACGAGCAGCTGGCGGCGCTGCTCACGCATGAGCATGCGTCGCTGGTGCTGGCCCAGCGCTGCAGCGGCGTGCCGGCCGGCAGCCCGCTGTTCACGTCGTTGCTGAACTACCGCCACACGGCCATTGCTGCGGACCCGGAGCCGTCCGGGCAGGAGCCGCAGTCGGAAGGCGAGGACCAGCCGGCGCCCCGAGGCGTGGAGACGCTGTGGGCTGAGGAACGGACGAACTATCCGCTGACCCTGTCGGTGGATTCGATGGCGGCCGACTTCAAGATCAGCGCGCAGGTGAGCGCGCCGATCGACCCGGAGCGGGTGTGCGCGATGATGGCCCGCGCCCTGCAGCGCATCGTCGACGCCCTCGAGTACGCGCCGACGACGCCGATGGAAGCGATCGACATTCTCGGGGCCGAGGAGAGGCGACTGGTGCTGGTCGAATGGAACGCCACGGCCCGCCCCTATCCGCGCGACGCGACGCTGGGCGCGCTGTTCGATCAGCAAGCGCAACGGAACCCGGATGGCCCGGCGGTGATCGAGGCAGGGGCGGTCACCAGCTATGTGGTCCTGGGGCGCCGCGCCGACAGGCTCGCGCGCGCGCTGCTGGCGGTCGGCACGCAGCCCGGCGACCGGGTCGCCGTGGCCCTGGAGCGGTCGGCGTCGCTGGTTGCGGCGGAGCTGGGGGTGGTCAAGGCCGGCGCGGCGTACGTGCCGCTCGACCCCGTGTTGCCGGGACCGCGGCAGGCCTTGATGGTGGCCGACTGTGGCGCCCGCGTGATCGTGACTTCGCGGGGAGGCTCGCTTCCGGGCGAGCTAGCGGAGCGGATCGCGGCCGGTGAGCTCCGCCGGCTGAACATCGACGAGATGCCTTCCGACGATTCCGGCCAGCTCGCGCTGCCGGCGGACCTCACCGGAGGCGCGGCGGCGTACGTGATGTACACCTCCGGCTCGACCGGCGCGCCGCGGGGTGTGGTGGTGCCACATCGGGCGGTGAGCCGATTGGTGCTGAACAACGGTTACGCCAACTTCGACGCCGGCGATCGGGTGGCGTTCGCGTCGAATCCCTCATTCGACGCCAGCACGCTGGAGGTCTGGGCGCCCTTGCTGAACGGCGGGTGCGTGGTGGTGATCCCGCAAGAGGTGCTGCTGACGCCGGCGGCGTTCGCCGAAGCGCTGCTGGTCCAGCGGGTGTCCGTGCTCTGGATGACGGTCGGACTGTTCAACCAGTACCATCTCACGTTGTCCGGGGTGATCCCGGCGCTCCGCTATCTGATCGTCGGGGGCGACGCGCTCGACGTGAAGGTCATGGCGCAGGTGCTGCACGGGTTCCGCCCGCAGCATCTGCTGAATGGGTACGGCCCGACGGAGACGACGACCTTCGCGCTGACCCACGAGATCGTGGACCTGGCTGAAGGGGCGCGCAGCGTCCCGCTGGGACGGCCGATCGGCAACACGCGCGTCTACATCCTGGACCAAAGCCGGCGGCCGACGCCCATCGGGGTCGCGGGGGAGATCTACATCGGCGGCGACGGCGTCGCAGATGGCTACCTGAATCAGGCCGAGCAGACCGCCGACCGCTTCCTGGCCGATCCGTTCAGCGGCGAGCCAGGAGGCCGCATGTACCAGACCGGCGATCTCGGGCGCTGGCAGGCCGACGGAACCGTCGAGTACCTCGGGCGCAATGACTTCCAGGTCAAGCTGCGCGGCTTCCGGATCGAGCTCGGCGAGGTCGAGGCGCGGTTGGGCGAGCTGGAAGGCGTGACGCAGGTGGTGAGCGTCGTTCGCGAGGACCAGCCAGGGGCGCGCCGGCTGGTCGCCTACTACACGGGCGCCGGTGCTCCGACCGCGGCGGCGCTGCGGGCGTACGCGCGCGCGGTGCTGCCCCAGTACATGGTGCCGGCGGCGTTCGTGTTCCTGCCGTCGCTCCCGCTCAACGCCAACGGCAAGGTGGATCGGCAGCAGCTGCCGCCGCCGGCGGCGGGCGATTACCTGACCTCCGTGTACGCCGCGCCGGAGAACGAGATCGAGGAGACGATCGCGAGGCTGTGCTCGGAGCTCTTGGGCGCCGATCGGGTTGGGCGCGACGACAGCTTCTTCGAGCTGGGCGGCCACTCGCTGCTGGCGGTGCAACTGGTCGGACGCATCGAACAAGAGCTCGGGGTGCTCCTGCCCCTGTCGCAGGTGTTCCTGGACACCACGGTCGCGGGGCTCGGAGCAAGCGTCGTCAAGGCCCAGCTGGCCGAGTTCGACGCGGGCGAGTTGGCGGAGTTGATGGGAAAGGACGCAGACGGATCCGATGAAGCACGATGAGAGATCGCCCGACAAACAAGCCCCCGTTCGCCCCGATTCCATCGATGCGCTGACCGACAGCGAAAGGTTCCGCCTGCTCCAGCGCGCGCGCAGCGCCAAGTTGGAGAGGATCGCCGCCCCGGCGGCTCGCACCATCCCCATCGGCAGGGCGGACCGCGACGGCGTGGTGCCTCTGTCACTGGCGCAGCAGCGTCTGTGGTTCCTGGCGCAGCTCGACGGAGGGGTGGGCCGCACGCACAAGATCAGCGGCAACTTCCGTTTGCAGGGTGACCTGGACGGGGTGGCGCTGCGGCGCGCCCTCGACCGCATCGTCGAGCGCCACGAAATTCTGCGCACCCGTTTCGTGTCGTCGGACGGAGCCGCGCGGCAGGTGATCGATCCGCCGGGCGGCGGGATGGCGCTGCACCAGGCGGACCTGGCGTCCTGGCCCGACGGCCAGCGCGAGGCCGAGCTCCAGGCGATCCTGTCCCGCGAGGCCGACGCCCCCTTCGATCTGGAAAACGGGCCGCTGTTTCGCGCCCACCTGGTGCGGCTGTCGGAGGCCGAGCACGTGCTGGCGCTCAGCATGCACCACATCGTCTCCGACGGCTGGTCGGTCGGCATACTGGCGAACGAGCTGGAGGTGCTGTACGACGCGTTCCGCTCCGGCGGTCCGGATCCGCTGGCGCCGCTGCCCGTCCAGTACGCCGACTTCTCCGTGTGGCAGCGGGACTCGCTGGACAGCCAGCTGCAGCGACAGACGGCGTACTGGAAGCAGGAACTCGCGGGGGCACCCGACTGCATCGAGCTGCCGACCGATCGACCGCATCCGCCCCAGCAGGATCACGCGGGCGGTTTCGTGTCGCTCGCCCTGGACGAGCGTCTGACCGATGGTCTCAAGGCGCTGGGGCAGCGTCATGGTTGCACGCTGTACATGACCCTGCTGGCCGGCTGGGCCGGATTGCTGGGGCGTCTCTCCGGCCAACCCGAGGTGGTCGTCGGTAGCCCGGTCGCCGGTCGCGCGCGGCCCGAGGTGGCGCGCCTCATCGGCTGCTTCGTGAACACCATCGCGATGCGTCTGACCGTCGCGGACGAGAGCCGGGTCGCGGGGTTGCTGGCGCACGTCAAGTCTCAGGTGCTGGCGGCGCAGGACCATCAGGATCTCCCCTTCGAGCAAATCGTCGAGCTGGTGCAGCCGCCGCGTCGGCTGTCGCACACGCCGCTGTTCCAGGTGATGTTCGCGTTCCAGGCCCAGTCGCCCGCGGGCGAGGACGAGATCTCTTCGGGGCTGAGCATCTCGGCCATGTCGACGCCGCGCCGCACGGCGCAGTTCGAGCTGACCCTGGAGCTGCAGGAGGCGGACGGACGCCTGGTGGGCGGGATCTCTTACGCGGCCGCCCTGTTCGATCCCGACACCGTGGAGCGAATCGGCACCGGCCTGCAGGCGTTGCTGGCGGCCATGATCGCCGACGATCAGCAGGCGGTCTGGCAGTTGCCGATCATGGACGGCGGCCAGCGCCGCCGCTTGATCGAGTGGGGGACGGCCAACGTCAGCCGGCGCGCGCAACTTCCGTTCCACGGTCTGTTCGAGGCCAGGGCGGCCGGCGCGCCCGATGCAACCGCGCTGGTGCACGGCGACAGGACGGTCTCGTACGGACAGCTCAACGCGGGCGCGAACCGGCTGGCCCGCCACCTGCAGAGGCTGGGCGTCGGGCGCGAGGTGCGCGTCGGTCTTTGCCTCGAGCGCAGGCCAGAGTCGATCGTCGCTCTGCTGGCGACGTGCAAGGCCGGCGGCGCGTTTGTCCCGCTGGATCCCACGTACCCGGCCGAGCGACTGCGCTTCATGGTCGCCGACGCGTCCCCCCGGGTCGTGTTGGTCGACGGCGCCGGACGCGCGGCGCTGGAAGGCTTGGCGGGCGAAGCGCTGATCGTCGACCTGACCGCCGATGCGGCCGCCTGGGAGCGCGAGCCGGCTGGCGACCTGGCTTCTGCCCCGGCCTCCGACGCTCGCGATGGGCTCGCGTACATCATCTATACGTCCGGGTCCACGGGACGCCCGAAGGGCGTCATGGTCGAGCAGGGGGGCCTGGCCAACCTCATCGTCGCGCAAACCGCGCTGTTCGGCCTGGAGCCGCACAGTCGCGTGCTGCAGTTCGCGTCGCTCAGCTTCGACGCCAGCATCTCCGAGATCGGCATGGCGCTGGCCAGCGGCGCGGCCCTGTGCCTGGCAGATCGCGAGGACCTGATGCCGGGTCCGGCGCTGGCGCGCACGCTGGCCGCCAACGGCATCACCCACGTGACGCTGCCGCCATCGGTGCTGGCTCTGATGGCGGAGCACGAGGTTCCCCCCAGCACCCGGGTCTTGGTCGTCGCCGGCGAGGCGTTGCCCGTCCGTGAGGCCAGGCGCTGGGCGGGGCGCGTCTCCTTGTTCAACGCGTACGGTCCGACGGAGGCGACCGTGTGCGCGACCGCTCATCATCATCGCGCCGACGACGTTTGCCATGCGCGCGGCACGATCCCGATCGGCGGGCCGATCGCGAACGTGCGCCTCTACGTGCTGGATCGTCACCGCCAGCCGGTGCCGGTGGGGGTCACCGGCGAGATCTACGTCGGCGGCGTTCAGGTGGCGCGCGGCTACTGGGGGCGGCCGGAGCTGACGGCCGAGCGATTCGTGGCCGATTCGCTGAGCCCGGAGCCGGGTGCACGGATGTACCGGACGGGGGATCTCGGTCGCTGGCTCCCCGACGGGACGGTGGAGTTCCTGGGACGCAATGATTTCCAGGTCAAGCTGCGTGGGTTCCGCATCGAGCTCGGCGAGATCGAGACCTGCCTGGGCGAGCTCCCGGGTGTGGCGGCGGTGATGGTGACGGCCCGGCGAGACGCCGCGGGCGACTCGCGGCTGGTGGCGTACTTCACTGCGGAGCCGGGCGCCGCGCCGGAGCGGGAAGCGCTGCGCGCGCAGGCGTCGGCGCGACTTCCCGCGCACATGGTCCCGGCCGCCTACGTGCGCCTCGAAGCGTTCCCGGTGACCTCGAACGGAAAGGTCGACCGTCAGGCGTTGCCCGCCCCCGGCCAGGACGCCTACGGGGAGCGGAGCCACGAGCGGCCGCAGGGGCCGGTCGAAGAGATCGTGGCGAAGGTCTGGTCGGAGATCCTTCACGTCGAAGCGGTGGGACGCCACGAAAGCTTCTTCGAGCTGGGCGGCCATTCGCTGCTGGCGGTCGTCGCGGTCGATCGTCTGCGGCAAGCGGGCGTGGACACCGACGTGCGTGCGATCTTCGCCGGCCCCACCGTCGCGGAGGTCGCGGCGTCGGCGCGCGCCGAACGTGGCCGTTCATCGGCGCCACCGGTGCCGCCGAACCTGATCCCCGAGGGGGCCACGGCGATCACGCCGGAGATGGTGACGCTGGCGAAGCTGGATCAGGAGCAGATCGACCGGATCGTCGCCGCCGTTCCCGGCGGTGCGGCGAACGTTCAGGACATCTACCCGCTCGCGCCGCTGCAAGAGGGCCTTCTGTTCCACCACCTGCTCGGCGGGAAAGGCGATCCTTACGTCTTGCCGACGCTGCTCGCGTTCGCCAGGCGCGACCAGCTGGACGGCTTTCTGCGAACGCTGCAGGCGCTGATCGATCGGCACGACATGCTGCGGACGGGGGTCGTCTGGGAGGGGCTGGACGAGCCGTTGCAGGTGGTGCACCGCCGCGCGACGTTGCCGGTGGAGGTCGCCGCGGACCCGGCCGGCGGCGTGGGCGGCGGGGACGTCGCGGCCCGCCTCAAGCGCGCCGGCTACGCGTCGCGGTACCCCATCGACGTGCGCCGCGCGCCGCTCATGCGGGCGGTCATCGCCGAGGACGTGCCGAACGGGCGGTGGCTGTTGCTGGTGCTGGCGCACCACCTGGCCCTCGATCACGCGACGCTGGAGATCTTGATCCACGAAGCGGACGACATCCGAGCCGGCCGCGGCGTCCAGCTGGAGACGCCCGTCCCCTTCCGCGAATTCGTCTGGAACGCCTGCCTCGACGCGCGGAGCGGCCACCACGATGCCTTCTTCCGCGAGCTGCTGGGGGACATCGACGAGCCCACGGCGCCTTTCGGGCTTCTCACGTTGCGGGACGACGCCGACGGCGCGGCGATCACCGAGCTCCGGCGGCTTCTGCCGGCCGAGCTCTCGGCGGCTGTGCGGGCGTGCGCGCGGGCGGCCGGCGTGAGCGCGGCCAGTGTGATGCACCTGGCCTGGGCGCTGGTCCTGGCGCGTGTGACGGCCCGTTCGAGCGTCGTGTTCGGCACCGTGCTGTTCGGGCGCATGCAGCCGGGCGCGCGGCGGACGCTGGGCATGCTGATCAACACGCTGCCCGTGCGCTGCGACGTGGGGGGGCAGCCGGTGGCGGAGAGCTTGCGGGCAACGCAGGCCATGCTGGCGCGAGTGATCGAACACGAGCACGCGTCGCTGGCGCTGGCCCAGCGCTGCAGTGGCGTGCCGGCGCAGACGGCGCTGTTCACGGCGCTGCTCAATTACCGGCACGCTCGCGTCGAGGGGATCGGCGAGAGCCAGGCAGCTGGCGACGCGGGGGGCGGGGTTCAGGACGACGGCGGCGGCGATCTGCTCTGGAGCGAGGACCGCACGAACTACCCGGTGGTGATGTCGGTGGACGATCTGGGAGAGGACTTCGCGCTGACGGCGCAGGTCAGCGCGCCGGCCAGCGCCGAACGGGTCTGCGCGCTGATGGAGACGGCGGTGGCGGCGCTGTGCGCGACGGTGGAGCAGGCCCCGGCGACCGCGGTGGCGGACATCGACGTGCTGCCGGCGGCGGAGCGGCGGCAGGTACTGGAACAGTGGAACGTGACCCAGGCGCATCCACGCGTCCCCGCCGTCCACCACCGGTTCGAAGCGTGCGCGGCGAAGCAACCGGAGGCGATCGCGCTGGTGAGCGGAAGCGAGCGGGTGACGTACGGTGAGCTGAACGCGCGGGCGAACCGACTGGCGCACCACCTGCGCCGGCTGGGCGTGAAGCCCGAGGCGCGGGTCGGCGTGTGTGTCGAGCGCGGGGCCGAGATGGTGGTGGCGCTCCTGGCGACGGTGAAGGCGGGCGGCGCCTACGTGCCGCTGGACCCCGCGTACCCGGCCGAGCGGCTGGGGCACATGTTGCGCGACAGTGCTCCCGTGGCCGTGCTGCTCGACGGTGTCGGGCGGGCGGCGCTGGCCGGCCTGGAAACCGGCGCGGCAACGGTCGATCTCGAGCTGGATCAGGAGCTCTGGGCAGGACGGTCGGTCCGCAATCCCGGGCAGAAGACCGTGGGGCTGAGACCCGAACACCCGGCGTACGTGATCTACACGTCGGGGTCGACCGGGACGCCCAAGGGCGTGGTGGTGGAGCACGGAAACCTGACACGTCTCTTCAGCGCGACAGAGCAGTGGTTCGGGTTCGGGAAGCAGGACGTCTGGACGATGTTTCATTCGTTCGCGTTCGACTTCTCGGTCTGGGAGATGTGGGGTGCGCTGGCGTATGGGGGGCGGTTGGTGGTGGTGGGGAAAGAGACGGCGCGGTCGCCCCGCGACTTCTACGAGCTGCTGTGCGACCAGGGCGTGACCGTGCTGAACCAGACGCCCAGCGCGTTCCAGCAGCTGGTGGCCGCGCAGGCGCTGAACGAGCGGCGGCATGCGCTGCGGGCGGTGATCTTCGGCGGCGAAGCGCTGGAGGTGTCGGCGCTGGCGGCCTGGTACGCGCAGAACGACGAGGCGCGCACGCAGCTGGTGAACATGTACGGGATCACGGAGACCACGGTCCATGTGACGTACCTGCCGCTGCGGGCGAGCGATGTCGAGCGGACCGGCGCCAGCCCGATCGGCGAGCGGATCGGTGACCTGCGCGTGTATGTGCTGGACGAGCGGAGACGACCGGCGCCGGTCGGCGTCACCGGAGAGCTTTACGTCGGCGGGGCGGGAGTGGCCCGCGGCTATCTGAACCGGCCCGAGCTGACGGCCGAGCGGTTCGTGGCGGATCCCTTCGCGCCTGAAGACGGCGCGCGGATGTACAAGACGGGCGACCTGGGGCGGTGGCAGGGGGACGGCAAGCTGGAGTACCTCGGGCGCAACGACGCGCAGGTGAAGGTGCGCGGACACCGGATCGAGCTGGGAGAAGTGGAAGCGCGCCTGGCCGAGGTGAGCGGGGTCGAACGGGCGGTGGTGGTCGCCCGCGAGGACCAGTTCGGGGACAGGCGGCTGGTGGCCTACTACGCCGGCGCGCAGGCGCCCAGCCTGGAGGCGCTGCGGGCGCATGCCCGGGCGACGCTTCCCGAGTACATGGTCCCCGCCGCGTACGTGCGGCTGGATGCGTTTCCGCTCACGCGCAACGGGAAGCTGGATCGCCGCGCGCTGCCCGCGCCGGACCTCGAATCTTACGGCTCGCGCGAATACGATCCGCCGCGCGGCCCGGTGGAAAACGCGCTGGCCGCGATCTGGACCGACGTGCTGCGCGTCGAGCGGGTCGGACGCAACGACAACTTCTTCGAGCTGGGCGGCCATTCGCTGGTCGCGGTGACGCTGGTCGAGCGGATGCGGCGCAGCGGTCTGACCGCCGACGTGCGGGCGATTTTCACCAGTCCGACGCTGGCGGCGCTGGCCAAGGCAGTGGCCGACACGGACGGGGGAGCGCAGGGGGCGGCGTCGCCTGAGGTGGTGGTCCCGCCGAACCTGATTCCGGAGCAGGCGGCGTCGATCGCGCCGGAGATGCTGACGCTGGTGCAGCTGGATCAGCCGGCCATCGATCGGATCGTGGCCGCGGTCCCGGGCGGCGCAGCGAACGTGCAGGACATCTACCCGCTGGCGCCGTTGCAGGAGGGGATTCTTTTCCATCACCTCCTCGCGACGGGCGGAGACGCCTATCTGACCCCGTACCTGCTGGCGTTCGCCACCCGGCCGGCGCTGGACGAATTTCTGCGCGCGTTTCAGACGATCGTCGATCGGCACGACATCCTGCGGACGGCGGTGATGTGGGAAGGGCTGGACGAGCCCGTGCAGGTGGTGCACAGGCGCGCGACCGTTCCCGTCGCCGAGGAGGCCATCGAGGGGGCGGCCGGTCAGGTGGCGGCGATCCTCAAGGAACGATACGCGCCGGGGCGATACCGGATACCGCTCACGGAGGCGCCGCTGGTGCGCGGCGTGGTCACGCAAGACGGCGCCGGGGGCCGGTGGCTGCTGCTGCTGCTCATCCACCACCTCATCGACGACGCAACGTCCGTCAAGCTGATCGCCGGGGAGATTGCGGCCATCCAGCGCGGCGATCGCTTGCCGCCCGCCGTTCCCTTCCGCAACTTCGTGGCGGAGGCGCGTCTGGGCGTCAGCCGGGACGAGCACGAGGCGTTCTTCCGGAAGATGCTGCGGGAGGTGGAGGAGCCCACCGCGCCGTTCGATCTTCTCGAGGCGCAGGGGGCCGGGGGTGCCGTCAGTCAGCACCGCGCGCCGCTGTCCGCGATGGTGGCGGGGGCGGTGCGCGCCCAGGCCGGCCGCTTCGGGGTGAGCGCCGCGACGGTGATGCACCTGGCGTGGTCCCTGGTCCTGGCGCGGGCGTCCGCGCGCCGTGACGTGGTCTTCGGGACCGTGCTGCTGGGACGTTTGAAGGCGGGGGCCGACGCCGACCGCGTCATCGGCCTGCTGATCAACACGCTGCCCATGCGGGTGGTCATCGGCGATCAGACCGTGGTGGCGGCACTGCGCGAGACGCAGGAGACGCTGGCGCAGCTGATCCGCCATGAGCACGCGCCGCTGACGCTGGCGCGGCGGTGCAGCGGTCTGTCGGGGCAGGTGCCGCTGTTCTCCGCCTTGCTGAACTTCCGACATCCGGCCGGCGAGCAGGAAGCGGCGAGTCCCGCGGCTCAGGCCGTCGACGGCTCTCCCGACCCGGACATCCTGGAGACGGAAGAGCGAACGAACTATCCGCTGGTGCTGTCGGTGGACGACGTTGGGGAGACGTTCGTGTTCACGGCGCAGGTTGCGGAGCCGGTGAAGGCGGAGCGGGTGTGCCGGTTGATGGCGCGCGCGGTGGCCGCGGTGGTGGAGGCGCTGGCGGAGGCACCGGAGCGGCCGG
>CAZJMY010000221.1:0-10526 GCA_964546845.1 uncultured Myxococcales bacterium | reverse complement strand
GCGCGCCGGCGCCGGCCGGGACCCCGCCCCAAGGTGGGGTCTCCCCGGCCGCCGCCGACGCGGGCCCGGCGACCGCACCGCCCCGCGGCGTCGACCTGGCGCTGCTGTACTCGTCCAACCTCCAGGGGCACGCCGCGCCGTGCGACTGCGTGCGGCCGCTGGGCGGGCTGGCCCGCCGGGCGACCGTCATCGCGCGCGCCCGTGCCGACGCCGATGCCACCCTGGTCGTCGACGCCGGGGACCTCTTCGACGGGAGCTCGCCCCAGGCGGCGCGGCGGCTGGCCGCGGCGGTGGCGGCCGCCGGGCTGGATGCGTTCACGCCGGGCGAGCGGGACCTGGCGCTGGGGATCCCCGTCCTGAAGCGGCTGGCGGCGGCCGGCGTGCTGCCCGTCATCTCGAGCAACCTCACCGACCGCTCCGGCGCCCGCCTGTTCGACGGCGAGCGGGTCTTTCAGGTCGGCGGGGTGCCCGTGGGGGTGTTCGGGGTCAGCGCCCCGCCCACGCCCGCGGACGCCGCCCGCTGGACGGCGGCAGGCATCGAGGCCAGCCCCGCCCTTCCGGCGGCGGCCGCGGCCATCGCGGCCCTGCGGCAGCGGGGCGCCAGGGTGGTCGTGGGCCTGTTCCACGTGGGCGGCGGCGCCGAGAGCCGCCGCCTCGTGGCCGCCCTGTCGGGGCTGGACTGGGCGGTCCTGGGACACAGCGCCCTCAACCTGGAGGCCCCCGAAAAGGCCGGCCAGGCCCGGCTGCTGGAGGCGCTGGCGGAGGGGAAGAACCTGGGCCGGCTGGACCTGCACGTCGTGGGCGGCAACCTGGCGTTCGCCGACGCCACCGAGCGGCCCGAGCTGGAGGCCATCCTGGCCGACCACCGCCGGCAGCTGGGCGACTACGACCGGTCCCTGGGGGGCATGGATCCGGCGGCCCTGCAGGCCTACTACCAGCAGCGCCGCGCCCAGCTGCAGGCCGCCATCGCGCGCGAGAGTGCGGCGCTGGCCCGTTTGCCCCGGGCCGTCACGGGCAGCTGGTTCGAGAACCGGATCGTCCCCCTCGACGCGGCGATCCCGGACGACCCCCGGGTTTCGGGGCTGGTGCGGCGCCTCGGGGCTCATCTATAGTCGCGCCGATGCGAAAGCCGAGCACCCTGGCCGCGACGGGAATCGCGCTGTTGAGCGCGCTGGCGCCGGGGCTGGTCCGGGCCGCGACGGAAGCGACCCGGGCCGCCGCCGAGGCGACCGCCGACAGTTACGAGGTGCGCGCCCGCGGCGCCGTCCCCGCGCCGGACCTGGCGACGCTGCTGGCCCCGTTCGTCGAGACGTGCGGCGGCGAGATGCGCGAGCTCGATCGCGCGCGCTGCCGGTCGACGACGGCGTTCCTGCGCAAGCGGCTGCCGCAGCAGACCTTCGTGCTGACCAGCAGCGATCCGGCGGCGGTCGAGGTCTCCAGCTACGACGGCGCCATCAAGGGGTACCACCTCGTTCTGGCCGGGTGCGTGGCGTGCACGGACCCGGTCCCCATCGGGCCGCAGCGCCAGCCGCGGTTCATCACCCTGAACACGCCGGACAAGGGCGCCGGCAGCCTGGCGGCGGGGGTCGTGGTCTCGAAGAGCACCGTCGCGTTCGACGACTTCGCCGCGGCCAAGCGCTGGGCCGAGACCGAGCGGCCGTTCCTGCGCGCCGAGTTCCTGTTCCAGCCGCAGCCCACGGGCGCGGACTACACGGTCGGCATGGCCCCCGGCATCGCGCTGAAGCTGGTGGGCGCGCGCGTCTACAACCGCTGCAACGGGGACATCCTGGTCTCGAAGCCGCCCTCGACGGGCTTCGCCGATCGCCCCCCGCCCGGCAAGACGGACGCCGCCTGCGCGGCCGGCGCGAAGGCCGCGCTGTCCGAGGACGCGCCGCGCGACGACGTGCGCCCGGAGCAGCTGTCCAAGGCGTCGATCAACGAGGTCATGGAGTCCATTCGCACGCGGCTCTACGGCTGCTTCCAGCAGTTCCACGTGCCGGGCGCGCTGGTGCTGAACTACGTCGTCGGCGGCAACGGCACCGTTCAGTCCGTGCAGGTCGGGTCGACCTTCGCGGGAACGCCGACCGGTGCCTGCGCGCAGGAGATCGCCAAGGACGTGAAGTTCCCGGCCTTCAAGCGCCCGCGCCAGCAGTTCAACTATCTGTTCTTCCTGCGTCGCCCCTGACCCGCTTTCGAGCGCTCGGCACCACCAGCAGGAAGCCGAGCACGGCCAGGCAGGTCCAGCCAAACAGATCGCCGACGACGCGGTAGACGCCGCCGCCCGGCAGCATGGCCAGGTCGACCAGCAGCGTCTTGGGCTCGGCCGGGGGCTGCTCGGCGGGGTCGACGGATTCGGTCTCGGCCAGCACGCGGCCGCCCGCGTCGACGTGCGCGCTGACGCCGGTGTTCACGGCGCGCACCATCTCCAGCCGGTGCTCGACGGCGCGGAAGACGGCCAGCGCCAGGTGCTGATGCGGCTCGGCGGTGCGGCCGAACCAGGCGTCGTTCGTGATGTTCACGAACGCGTTGGGGTCGAGCTGCGCCACGCGGCGGGCCCAGCCGGGCAGGATGTCCTCGTAGCAGATGAGAGGCCCCAGCTTGTAATTGCCGGCTGCCGTACGCAGCGGAAACGAGGCCGGCGCCGAGCCGCGGCTGAAGTTCGAGGCCTCCGGGAAGATCTCCGTGAACCAGGGAATGCTGTCGTAAAGCGGGATGTACTCGCCGAACAGCATCAGAAAGACCTTGTCGAACTTCCCCGTGATGTCGCCGGCCGCGTCCATCATCAAGGCGGTGTTGTAGGGGTACTTGTCCGGGCCGTGGCGGGCAGACCGGTCGGCGACCGTGAGCGCCCCGAACAGCAGCGGCGTGTCGAACCCGCGGCGGATCCGGCGCGCGTCCTCGGACGGGAAGTCGTGCGCGAAGTCGCGCGGCAGCGCGTAGGGGTATGACGACTCGGGCCAGACGATCAGCTGGGCGCCCCCCCGCTGCAGATCGGCGGACGCCTGCTGATGGAGGCGCAGCAGGCGCGCGAATTCGGCGGGGTCCCACTTCTCGAGGATGCCCACGTTCGCCTGGACCAGGCCGGTCCGGACCTTGGGCGCGGCGGCGCGGCGCGCGTCGACCTGGTGCAGGCGAACGCTGCCGTACCCGACGTCGGCGATCAGCAGCGCGCCGGCCACCGCCAGCCCGCGCCAGGCGCCGCGGTCGCGAACCAGGTCGGCCAGCGCGCCGTTGAACGCCAGCAACAGCGCCGTCACGCCCAGCGGGCCGGTCAGATCGGCGACCTGGATCAGGCGCGGGACGAAGGCCACCGCGAATCCCAGGTAGTAGGGAAACATCTGCGGGACGACCAGCTCGATCGTCACCATGACCAGGGGCGCCAGCAGCGCCAGCGCGCGCCCCGTGCGGTCGACGCCCCGGCGCACGAGCCACGAGAGCAGCGCGAACGCCAGCCCCTGGTAGGACACCAGCAGCAGCATGATGGGCAGCGCCTCGATGGCCGGCATGTGGCCGAACCTCTCGAGCAGGCCGTCCATCCAGTAGAAGCCCCCGGCGTTGGCGACCGTGCCGGTCAGCCAGCCGTGAAGGAACGCGCGCCGCGGGGTGGCCGCCGCGCGCGCCACCCAGAGCTGCGGCACCATCGCCACGAACATGAGCGGCCACAGCCCGAACCCGGGGACGGCCAGAAACAGCAAGCACCCCGACAGGACCGACAGCCCCAGGCGAAGCGCGAGTGCGGCGCGCGCGGTCATCCGAGGCGCGCGACCTGGGACTCGAAGATGAAGGGCGGCTGCTGGACGAAGTCGCTCCAGCGAATCCAGCGGGGGCGGATCCGGACGTGGGTGATCCCCGGCCAGGCCAGCCGGTCGCGTCCGTCGGGATAGGCCTGGAAGTACACCGCGCGGATGCGTTCCAGCTCCGCGCCGTCCGGGAAGTCGGCGAGCCCTTCCAGCTGCGCGGTCATCTCACGGTCCCAGCCGATCACGGCCGAGATGCGCGGATCCCGGCGCAGGTTGGCCGCCTTGCGGGCGGTGTCCAGCGTATCGAACACGATCTCCAGGTCGTCGCTGACGGCGCACCCCACCACGGCCGACTGCGGCGCGCCGTCCGGGCCGACGGTCGACACCACCGCCAGGCGGTACTCACGCAGCAGGCGCACCAGCTGGGCGCGGGTCATGCCGGTCTCTTACCACTACAGATCGTAGCGGAGAAGGCGGGCCTCGAGCGGGCCGTTCCAGAGGCGATGCGACACGGCGGGCTTGCGGCGGAGCGCCTGCTCCAGGGCCGGGTTCCCCGACAGCACGATGGCCCGCCAGCCCGACAGGCGCTGGAACGCCTGGCCGATGCCGCGGTAGAGCGCGTCCAGCGCGACGGGCTGCAGCCGCTCGCCGTAGGGCGGGTTCGTGGCAAGCGTGGCGGCGGGCCAGCGGCGCTGAAGGGCCGTCACGTCGGCGCGCTCGAACACGATGGCGTCGTCCACCCCGGCGGCGGCCGCGTTCTGGCGGGCTGCCGTCAGCGACCCGGGGTCGACGTCGGCGCAGACCACCTCGGGCCACGTCTCTTGCATCGCGTGCGCGGCCTGCTCGTCCGCCCGCGCGCGGAGGCGGCCCCAGGCCGCGCGCGCCTCGGCCGACAGCGTGGGCCAGCGCTCGAAGCCGAAGCGCCGCCGGATCCCGCCGGCGATCCCGCGGGTCGCCAGCGCGTGCTCGATGGCCAGTGTCCCGGAGCCGCACATCGGATCGATGAACGGCAGCTCGGGCTGGGCCCCGCCCAGCATCAGGACCGCCGCCGCCAGCGTCTCCTTGAGCGGCGCCTCGACCATCGCCACGCGCGTGCCCCGGCGGTGCAGCGCCTCCCCGGCGAGGTCCAGGAAGATGCCGCCCCGCCCGCCCGCGAGGTGCAGCGCGATCGACACCTCGGGCGACTCGGCGTCGACGTCCGGCCGCGCGCCCAGCGCCTCGCGCAGCACGTCCGCGACGGCGTCCTTGACCTTGAGCGCGGCGAAGCCCGAGTGGGTCAGCCCGGGCGTGTCCTTGACGTTCGCGAACACCGCGAACGTGCAGTGCGCCGTCAACCAGTCGCGCCACGGCACCCGCCGCGCGGCGGCGTAGAGAGTGGCGCCGTCGGAGGCTTCGATCTCGGCCAGGCGCATGAGCACGCGCACGGCCACCCGCGAACGCAGGCAAACCTCCATGCCCATCTCCAGCGGGCCGTCGAACCAGACGCCGCCCCGGTCGCCCTTCGCGCCGGCGATGCGCATGCCGGCCAGCTCACGCCGGAGCGCCCCCTCGGTGCCACGCGCGCAGGTCACGAAGAATCGGAACATGCCGGGCGCAATCTACTCGGAAGGGGGCGCCTCCGGTACCCCGCTCACCCGGCATCCGACCGGGCGTCGGAGCACCGCGGCGCGCGCTGCACCAGACGGTGATGCGCCGCCCCTTCTTCAGGGATGCGGGCACCCACTCACGCACGAACGGCTCGTATCGTCTTCACCGTGCTGGCTGCCTGCGGGGCCGCCTGTTCGACGTCGGAGAGCGGCGGCGCCGGCAGCGGGAGCGGCGGCGCGGGTTCTGGCGCGATGGTCACGGGGGGCTCCACCGGCGGCGCGACGACGATGGGTGCGGGTGGCGGCGCCGGGAGCGGGCCCGGCGCCGCAGGGACCAACGGCGCGAGCGGAGGCGCTCCGGCGGCGGCCGGCGGCGCGAGCGGACAGGCGGGGACCCGCGGTTCGGGCGGCGGGGGGTCGACGGCGGGCGCGGGCGGGTCGACCGCGACGGCGGCGTGCGCCGATTCCACGCCCCGCGGCTCGCTCGACGTGGCGAACGTCGGCAGCGCGCCGGGCGCGGTCACGCAAGCCGACCTGGCGGGCGCCTCGCCGGCAACGCACTACTACCTGTCCGTCCCGGGAAATCTCCCGCCGGCGGGCACCACCGATCCCGCGAAGCAGGTCGGCCTCTTCCTGGTGTTCAACGAGCACGGCAGCAACCCGGGCGTCGAGATCCCGAGCGTCACGAAGTCGCTCGCGAACCTGAAGCGCGCCGGCGACTTCGTCGTGCTGGGCCTGCCAATCGACCCCAACACCACGACTCACCCGTACACGACGGCCGATCACGATCGCGCGAAGCTCTTGCTGGCGTACGCGCTGAAGACCTGGCCCATCAACCCGCGGCGCGTCTATCTGTGGGGCCGCGGCGAAGGCGCGACCATGGCTCACCAGTGGGGCACCGAGAACAAGGGCGCGGTCGCGGCGATGATCACCTACTCGTGGGGATGGGACACGCCGAAGTGGCCGTCCAACAGCGCGGACGACGAGCCCGATCTCTACTTGGTGATTGGCCTCTCCGACTACCCAGACACGCACGTCCCGCTGGTCCGGCGCGTCTACGGCTACGCGAAGGCAGCCGGCTTCCACGTCATCTATCGCGAGGTGCCCGGCCTGCAGGGCGCGACCGCCAACGCAGTGACCAACGACGACGCGATCGCCTGGGCAATCTCGTCGCGGCACAAGACGCTGGCGTTGTCGGCGAACGAGAGCGCGATCCTCGCCCCCTACCGCGAGCCTGCCGGGGGCCGCGCGATCTGCCCGGACGCAGGGCTCTTCGCGGCGCTGGACCTGGTCGGAGGCCTGGCGGCCGGCCAGGTGATGCCCGACGTGCTGCAGGCTTCCGCCGATGCCTCGCGCACGCTGGCCGCGCAGGTGGCGGGGCACGCGAACTTCGGCGACGTCGCCGACGCGGCGCTCGGCGCGCGTCTGAAGGACGCCTCGGCGACCGTTCGTTCCGCCGCGCTGAAGTCGCTGGGGGTGGCGGCGAACTGGCGGAACCCTTCGGCGCAACAGGCGCTGATCGACTTCGTCACGAACACGGCCAACGATCCAGGCGAACGCGGCCTGGCGACGGACGCGATCGGGGTGGCCGTGAAGTATCAGATCGGCGGCGACGTGGCGACGGGCGGCTACCAGGATCCGCCGCTGTTCCTGGCCCTGGTCACGTTGCTCGGCGACGCCGACGTCAGTCTGCGCGCGAAGGCGTTCAACATTCTCAAGCCGGCCATGCCGGCCAGCACGTATGACCCCACCGTGGCGCCCGCCTCGCAGCAGGCGGCGATCGGCGCCTGGCAAAGCTGGCAGAAGACCTTGAAGGGCTGAGCCTCGGGCAGCGCGAGGCGCTCGGGGGTAACGTGCGCCCCCTGGTCCCCCTCCGTTTCAGTGATTACAGAAGCCCGAACGCGTATGAACGAATCCGCCGCCGCCGGGCCATCGCCAGCAGCTGAGGGCGGCGTGCCGGACGCCGCCCGCCTCTTCGGCGAGGGCGGCCAGGCGGGCACGCTCATGCGGCGCATCGACTGGGCATCGACGAAGCTGGGGCCCGTCGACGCCTGGCCGCAGAGCCTGCGGGCCATGATCCCCGCCATGCTCGCCTCGCGGTTCGCGATGCGCGTCGTGTGGGGGCCCGATCACATCATGCTCTACAACGACGCGTACCTGCCGGTGCTGGGCAAGGACAAGCACCCGCGCGCGATGGGCGCGCCCACGCGGGAGAGCTTCCCCGAGCTCTGGCACATCGTCGAGCCCCTGTTCCAGCGCGTCTACCGCGGTGAAGCGGTCGCGCTGACCGACTCCCACCTGCCGCTGCACCGGAACGGCTACCTGGAAGAGTGCTACTTCACGCTCTCGTACAGCCCCATGCGCGACGACGACGGCGCCATCGCCGGGCTGCTGGGCGTGATCAGCGAGACGACGGAGCGCGTGCTGGCCGAGCGCCGCTTGCGGACGCTGCGGGCGCTGGCGGCGTTCGCCGCCTCGGCGACCTCCGGTTCGGTGACCGAGGCGGCCGTCGGCGCGGTCGCCACCCTGGCGGACGACAAGCTCGACGTCCCCTACGCCCTCCTCTACCTCGGCAAGTACGGAGAATCGACGGCCCGGCTGGCGGCCGTCGCCGGCGTCGAGGCCGGGACGGTGGCGGCCCCCGAGGCCGTGCCGCTGGCCAGCGGCGGCGCTCTGTGGCCGCTGGCCGACGCCCGACAGAGCGTTCGGCGCGTCGACACGCCGCCCGAGACGTTCGGACCCCTCCCCGGCGGGAACTGGCCGGAGCCCAGTCGGCTGGCGGTGGTATTGCCGCTGGCGCGGGCGGGGATCCCCGCCTTCCTGATCGTCGGAACCAGCCCCCGGCGCGCGGTCGATCGGGCCTACGCCGACTTTCTGGACCTGGCGGCCGACCAGATGGGGGCCATCCTGGCCGCGACGCGCGCCCATGCCGAGGAGCGCCGCAGCGCCCGCAGCGCCCGCCTGCGGGCCGACGTGGGCACCGCGCTGACCAGCGACGCCGGGCTGGACACGCAGCTCGCGCGGTGCGCGGAGGCGCTGCGGGCTGAGCTGGACGGCGCGACTGTCGGCGTCTGGACCACCGACGCGCCCGGCACGGCGGCGCGACTGACCGCCGCGGCGGGCGAACCCGGGGCGGCGGAAGCGTCCGAGGTCGCGAGCGTCCTGGCCTCCGGGCGGGCCGTCTTCCGCGAGATGCCGCCGGCCCCGGGGCAGACCGCGTTCGTGGCGCACCCGCTGGTCGCGGGCGGCCGCGTGGTGGGGGCCATCGGCGCATCGAGCCCGCGCCCGTTCGGCCCGGTCGTCGTCGACCTGCTGTCGTCCGTCGCGGAGCCCATGGCCGCCGCCGTCGAGCGCCACCGCAACGAACAGGAGCGGCTCAATCTGCAGGCGCGCGAGCAGAGCGCTCTCGCCGAGGCCAAGCGCCAGCGCGCGCGACTCGCTTCGCTGTTCATGCAGACGCCGGCCGCCATCTGCGTGCTGCGCGGCCCAGACCACGTGTACGAGCTGGCCAACCCGCGGTACCTGTCGCTGATCGGCGGGCGCGACGTGCTGGGCCGGCCCCTGCGCGAGGCGCTGCCGGAGGCCGCGCCCGTCGTGGTGCCCATCCTGGACGGCGTGTTCTCGCGCGGCGAGCCCTACTTCGGCAACGAATTCCCGGTCGTTCTCGCGCGCAACGGCCGCCCCGAAGAGTGCTTCTTCAACTTCATCTACCAGCCGATCTTCGACGCGGAGGACGCGGTCGAAGGAATCGCCGTCGTCGCCTTCGAGGTGACCGACCAGGTGCGCGCGCGGCAGCGCAGCGAGGCGCTGGCGGCGGAGCTGGAGTCCACGAACCGCGATCTCGATCAGTTCGCCTACGTCGCCTCGCACGACCTCAAGGCCCCCTTGCGCGGCATCGCCAGCCTGTCCGAGTGGATCGAAGAAGCGCTGGTGGACAAGATGAGCGGCGAGACGCGCCGCCAGATGGACCTGCTGCGCGGACGCGTCCACCGGCTGGAGGCGCTGATCGACGGAATCCTCGACTATTCGCGCGCCGGCCGCGTGCGCGAGAAGGTCGAGCCCGTCGACGTGGGCGCGCTCCTGGCCGAGTGCCGGGACCTGCTGGCGCCGCGGCCAGAGGCCCGCGTCGACATCGCGCCGGACATGCCGACGGTCATGGCCGAGCGGATCCCGCTGCAGCAGATTTTCCTCAACCTCATGAGCAACGCCCTCAAGCACGCCGGGCGCCCCGACGTGCACATCGCCGTCGGCTGGGCGGATGCCGGAACGGCGTACGACTTCACCGTACGCGACGACGGGGGCGGCATCCCGCCGCAGTTTCACGAGCGCATCTGGGGTATCTTTCAGACGCTGCAGCCCCGCGACCGCGTCGAGGGGACGGGCATCGGGTTGTCCGTCGTCAAGAAGCTGGTCGAGAGCCGCGGCGGTCAGGTCAGCCTGGAATCCGAGGCAGGCGCGGGAGCGACCTTCCACGTCCTGTGGCCCAAGCGCGCGAAGGAGTCTCCGTGAACGACAAGCAGCTGAACATCCTGGTGGTCGACGACGACGAGGTCGACGTCATGAACGTGCAGCGCGCTTTCAAGAAGGGAAACATCACGAACCCCGTGTTCGTGGCGGGCGACGGCATTCAGGGGCTGGAGACGCTCCGCGACCCCGCCTTCCCCAAGTCCAACCGGCTGGTTCTGCTGGACCTGAACATGCCACGCATGAACGGGATCGAGTTCCTGCGCGAGGTGCGCGCCGATCCCCAGCTCAAGTCCACGACGGTCGTCGTGCTGACGACTTCGAATGACACGCGCGACAAGGTCGAGGCCTACAACTTGAACGTCGCCGGATATCTGACCAAGCCGGTCACCTTCGCGAACTTCGTCGATCTGATGGCGGCACTGAACAAGTACTGGATGCTCGTCGAGCTGCCGTGACGGAACCGCTGCGCATCCTGCTGATCGACGACGACGAGGTCGACAGGATGAGCGTGCGCCGGCTGCTGGGCGGGGCGGCGCCGCCGCCCGCCATCGTCGAGTGCGACAGCGGCGAGGCGGCCCTCGAGCGCGTGGGCGAGGAGACCTACGACTGCGTGCTGCTGGACGTGCGGCTGCCGGGACAGTCCGGGCTGGACGTGCTGCGGGCCATCCGCGCCGCCGACGTGCGGACGCCGATCATCATGCTGACCGGCTTCGGCGACGAGGAGACCGCGGTC
>CAZJMY010000220.1:0-3057 GCA_964546845.1 uncultured Myxococcales bacterium | reverse complement strand
GGCGAGGGTCGCCTGGTCGGCATATTCCAGCTCGCCCCCGATGGGCACGCCCGTCGCGATGCGGGTGGCGCGCACCCCCAGCGGCCGCAGGAGCTTCGACAGGTAAACCGCCGTGGCCTCCCCTTCCACGCTGGGGCTGGTGGCCAGGATCGCCTCGCGGATCGTCCCGTCGCCGCACCGGCGCACGAGCTCGGCGACCCGCAGGTCGTCGGGCCCGACGCCGTCCAGAGGCGAGAGCAGCCCGTGCAGCACGTGGTAGCGGCCCCGGTAGCCGCCGGCTCGCTCGATCGCGATGACGTCCTGGGGCTGGGCGACCACGCACACGATCCCGGCGTCCCGGCGCGCGTCCCGGCAGATGCCGCAGGGGTCGGCCTCGGTCAGGTCGCAGCACACGGAGCAAAAGCGGATCTTCTGGCGGACCTCGGCGATCGCGGCGGCCAGGGCGGCGGCGTCGTCGGACGACGCGCGCAGGATGTGGAACGCCAGGCGCGCGGCGGTCTTCTCGCCCACCCCGGGCAGCTTCGCCAGCTGTTGGATGAGGCGCGCGATGGGGGACGCGACCAACGCCGCTCAGCCCCCGAACAGTCCGGGCGGCAGCGGCAGCCCGCCGGTGACCTGCGACAGGTCGGTCTCGGCCGCCTCGCGCGCGCGGGTCAGGGCCACGTTGACGGCGCCGACCACCAGATCCTCGATCATCTTCTTGTTGCCGAGGATGGCGTCGTCGATGGTGACGGACAGGAACTCGCCCTTGCCGTAGACCGTGCAGCGGCAGAGGCCCCCGCCCGTCTCCCCTTCGACCGTCTTGCGGGCCAGCTCTTCGCGCACGCGCGCGACCTCGCTCTGGATGCGCTGGGCGGTCTCGAACAATCCTTTCAAATCCGGGATCGACATCAGGTTTTGATCTCCTTCAGCGAGGCGCCGAACACGTCTTGAGCGCGGCGAATCAGGGGATGCTGGCGGGCCTCGGCCTCGCGCGCGCGGCGATCCGCGGTCACGGCGTCCGTCTCTTGCCCGACCTCGGACCGGATGGCGGCCGCCTTCGGCGCGGCGGCGGTGGTGACCGTCAACTTGGCCACGCGGCCCAGCACCGTCGAGACGACCGCCTCGATCTCGGCGCGGTTGCGCTCGGCGCGGTCCGCGTCGAAGCGCTGCGGAAACGAGAGGGTGAGCGCCCCGTCGTTCATCGATACGACATCGGCGTGGGCCAGCATGGCGCCGAGCGAGAGGCTCTTCTTTTCGAACGCGGCCAGGACCCGGCGCCAGGCTTCGTCGGCGGGGAGGCTTTCGAGGGAGGCGGCAGGAGGGGCCGGAGGGGCCGGAGGTGGAGAAGGGGGTGCGGGGGGCGGGGTGACGGCGGGGGGGGGGGGCGCGGACGCGGCCGGGGCCGGGGACGGGGCCGGGGACGCGGCCGGGGAGGGGGCGGTCGAGGGGGGCGGGGCCGAGCGGCGGCCGGGGGGGGCGGGGGGGCGGGGGGGGGCCGCGGGGCGGGGGGCCGGACGGGCGGGAGCCGCGAAAGCGGGATTCCAGGTCGTCGAGGCGCTGCAGAAGGTCGCCGAGCGGCATCATCGGCTCGGCGGCGCACAGGTCGATGGCGGCCATCTCGTAAAGGAGCCGCGGCGCCGGGAGGCGGCTCGCCTCGTCGAGCGCGCGCGCCCAGCGATCGAACAGCACGGTGGCCAGGCCGGCCGGCATGCGCGCGGCCAGCGCCCGCAGGTCGTCCAGCTCTTCGGGGGTGGCGTCGATGAGGTCGGTCAGCTCGACGCCGGCCACCGGCTTCACGGACGATGCCACCTCGAGGTCACGCAGGAACTGAAGGAAGGCCCGCCCCAGCTGCCCCAGGTCGACGCCCCGGTCCACGGCGCGCGCGATCAGCCGCAGCGCGGACGCGCCATCGCGGTCGAGAACCGCCGTGGCCAGGCCGACCAGCAGCTGCCGGTCCGCGACGCCCAGCACGTCGGCGGCGATCTCGGCGGTCAGCCGCTCGGTCCCGACGTAGGCGATCGTCTGGTCCAGCAGCGACAGGCCGTCGCGCACGGAGCCGGCGGCCTGCCGGGCGATCAGCCGGACGGCCTCGGGCGCGGCGTCGATCTTCTCGATCCGCAGGATCTCGTCCAGATGCGTGGCCAGCCGGGCCGTGGGGATCAGCTTGAAATCGAAGCGCTGGCACCGCGACAGGATGGTCCCGGGGATCTTGTGCGCCTCGGTGGTCGCGAACACGAAGACGACGTGCGGCGGCGGCTCCTCCAGCGTCTTCAGCAGCGCATTCCAGGAATGCGCCGACAGCATGTGGACCTCGTCGATGATGTAGACCTTGCGGCGCGCGCGGGCCGGGAGATAGCGGACGCCCTCGAGCACGGCCTTGGTCTCCTCCACCTTCGTATTCGACGCGGCGTCGATCTCGATGACGTCGACCGAACGCCCGCCGGCGATCTCCTGACAGATGTCGCAGACGCCGCAGGGCTCGGCGGTCGGCCCCTTTTCGCAGGACAGCGCCTTGGCCAGGATTCGCGCCGCGCTGGTCTTGCCGACCCCGCGCGCCCCGGTGAACAGGAACGCGTGGTGGACGCGGTTCTGAGCGATCGCGTTCGACAGGGTCCGGGCGACGTGCTCCTGCCCGACCAGCTCCGAGAAGCGCTGCGGCCGGTACTTTCGGGCCAGGACCAGATAGGACACGGACCGAATTTACTCGATTCGGTCGGACCGCGACGCCCTTTTACCAGCGCGTCCTTGGCCGCGGCGGCAAGTCGCCGCGCTCAGCTTGTCCAGGTGGTCACGGTGCTTACCACTCGCTCCGACCACCATGAGGCTCGAAAAACTGACCATCAAAGCCCGTGAGGCACTGGCCGCCGCGCAAGAGCTGGCGGGCAGCCGCGGGCATCAAGAACTGACGCCCGAGCACCTGCTTGCCGCGTTGCTCGACCAGCAGGACGGCGTCACGGGCGCGCTGCTGCGCAAAGTCGGGGTCGACCCGGCGCAAGTTCGCCAGGAGACCGCCGCCGCGCTGGACGCCCAGCCGCAGGTCCGCGGCTCGACCGCCGACATCTACGCCGGCCGCCG
>CAZJMY010000219.1:0-6794 GCA_964546845.1 uncultured Myxococcales bacterium | reverse complement strand
CGCGCCCGACAGCGCCGCCGTCGCGCGACGCGGCGCCGCCAGGCCGCCGGTCTCGTCTAGCGTTCCGGTCCCCGCCCCGCGGATGAGGGGCTCGGAACCGGGTCCTGGGGTAAGGTGCGCGCATGCCTTCGATGCGAAGCGACCTTCAGCGCATCGCCCGTCGCGCGATGCGCGAGCGCGGGCTGTTGCCGGACTTCTCGCCGGCGGAGCTGGCCGAGGCCCAGCATCTGGACCGCGGGATCGGCGCGCTGGACGCGGCGACGCGCGATCTGCGCGCGCTGGCCTGGGCCTCGATCGACAACGACGACTCGCGCGATCTCGACCAGCTCACGGTGGCCGAGCCGCTCGGGTCCGGCGCGACGCGCATCCTGGTGGCGATCGCCGACGTCGACGCCAAGGTCCAGCGCGACTCGGCGCTGGACAAGCACGCCGCCACGAACACGACGTCGGTCTACACGGACGCGCAGACCTTCCCGATGCTGCCGGAGTCGCTGTCGACGGACCTCACCTCGCTGAACGACGGTGAAGAGCGCCTGGCGATGGTCGTCGACATCGTCGTCGCCGCGGACGGACAGACCCGGGCCGCCGACGGGCAGGTGTATCGCGCCGTCGTCGTGAACAAGGCCAAGCTGGCCTACAATGCCGTCGCCGCCTGGCTGGACGGCGCGGCCGCCCCGCCCGCCAAGGTGACCGCCGTCCCCGGGCTGGCCGACAACCTGCGCCTGCAGGACCAGGTCGCGCAGGCGCTGCGGCGCCGTCGTCTCGAACACGGCGCGCTGGAGCTGGAGACGCTGGAGCCGCGGGCCGTCTTCGACGGCGATCGCGTCTCCGACCTGCGGCTCGAGCGGCACAACCGCGCCAAGCAACTGATCGAGGACTTCATGGTGGCGGCCAACATCACGACCGCGCGCTTCCTCGAGCAGAGGCGTTTCCCGTCCCTGCGCCGGGTGTTGCGGTCGCCAGAGCGCTGGCAGCGAATCGTCGAGCTGGCCGCGACCTACGGCGCGCGCCTTCCCGCGCAGCCCGACGCGCCCGCGCTGGAGGCGTTCCTGACCGAGCGGCGCGGCCTGGATCCGGACCGCTTCCCGGACCTCTCGCTGGCCGTCGTCAAGCTGCTGGGGCGCGGCGAATACGCCGTCGAGACGCCCGGCGGCGGCAGCGAGCACTTCGGGCTGGCGGTGCGCGACTACACGCACTCCACGGCCCCGAACCGGCGCTTCCCCGACCTGATCACCCAGCGCCTGGTGAAGGCCGCGCTGGCCGATCGCCCCCCGCCCTACGGGCTGGTCGATCTGGCGGCGCTGGCGAAGCACTGCACGGAGGCCGAAGACGCGGCGGCGAAGGTCGAGCGCGCGGTGCGCAAGTCGGCGGCGGCGCTGCTGCTGGCCCCGCGCATCGGCGACACCTTCGACGGGTTCGTGACCGGCGCCTCCCCGAAGGGGACCTGGGTGCGCGTGCTGAACCCACCCGTCGAGGGACGCCTGGTGCGTGGCTTCGAGGGGCTGGACGTCGGCGACCGCGTCACCGTCGTCCTCGAGCACACGGACCCGGAACGCGGCTTCATCGACTTCGCGCGGCGAGCCTGACGACATGAGCGACAAACCACTGCCCGCGGCCGGCCCCCTGCTCGCCTACCGCGACCAGGCCTTCCTGGACACCGACGACGCGCGCCCGCTGCGCATCCTGGCCGAATACCTGGCCCCGCTGCGCGCGCTGCGCGAACAACAGGTGCGCGACACCATCGTCTTCTTCGGCTCGGCCCGCATCACGCCGGGTGGGCCGCTCGGGCGTTACTACGAAGAGGCGCGCGAGCTGGCCCGCGCGATCACCGCCTGGTCGATGACGCTGGAGGGGGACGCGCACGGGCGCATCGTCTGCTCCGGCGGCGGACCGGGGATCATGGAGGCCGCCAACCGAGGCGCGCGCGAGGCGGGCGGCCGCACGATCGGCCTCAACATCGGCCTGCCCCACGAGCAGCGGCCGAATCCGTACATCACGCCGGCCCTGTCCTTCGAGTTCCACTACTTCTTCATGCGCAAGCTCTGGTTCGCGCACACGGCCTCGGCCCTGGTGGCGTTTCCCGGCGGCTTCGGCACGCTGGACGAGATGTTCGAGATCCTCACGCTGCAGCAGACGGCCAAGCTTGATCGCAAGATCGTGATGCTGCTGTACGGCAGCGACTACTGGCGCGAGGTGATCGACTTCGACGCGCTCGTGCGACACGGGACCATCGGCCCGGAGGACCTGCGGCTGTTCGCGTTCGTCGACGATCCGACGACCGCGTTGCGGACACTTCAGGCGGCCCTGCACCCGACCGCGCCGCAGCGAATGACCGGCCAGCCCGCCCGAGAACAGCGCCCCGCGTTTGCCCCCTCGCGGTGTAAGGCAACGGATTAGAGCTGGCGGAACGCAGGACCGATCTCCGGCAATTTATCGCCGCGCCAGGCAGGGCGCGGTAATTGACGTTACCGGTCCAGCCGCCGCATACGACTATCCTTCAGTTCGTTGCACAAACGTGGGCGACTGCGTTGTCAACGGGTCTATAAGGGCGCCGTCACCGCGCAACACGACGTTGACCAAAGGAGACCCCATGACACGTGCCCGTTCGACCCTGCTCGCATCGACGTTGTGCCTCGTCACGTTCGCCTCGGCGGCGGCCAGCGCCGCGCCGACCTTCGCGCCGCCACCCCCGACGGCGCCCCATCTGAAGAGCTACTCCGACTGGGGCGCCCTTTGGTGGCAGTGGGCGCTCCAGACGCCCGCCGCCAACAACCCCGTCCTCGACACCACCGGCGCGAACTGCGCGGTGGGGCAGCCGGTGCCAGGCACTTTCTTCCTGGCGGGCACGTTCGACGGATCCCCGGTGACGCGCACCTGCACGGTGCCGGTCGGCGACGCGTTCCTGATCCCGATCCTGAGCGCGTCGTACTTCGCGCAGCAGACGGACCCGCCGGAGCAGCGCACCGAGGCGTTCGTCCGGTCGAAGGTGACCTGCGTCGAGCAGAACCCGACCCTCTCGGTGACCGTCGACGGCGTCGCCATCGCGAACCCGCGCAGCCTGCTCGAGAAGTCGACGGTGTTCTCCGTCAACCTGCCCGCTGACAACGTGTTCGGCGTCCCGCCGCAGGTGCTGAGCCCGTCCGTCGACGAGGGCTACTACGCGTTCCTCGAGCCGCTGAGCGCCGGAAGCCACACCGTCGTCATCACCTCCTCGTCGACGGCCTGCAACAACAGCCAGAACGCGACCTATCACCTGATCGTCCAGGGGACCGTCGGCACCCCGCGCACCTGCTCGGGCACGCAGCAGCTGACGCTGAACAACGTGGACATCCAGAGCACGGGCGCCGCCCTGACCGTCTCGGGTAACTGCACCGTTACCGTCAACAACAGCGTGCTGTTCGGCAGCACGTCGGCCATCGTCGTTCACGATCAGGGCCACGTCATCGTGAACACCAGCGTGGTCGGCGGCGGACCGGGCGCCGGCGGCTTCGCGGTCAACGCCGACGGGCACGGTCACGTCGAGCTGAGAAACTCGGCCGTCATCAGCCCGACGAACGCGCTCGGGTTCGCCATCATCAGCGACTCCGGCGGCAACTCGAAGTTCTAGCGCCCGGCCAGCCGGGGCGTCCGACGGGCGCCCCGGTTGCGGCACATCCGGTCAGTGCGTGACGGCCGCGCCCGTGTAGCTGATCGTCGCGTCCGGCGTGACCGTCTTCGTCGGCGAGAAGCCCACCGCCTTGGTGGGCGACACCAGGATCAGCTGGAACGTACGGGTCGCCAGCATCTCGGGGAACGATCCCTGGCGCGCGCCGATGGTCAGCGTCTTCGTCGCCTCCGTCCAGGTGATCGGGATCCGCGTGAAGCCGCCCGCCTCGTAGTCGTTCGTCACGCCGTCATCCTCGTACAGCGTGAAGGACGCGTCGGCGCCCGTGAACACGTAGAGGCGGATCGGGTCGGCCGGCTTCTCCTCCGTGTATTGCAGGGCCGGGCCGATCGGCACGATCGAGCCGGCGCGCACGAAGACCGGCATCGCGTCGAACGGCGCGGCGGCCGTGATGGTCTTGCCGCCCGCTTGATAGTTGCCGTCCCAGAAGCTGTACCACCCCGTCGCCGGCGGCAGGTAGACCGAACGGCTGGTCGCCTTGTACGTCGTGACGGGGGCGACCAGGAACGCCGGACCGAACATGTACTCGTCGCTGATCTCGCGGGCGGTGGCGTCCGTCCGGAAGTCCATCAGCAGCGGCCGCATGATGGTCGCGCCGTCGTGGGTGACGGCGCCGGCCAGCGAATAGATGTACGGCAGCAGCTGGTAGCGCGTCTGGTCGAACTTCAACATCGCCGCGTAGGCGGTGCTGTTGTTGCCGCCGAACTGCCAGATCTCGCGCAGCGGCGTCTGGCCGTGGACGCGCATGATGGGCAGAAAGGTCGTCCACTCGAACCAGCGGGTGTTCAGCTCGTACCATTCGGCCTGGTCGGCCGCCGTCGGCGACGTCGCGGCGAACCGGGCCGGCACCGCGAAGCCGCCGCCGTCGACGGTCCAGTACGGCATGCCCGAGATCGAGAAGCCCAGGCCGGCGGGGATCTGCTTGGCCATCGCCGTCCAGGTCGACGTGATGTCGCCCGACCAGGTCGTGGCGGCATAGCGCTGCTGGCCGGCAAAGCCGCTGCGGGTCAGGATGAAGACGCGCTGGTTGGGCGCCGCCATGCGCTGCCCCTCGTAGATCGCCTGGCTGTTCACCAGCGAGTAGGCGTTGTGCATGCGCGCGCCCGTCCCCAGGAAGGTGGGGTTCATGTGAGCGGTGTTGGTCGCGATCTGCGCGGCGGTGCTGCTGAACGGCCCGGCCCCCTGCGCGTTCGAATCGCCCTCGACGATCTCCGGCTCGGACGCGTCCATCCACCAGGCGTCCACGCCCAGGCTGAACAGGCGGTCGTCGATCTGCGACCAGTACAGCGCGCGCGCCCCCGGGTTGAACGCGTCGTAGTAGGTGAACGGGTATCCGACGAAGTCGATGTCACCGGCCGTGACGTTCGAGGTGAAGACGTAGTTCTTCGCCGCCAGCGCCTTGTAGTTGTCGGTGTTCGTATAGAACTTGCCCCACACCGAAATCATGAAGTGCGCGTTGTACGTGCTGTGAATCGAGGTGATGAGCCCCTTCGGGTCGGGGTAGCGCGCCGGATCGAACTGATGGGTGCCCCACCCGTTCGGCACCCAGTACTGCCAGTCCTGGACGATCGCGTCGATCGGGGCGTTGCGCGTGCGATAGCCCGACAGCACGCCCGTGATGTCGGCGGTGGACGTGTAGTGCTCGCGCGACTGCCAGAACCCGAACGCCCAGCGCGGCATCATCGGGGCCTCGCCCGTGAGCTGCCGGTACCCGGCGATCACGTCATCCATCTCGGGGCCGTAGACGAAGTAATAGTCGATGCCGTCGCCGACCTCGGACCACAGCGACGTGGTGCGGGGCGTCGCCGGCGGCGGCTTCCAGCCGAACTGCAGAAGGTTGACGCCGTTGTCCGCCGTCCATTGCAGGTGGACGGGGACCTGCTGGCCCGCTTGCAACGTGACCTTGGCGATCTCGACGTTGGGCAGCCAGTTCTGCCGCCAGTGATTGACCAGCGTCTGGTTGTTGACGTCCAGCTGGACGTTGCCGGACGCGTAGGTGAAGAACTCGTAATCGCCGGTCGTCGGCGCCGTCACCATCCCCTGCCAGTTGACGCTGCCGCTGCTGGCCCCCTGGACCGTGTTCGCGGGCGTCCCGGACGCATACGTCACGCCCGGCACCGGCTGCGGCTGCCCGAGGTCGCCGAACCGGGTGTACGACGTGTTGTCCCACAGGATTCCGTACCCGCGGCTCGACACGAGATACGGGATGTACACCTCGCTGTTCTGCTGGTGCAGGTCCAGGTCGTAGCCCTTGATGTCGAAGTGGCCCTGCTGATGCTGGCCCAGGCCGTACAGCGATTCGTCGCTCTGGGGCTGCCACTCCTGCCGGACGTTGTGCGTGGCCTCGCCCTGGATCGTCGCCGCGGTCAGTGTCCGTCCGCCGCCGGGCTGCTCCGCGAGCACCGTGTTCCCCGACGCGTCCAGGAACGTCACGGCGCCCGTCGTGGTGTCGACGCGCACCGACAGCCGGGCGGTGGTGATCGTCATCTGACCGCCGGCCGTCGAGACCTGCGCGGGCGTGTCGACGCACTTCTTCGGCGACGTCGCGAGGCTGGCGCGGGTGAAGAACGCCGCCGCGGGCGCGCACGCGACGCGGATGATGTCGTCCGTGCAGACCTCGATCTTCAACATGCCGCAGCCGACGTTGAGCACCGGGATGTTGGCGCCGGAGCTGCCGCCGGCGCCCCCCGTCGCGGAGAGGCCGCCCCCCGTTCCACCGCGGCCCGGCGTACCGGCCGACCCGCCGCTGCCGACGGTGCCGCCGGCGCCGCCGCTGATGGGGCCGCCCGTGCCGCTGCTCTGAGCTCCCCCGCTGCCGTTCCCGCCGGTGCCGTTGCCGCCGGCGCCGGTGGTCGTCGCCCCGCCGGTCTGCCCGCCGGACCCGGTGGTCCGCCCGGGCGAGGACGAGCAAGCGCCCGCGCCAACCCCCGCGGTCGCGGCCATCACCAGGGTTCGCGCGAAGACGCCGAGGGCGTGCCGTGTCATGAACGTGCGCATCGGGCGCATCCTAAGGGGGATTGGACGCGCGCACGGTTCGAAAAAGAGAGATTGGAGGTAACCAAAACGGCGCGCGCTTGAATCGCGACGGCCGAGGTCCTAGGCTTCGGCCGTGCTGGAGAGGGACGCAGCC